>NZ_WWJX01001602.1 GCF_009865215.1 Streptomyces sp. SID3343 | reverse complement strand
GCCGCTCTCCTCGCTGCGCTCGTCGAACACTCGACGGGGCCTGGTCGGTGGGCGCTGACGCGCCGGGAGCGCAGTCGAGTCCCGCTGCCGGGCGAAGCGCGCTCCGTGGGCGCGAAGCGCCGTCCGCAGCCGACCCGCCCGGCCCAGGGTCAAGGCGCGGCCCGGGTCGGGATCGCGAGGCCGGGCCACGTCACCCCGGCGCCGTGAAACCGCAGCCCACGACGCGATGGGAACACATCCCAAGCCACCAAAGGCGCGATCGCAGCGTTCCCCAGAGGTCGCGGAGCCGGATCGCGCCCATGGGATCCGGTCCTCGAAGAAACTTGGCCGGCGGGCGCAACCCCCCTGGGGGACAGGCGTCTTAACGGTTGAGAGCAAGGAACACGGCGACCGGGTCCGGGAATCGGGGTCGAGGCCGAGCCGAGCTCCCCATCACATTCTTCGGAACATCAATCGCCACGGGGGAACTCCGTCATGCGCATGCCCGTTATGAACCGAATTGCCAAGAACATCGGTATCTCCGGTGCGGCCGCCGTCACCTTCGCCCTCGTCACGCCCGTCCTGCCGGGCATGGCCGGCACCGCTTACGCGTGCGGCGGTGCCACCTCCGCGAGCGTCAAGAGCGATTCCCTCGACAAGGCCGAGCGTGCGGCCATGGACAAGGTCACCGTCGCGCTGTCCGGCGTTCCGGCCAAGGTCACCCGCGGCACCGCCTTCACCGCCAAGCTCTCCGTCACCAACAAGTCTTCCGTTGCACTCAACCGCATCCCGGTGGGGATCGGCCTCGGACTGCTCGACGGGTCGACCGATTCGCCCGACGGCAAGCTGCACCACGGAACGCCCAAGGACGCGTCCGTCCGCTACGCGGTCGCCGGCCAGGGATCACGCGCCCTTGCGCTGCAGACCGGTTGCGACCCCGTCATGGGCGGAACCATCACCATCCCCGCTTCCGTACCCGCCGGCGGCAGCACCACCGTCACGCTCACCGTCACGGTCAAGGCCGGCACTCCCGTCCAGGTCGTCAACGGCAGCCTCAGCGCCCTCGGCCCCGGGAACAACAGCACGAGCTACAAGAAGTTCGCCCTCACCAAGGCCACCCCGACCAAGCCCACCACCAAGGCCACCACCAAGCCCACCACCAAGCCCACTCCGAGCAAGTCCGTCCCGGCCGAGCCGGCTCCCGGCGCGACCGGGAAGAACGAGGCCAAGCCCGCCGCACCGGTCGTCGTGACCAGCCCGTCCGCCACGCGGTCGACCGCGCCGGCCACTGCGGACCCTGCCCCCGCCGCAGAGCCGCTGCCCGCCGCGCTGCCCAAGACCGGCAGCCCCTCGCACATCCCGGCGCTCGCCGCGGTCGCGGGTGGACTCGTCCTGCTCGGCACCGCCTCGTTCGTCGTGACCCGGCGCCGCCGCGCCACCATCGCCGGCTGAATCCACCGTCGGCACGCCGAAGGCCCCGGGGACTCCTTCTCCCGGGGCCTTCGCGCGTTGCGAAAGGATTCCGCAGGCACGTGCCGGTTGCCTCGGCTCAGGCCGGATGCCGCAAGGAGGTCAGCGGCCGGGCCGGCTTGACCAGCTTGGTGAGCGGTCCCGTCAAGGTGACCGCCAGCATCGCCGCGTCGTCCTCCAGCTTTCCGCCCACGTGGGCCAGCAGGCTCTGTTCGACGGAGTCCAACATCGCGGCGGCGTCCTTGTACGCGTGCGTCGCCAGCTGTTCGGCCAGGGCGTAGAACCGGCCCGAGGTGTTCCGAGCCTCGGTCACGCCGTCCGTGTGCATCAGCAGGACGTCGCCCGGCCGGAACCGAACATGCTCCACGGTGCGCGTCGTGGCCGGCGGCAGCAGCCCCATGCCCAATGGCAGGCCCGCCTCGGCGGTCACCTCGCCGACCGTGCCGCTGCGGACCAGGAGCGGGGACGGATGGCCGCACGCCAGGACCTGCATCGTGCCCTCGCCGGGACACAGTTCCACCATCACGGCCGTGACGAAGTCCTCGCCGCCGAGCTGGCGGTTCAGGCTCCGGTCCACCCGGATGCCGACCTCCGCCAGGGTCGGCGCGTCGTACGCGGCCTCACGGAACGCGCCGAGGGTGCGGGCCGCCATGTCCACGGCCTCCAAGCCCTTGCCGCGCACGTCGCCGAGCAGGACGCGGACGCCGTACGGCGTTTCCAGCACCTCGTACAGGTCGCCGCCGATCGACGCCTCCTCGGCCGCGGCACGGTAGCGGACCGCGAAGCCGAAGCGGCCGACCGCCTTCGGTACCGGGCGAAGCAGTGCCCGCTGGGCCACCTCGGCCACCGACTGCACGCGATGCAGGCGGGCGTCCTGGCGCCGCCGCTCCCGGCCCACCCAGCAGCCGAACAGCGTCACGATCAAGATGGCCGCCGACGTGCCGGTGGAGTGCGTGTAGTCGCCGGGTCCGGGGTGGACGACCAGCCGCGTGGTCAGCGCGATGGTCCCCGCCAGCGCGGTCATCCACGGCCGATACGCCATGGCCACGACCGCGGGCACCGCGATCAGTACGGCGTGCATGTCGAGGTAGGCCGGGGCGAAGAGCCAGGTCGCGATCACTGCCATGTACAGCCCCACTGCCACCGGAACGGCGCGGCTCGCGGGAAGGGGCACGGCGGGCATCTGTGAGGACCTTTCGTTGACGCACAGGGGGACGGGCTGTCGACCAACTCCGTCCATCGTCACCGACTCAAGGGCACGTGGACAGGGGCGAAGGTCCCATTAGGTCCAAAATGTATCCAAACCTGGCCAAACAGGCACTTGACAGCGGGCCGTACGTGTCGGGGCCCAGGCCATATGCTGCGCCCATGCCCCGTGACTCCGGCCCCACCCGGCGACGCATCGTCGAGGCCGCCGAGATCTTGTTCGCGCGGCACGGCCTCGATGTCCCGCTGCAGGACATCACGCGTGCGGCGGGTCAGCGCAACGCCGGCGCGATCCACTACCACTTCGGCGGGCGGGAAGGATTGCTGCGCGCGATCGTCGAACAGCACGTGCCGGTCGTGTACGCGCGCCGGCAGGCGCTGCTCGCCGTGGCCCGCGAACGGCCGGAGCGGTTGGACGGCTTCGCTCGCGCGATCGTGGTGCCGATCACCGAGTTGCTCAACGGCTCACCGGCCGATCGCGCCTACCTGCAGATATCGGTGGAACTGCTGCGCGACGCGACCTCGCCGGTGACCCCGCTGCTCGGCGGCCAGGACGTCCAGGAGGTCGTGGACGCCGTGGCGGTCGCGCGGCCCGAGTCGGCCGCCGCCGCACTCCAGACTCGCGCCTTCCTGGTCACCCAGATGGTCGGCATGCTGTGCGCGGCCCGCGCCGCGCGGCACACCCAGCCGCCGCGGCCGGACGGCATCGTCTCGACCGGGCTGCTCGACCCCGAAGCCTTCGACGAACACCTGACGGCGATCGTCGCGGGCGCACTCGCGGGCACGCCGGCCGACAGCTGAGCCCGCCGGCGCCACACCCGCGCACCGTTCGACCACCTCCGCCCCCGGAATGCCTTGACTCCTTCGACGCCTCGTATTAAACACACTCTTTAATTAGGCTCGCCGCCTGCCGAGCGCGGTCGAATCCGAGGCTCGGCCGAGGAAAGGGACGTCATGGCGACATACGACGTGGTCATCAAGGGCGGGGTCGTCGTCGACGGCTCCGGGAATCCGCGGTTTCGGGGCGACCTCGGGATCACCGGGGGGGTGATCGCCCGGATCGGGCGGATCCCCGAGTCGGACGCGGATCGCGTGATCGACGCGACCGGACTGATCGTCGCGCCAGGATTCATCGACCTGCACACGCACTACGACGGCCAGGTCTTCTGGGACCCGTACCTGACCACGTCCGGCCCGCACGGCGTGACCTCGGTGGTCACCGGCAACTGCGGTTTCGGCTTCGCGCCCGTGCGCGAGGAGATGCGGGACCGCGCGATGCTGTCGATGACCGCGGTCGAGGACATCCCGACCGAGACGCTGCGTGAGGGCATGCCGTGGGACTGGGTCACCTTCCCCGACTACCTGGACAGCGTCGACCGGACGCCGAAGGCGCTCAACGTGCTGCCGTACGTACCGGTCAACCCACTGCTGATCTGGGTGCTCGGACTGGAGCGCGCGAAGGCCGGCGCGCTGCCGACCGACGAGGAGCACGCCGAGTTGGCCCGGCTGCTGGAGCAGGCGATGGACGCCGGCGCGTGCGGCTGGTCCGCGCAGTGCCTGGGCGAGCCGGGCAACCCCGGCGGGCGGATGCTGCAGGGCGACTTCGACGGCACGCCGATGCCGACCGACATCATGTGGCCCGCCACCAGGCTCGCCCTGGCCGAGGCGCTGGCCCGACAGGGGCGCGGGTTCATGCAGGTCTCGGGCACCCAGATCACCGAGGAGGAGTACGAGAACCTCGTCGAGGTCAGCGGCCGACCGCTGATCTGGAACGCGGTGATCGCCAACTCGCGCAGCGGCGGGCTGTACAAGAAGAAGATCGAGTGGCTGCGCAGCTGCCAGGAGCGCGGCATCCCGATCTACGGCCAGGCGATGACGACCGACGTGCCGGTGCCGTTCAGCTTCCTGTACGGCGGCCTCTCGTCGCGGGCGCCGGTGGCCACGATCTTCGAGGCGGAGACGGTCGAGGAGAAGATCGCACTGCTGAACGATCCTCGGATCCGAGCCGAGCTGCGCGAATTCGACCCGCTGTTCTACCACCTGTACCCGGACATGAAGCTGCACCGGACGTTCACCGACGAGTACAAGCAGTACGAGGGGCTCTCGTTCAAGGAGATCGGCGCGGCGTTGGACCGGCACCCGATCGACGTCCTGTGCGACGTGACGATCGCGGACGGGCTCACCACCGAGATCCACACCGGGCAGTTCAACGCGACGTTGGACGGGCTGAAGGAACTCGTCGACTACGAGTATCTGATTCCCGGCCTGTCGGACGGTGGAGCGCACCTGAAGACGCTCAGCGCGGGGATGTACGGCACGGAGTACATCGTCGAATACGTGCGCAAGCACGCGTGGACGTCTTTGGAGCAGGCGCACTGGCGGCTGTCCGGCCTGCCGGCGCGGTGCGCGGGATTCACCGACCGCGGCGTGCTGAGCGAAGGTGCCGCAGCCGACATCATCGTCTACGACTACGACGAACTCGCGTACGGGGAACCGAAGTTCGTACACGACCTGCCAGGCGGTCAGCTCCGCACGGTGATCGACGCCAAGGGCTACCGCTATGTCCTGGTCAACGGACAGGTGACCATCGAGGACGACGAACAGACGGGCGTACACAGCGGCGAACTCCTGCGCCATGGACGGCGATCGGGCTGACCCGTCCGGCGGATGCACCGTCCTGATCGTCACACGACGCGCCAACCTCCCTGCCTGGCGGGGAGGTTGGCGCGTCTGTGAGCCGGCTTCGGGCAGGACCGCGCGAGCGGGTTTTTTCGGATGGCCGGCCGCGCGGAAAGGCGACCACGCACCGTTCGAGCGGAACGTCACCTACCGCATAGGTAAAGGTTTTACTTCCCCGTGGCCATGGCCGCGTTGGCGTATCCGAGCGCCTCCTCCGGCCGCATTCCCATGCCGGTGGGTGTCTGGTGGCTAACGAATCCGAGGTCCACCACACCACGTGCCTGTGGTTGCCGGATGCGCGTGATGCCCCATTTCCGGGCTACGGGCGCGGCCTACGAACAGCAAGCCGTCGAGCAACCTGCCGAAGAGTTGACCGCGTACAAGGCCTGGCCGACCAGTGCGACCCGAGACGCGTCCCGGGTGCTTGCCGGGCGGCGACGGAATCGAGCGGGAAGCCGATCACCGTCCGTGTCGAACGTTGACCCGCTGAAGTTTCGCCTTTAACTTGGCCCCAACCACGCTCGCGCGGCGCGTCTTGTCCGGACCGTGATCGAGTCGGGAGTCCGCGCCCACGGTGCAGCGATCGACGATCGCCGTCGCAGGTTCTCGATGTCGAAGTACCTCGCGCCTACCACCAGCCGACGGGAACCCGAATGAACGGCGGCACGATGCCCGGTGATTCCGTTCCGCATGCCGAGCCCGGAGACAGTCGGGTCCCGGGCCCGGCATCCGCCACCGTGAAGCGACGGCGAAGGCTTTTGATGACCGTCGCGGCAGCAGTTTTGCTGGGCGCCGGTGGGGTGGGCGCGGCGCGGTTCGTGAAGTCGCCGGGGGAGAAGGCGGCGGAGGCGAAGGCGCCTGCGGCCTCGGTGATTTCGGCGGTGGTGGAGCGGCGGGTGCTCTCGGACACGGTGGTGTTGCGGGGGACGGTGGTGGCGGGTCAGACGGTGGCGGTGTCGCCGCGGGTGTCGGTGGCCGGCGGCAAGGACGGTGGGGGCGGCGCGAAGCCGGTGGTGACCGGGGTTCGGGTCAAGGCGGGGGACGCGTTGGAGCCCGGTCGGGTGTTGATCGAGGTGTCCGGGCGGCCGGTGTTCGTGTTGCCGGGGGAGTTGCCGGTGTATCGCGATCTCAAGCCCGGCAGCGAGGGGCGCGACGTCGAGCAGTTGCAGGCGGCTCTCAAGGGCTTGGGGCACGAGGTCGGCTCGGACAAGGCGGGCGTGTACGGGGCGGGGACGAGGGCTGCGGTGGCCGCGTTCTACAAGGGCGCCGGCTACGACGCGCCGGCGGCGGGCGAAGGCGGGGACGAGGCGATCAAGGCCGCCGAGGAGCGGGTCACGGGCCTGGAGCGGTCGCTGTCGCAGGCGAAGGACGCGTTGCGGGCGGCGAGGGATGCCTCGGCCGCGGGTGCGGCGCCTTCGGGCGGGGCCGCGAGCGCGGGGGGTGCCGGGTCGACCGCGCCGCCCGCCGGTGACAAGGCCGCCGACAAGCCCGCCGACAAGTCGGGCGGGCAGGGCGGGACGAAGGCCGCCGAGCAGCAGGTGCGGTACGCGACCGAGGATCTGGCCAAGGCGAAGGACGCGCTCTCGGCGTTGAAGGCGAAGTCGGGCGCGATGCTGCCGGCCGGCGAGGTGGTGTTCCTGTCGCGGTTCCCGGCACGGGTGGACGCGGTGCACGTCGCGGTGGGCGGCGAGGTCAAGGAGAAGGCGCTGACGGTGTCGGCGGGTGACCTGGTCGTGCGCGGGCAGTTGTCGCCGAGCGACAAGGGCCTGGTGCGGCCCGGGTCGAAGGTGCGGATCCTGGCCGAGTTGTCGGGGGTCGAGGCGACCGGCGAGGTGCGCTCGGTCGCGGACGCGCCGGATTCCGGGGCCTCGCCGGGATCGGAGGGCGGTCAGGGGTCGCAGCAGGGCAGCGCCTCGGCCGGGGTGGCGAGCGGTCGGGGCTACGAGGTGATCGTGGCGCCCTCGGAGGCGTTGGACCCGAAGTCGGCCGGCCAGGACGTGCGGTTGACGGTCGAGGCCGCGACGTCGGGTGGTCCGGTACTGGTGGTGCCGTTGTCGGCGGTCTCGGCGGGGGCGGACGGGCGCACGGTGGTGACGGTGGTGGACTCGGCGGGGGTTCGGCGTCGGGTGGAGGTGCGGCCGGGTACGTCCGGGGACGGTTACGTGGAGGTCGCGCCGGTGGGCGGTGCGGCGCTGGCCGACGGTGATCGGGTCGTGGTCGGCGCCGCCCGCAAGGACGCGTCCTCGACAGGCGGCAACGGCGACAAGGGCGGTCCGGTCGTGGGCCTTCCGCAGAGTGGTCCGCGGTCGTGACGCGGGAGGGACCGGGCGAGGCCGTGGTGGAGTTCACGGGGGTGGGCCTGACCTATCCCGGGCCGCCGCCGGTGCCGGCGCTGCGGCCGTGCGATCTGGTGGTGGAGCGTGGGGAGTACGTGACGATCACCGGTCCGTCGGGGTCGGGCAAGTCGACGTTCCTCAACGTCGCCGGGCTGCTGGATCGGCCCACGTCGGGGACGTACCGCCTGGACGGCATCGACACCGGCGCGCTCAAAGAGCGCGACCGCACCGCGTTGCGCGGGTCGCGGATCGGTTTCGTCTTCCAGTCCTTCCACCTGCTGCCTTATCGGACGGCGGCGGAGAACGTCGAGTTGGCGATGATGTACCAGGGCGGGAAACGCTCGCGGACCCAACGCGCCGCCGCGGCACGGGAGTCCCTGGAGCGGGTCGGCCTGGGGCACCGCCTGCACCACACCCCCACCACCTTGTCGGGCGGGGAGCGTCAACGCGTCGCCATCGCCCGCGCGCTGGCCGCCGGCCCCTCGCTACTGCTGTGCGACGAACCCACCGGCAACCTCGACACCACCACCGCCGAAAGCGTCCTGACCCTCCTGGACACCCTCCACACCGACGGCATGACCGTCCTGGTCATCACCCACGACCACGCCGTCGCCGGCCGCGGCCAACGCACCGTCGCCATCCGCGACGGCGTCCTGAGCGAAGGCGACACCAACGCAGGCGTCACGGACGCCGGCGCCACGAGCGTTGCCCCCGCGATCAACGGCGTCCCGAGCGAGACCCGGGAGAACGTCGCGTGAGCCTGGACGAGATGCTCGAATCCGGCCCGGAAGCCCCCGCGCACCCACGGATCACCCCCTCCCGCCAACGCCCGCGCGACCTGTTCTCCGAGGCCCTCGCCGGCATGCTCCAACGCCCCGCCCGCTCGGTGTTGACCGCCCTGGGCACCGTCCTGGGCGTGGGCACCTTCGTCGCCATCCTCGGCCTGACCGCCACCGCCACCGGCCAGATCGGCGACCGCTTCAACGCCCTGACCGCCACCGAGGTCACCGTCGAGGACACCGGCGGCAAGGACGCGGCGACCCAGCCCCTGATGTTCACCCCCGACGCCGACAAACGCGTCGCCGCCCTCAACGGCGTCGAACACGCCGGCGTCTACTGGACCGTGCGCCTGCCCCCCGGCACCACCGTCCGCGCCGCCCCCGTCGGCCGCGACGCGAGCGGCCAACAGATCCCCGTCGTCGCCGCCTCCCCCGGTCTCCTCCAGGCCGCGGGCACCCACTGGGCCACCGGCCGCGGCTACGACACCTTCCACGACACCCGCGCCGAACACGTCGCCGTCATCGGCGAAGGCATGGCGAGCCGCCTGGGCATCACCACCCTCGACACCGCCCCCGCCCTCTTCATCGGCGACACCCCCTACACCGTCATCGGCATGCTCGCCGACACGGACCGCAAGGCCGACCTCCTCCTGTCCGTCCTCATCCCCCGCACCACCGCCGAAAAGATCTACGGCCCACCCGAATCCGGCGACCGCGCCAAAATGCTCGTCACCACCCGCATCGGCGCCGCCCGCCAGGTCGCCGACGAAGCCCCCTACGCCCTGCGCCCCGACGCCCCCGAGGCGTTCAAGCCCATCCCGCCCCCGGACCCGCGCACCCTGCGCGACAACGTCACCGACGACCTCGGCGCGCTCTTCCTGCTGTTGGCCGGGATCTGCCTGATCATCGGCGCGGTCGGCATCGCCAACACCACACTCGTCGCCGTCATGGAACGCACCGGCGAGATCGGCCTGCGCAGAGCCCTGGGCGCCCGGGGCCGACACATCGCCGGCCAGTTCCTCACCGAATCCGCCACCCTCGGCGCGCTCGGCGGCCTCGTCGGCACCAGCCTGGGAACCGTCACCGTCGTCGCCACCTCGGCCGCCAGACAATGGACCCCGGTGATCGACCCCACCACCGTCGCCGCCGCGCCCCTGATCGGCCTCGCCACCGGACTCCTCGCCGGCCTCTACCCCGCTTGGCGCGCCGCCCGCATCGAACCCGTCGAAGCCCTCCGCCGCTGAACGGTCACCCGGTCGGCGACCCGGCGGCCGGCAGCCGGTGACGGCGGCTCAGCCGTACATCCGCCGCATCGCGAACGCGATCATCTGCTCTATGGCCTTCGCGTCGAACATCACCCGATGCTCGCCGTCGAGGTCGAGCACGAAGCCGTAGCCGTTGGGCAGCAGGTCCAAGACCTCCGCGCCGGTGACCGTGAAGTGGCGGGAGTCCTCACCGGCGTACTTCTTCAGCTCCGCCAGCGAGCTGAACATCGGGATCACCGGCTCCGGAGTGTTGTGCAGAGCCAGGAAACCCGGGCGCTCACCTCTCGGGCAGAAGACCTTCGACGCTATGAAGATGGACTGGAAGTCCTCGCCGTTCATGACGCCCGTAGCGAACGCGCGAACAGCATCGGTGAGCGCCGGCGCCTCCGCCCGGGCTTGGGGTTCTTCCGTTGCGTAGCCGTACACACGACGAGGCTAGCGGGTCGCGGCCCGGGTTTGAGCCCTCCGTCGAGACGGTCACATGTATCACGTGTCGACGCGATGGGAACCTCTGGGGCATTGAAAAAGTTACCCATGGGTACGATCATTATGTTACCGACCAGTACCATGGCGTCGGTACGGTGCCAACAGACGACGCGACCGGCCACACCACACAGCCGGCGACGCAATCAACACGGGCGGAGCCTTCCATGGGTCACTACAAGTCGAATCTCCGCGACCTGGAGTTCAACCTGTTCGAGGTCTTCGGACGGGAAGAGGTCTACGGCGCGGGTCCGTTCGCCGAGATGGACGTCGAGACCGCCAGGTCGATCCTCGTCGAGGTCGAGCGCCTGGCCGTCAACGATCTCGCCGATTCCTTCGCCGAAGGCGACCGCAACCCGCCGGTGTTCGATCCGTCGACCCACTCGGTCACGCTGCCCGAGGCCTTCAAGAAGTCGTACAAGGCGTACATGGACTCGGAGTGGTGGCGCCTCGCGCTCCCCGAGAGCATGGGTGGCACCAACTGCCCGCGTTCGCTGCGCTGGTCGGTCGCGGAGCTCGTGCTCGGCGCCAACCCGGCGCTGTGGATGTACGCGGCGGGTCCCGACTTCGCGCAGGTGCTGCACTCGATCGGTACCGAGGAGCAGAAGAAGATCGCAGACCACATGGTCGACCGTCAGTGGGGTTCCACGATGGTGCTGACCGAGCCCGACGCGGGCTCGGACGTGGGCGCCGGCCGTACCAAGGCGATCGAGCAGGAGGACGGCACCTGGCACATCCAGGGCGTCAAGCGCTTCATCACCTCCGGTGACCAGGACATGACCGAGAACATCATCCACCTGGTGCTCGCGCGCCCGGAGGGTGCCGGCGCCGGTACCAAGGGCCTGTCGCTGTTCGTGGTCCCCAAGTTCCACTTCGACCGGGAGACCGGCGATCTCGGCGAGCGCAACGGTGCCTTCGTCACCAACGTCGAGCACAAGATGGGCCTCAAGGTCTCCACGACCTGCGAACTCACCTTCGGCGAGCACGGCGTCCCGGCCGTGGGATGGCTCGTCGGCGAGGTGCACAGCGGCATCGCGCAGATGTTCAAGATCATCGAGTACGCCCGGATGATGGTCGGCACGAAGGCCATCGCGACGCTGTCGACCGGCTACCTGAACGCGCTGGAATACGCGAAGGAGCGCTACCAGGGCGCCGACCTCGCGCAGATGACGAACAAGGCCGCGCCGCGTGTGTCCATCACGCACCACCCCGATGTACGGCGCTCGCTGCTCACTCAGAAGGCGTACGTCGAGGGCATGCGCGCGCTCGTGCTGTACACCGCGTCGTGGCAGGACCGGATCACCGGCGCCGAGTTGGAGGGCAGGCCCGACGAGACCGCGGACCGGGTCAACGACCTGCTTCTGCCGATCGTCAAGGGCTACGGCTCGGAGAAGTCCTACGAGCAACTCGCGCAGTCGCTCCAGACCTTCGGCGGCTCGGGCTTCCTCCAGGAATACCCGATCGAGCAGTACATCCGGGACGCCAAGATCGACACCCTCTACGAGGGCACGACCGCGATCCAGGGCCAGGACTTCTTCTTCCGCAAGATCGTCCGCGACCAGGGCAAGGCGCTGACCGTCGTGGCCGGCGAGATCCAGGAGTTCATCGGCGCGCACGCCGAGGGCGAGCTGGCCGCCGAGGTCAAGCTGCTCGCGACCGCCGCCGAGGACGTCCAGGGCATGGTCGCCGCGATGATCAACCAGCTCATGGCGTCCGAGCAGGAGATCGACTCGATCTACCAGGTCGGCCAGAACACCACGCGCCTGCTGATCGCGGCAGGCGACCTGGTGGTGTCGTGGCTGCTGCTGCGGCAGGCTTCGGTGGCGCTGGCCAAGCTGGCCGGCAAGCCGGGCCGTGACCAGGCGTTCTATCAGGGCAAGGTCGCCGCCGCGAAGCACTTCGCGCGCGAGGTCCTGCCGCTGCTGACCGCCCGGCGCGTGATGACCGAGCAGACCGACAACGACATCATGGCCCTGCCCGAAGCTGCTTTCTAGACAACCGAGGCCGCCTGCCCACCCCCGCGTTCCGGGGTGTGGGGAGGCGGCCTCCGGCGTGCGGCGGGGCGTAGTCTCGAAGGCCGAGAACCCGGAAACGATCTACGTGGTCCATCGACCGCGAGCCTTGGAGTGCGCATGACCTCGCCCCGTTTCGACCGGACGCACACCGACGACCTGATGGAGTTCGTCGCGGTGAGTCCGTCTCCGTACCACGCGGCCGCCAACGTGGCCGCGCGGCTCGACGCCGCGGGCTTTCTGCGGCTCGCGGAGACGGCCGCGTGGGACGACGGGGTGGGTGGGCGCTACGTGTTGCGCGGTGGCGCGATCGTGGCGTGGTTCGTTCCCGAGGGCGCCGAGGCCACGCGCGGGTTCCGGATCCTCGGCGCGCACACCGACTCGCCGACGCTGCGGGTCAAGCCGAACCCGGACACGGGAGCGGCCGGGTGGCGCCAGATCGCCGTCGAGCTGTACGGCGGGACTCTGCTCAACAGCTGGCTCGACCGCGACCTGGGCCTGTCCGGGCGGATCGTGCTGCGCGACGGCAGCGAGCACCTGGTGTTCGTGGACCGGCCGCTCCTGCGCGTACCTCAGCTCGCGATCCACCTCGACCGCCAGGTCAACGAGGCGGGCCTGCAACTGGACAAGCAGCAGCACATGACGCCGATCTGGGGTCTGGGCAAGGTCGACGAGGGCGCGTTGATCCGCTTCGTCGCCGAGGAGGTCGGCGTCGACGCGGCGCAGGTCGCGGGCTGGGACCTGATGGTCCACGACGTGCAAAGGCCCGCCTACCTCGGTCGCGACGGCGAACTGCTCGCGTCGGCCCGCCTGGACAACCTGCTCTCGGTGCACGCCGGCCTGGCCGCCCTGCTCGCGGCGGCGCACGACGGGGTACCGCACATCCCCGTGTTCGGCGCGTTCGACCACGAGGAGACCGGGAGCGAGTCCACCACGGGCGCGGCCGGGCCGCTCCTGGAGACCGTGCTCACCCGGATCGTCAGCTCGCGTGGCGGGTCGCTCGACGAGCGCGCCCGCGCGTTCGCCGACTCGTTCCACCTCTCCAGCGACGTCGGCCACGCCGTGCACCCGAACTACGTCGGGCGCCACGAGCCGGGCCACCACCCCGTGCCCAACGGCGGCCCGATCCTGAAGGTCAACACGAACCAGCGCTACGCGACCGACGCGCGTGGTCGGGCCGTGTGGGCCGCGGCGTGCGAGCGCGCGGGTGTGCCGTGGCAGACGTTCGTCGGCATCAACTCGATGGGTTGCGGCACCACCATCGGCCCGATCACCGCGGCCCGCCTGGGCATCGAGACCGTCGACGTCGGCGTGGCCTGCCTGTCGATGCACTCGTCGCGCGAGCTGTGCGGCGCCGAGGACCCGCATCTGTTGGCGTCGGCCGCGGCGGCGTTCCTGGAGAGCTGAGAGCGCGTCGGGAATCGGTCGGCATGGGTCGGCACACTCCGGGTAGGCGCGAGCCGACAGACAATCAGGCGCAGCGAAAACCCGCCGCACGTCAGCGGATCGGAGTGGACGACTCATGGGCATCGGAGCGGGCATCCTGTTGATCGCGCTGGGCGCGATCCTCACTTTCGCAACCGACTGGCACGCCTCCGGCATCAACATCGACATCGTCGGAGTCGTGCTGATGATCGCCGGCGTCGTCGGCATCGCGATGTTCCTCGTCGTGTGGGCCCCGCGTCGGCGCAACACCATGCTCAACCCCGGTCCGACGAGCAACTACCCGGTGGACGGCTACGTCGAGCAGCCGCCGGTAGAGCGGGTCGTCGAAGAGCGGCCCACGCGCCGCTACTACCGGCGCTGAGGCCGGCTTCCGCCGCACCACCGACCGCACCATTGCCGCACCACCCCCCCCAACGACCGCGGTCCCGGAGCAGACTCCCCCCTCCCCTCCGGGCCGCGGTCGTTCCCCGTGTGAGGTGCCTTGCGGTGGGCAACTCAGCCGGGGGGCAGGCGGGTTCGACGCACTCGATGGGCCGCGGACTCGACCACGGCGACGTACACGTCGTCGTCGAGGTCGGCGACCACCGCGGCCGCGGTGGGTTCGGCCAGGTTGCTCAGCAGGGTCGTCACCAGTTCGGTGGCGGGGTCGTAGCGGCGCAACGCGCCGTTGTAGGTGTCCGCGATCACCACCGACTCGTCCGGCAACACGTCGACGCCCAGCGGGTGTTGAAGCAGCGCCTGGGCGGCCGGTCCGTCGCGCAGACCGAAGTCGAACAGGCCGCGGCCGATCACGGTGTCGATCCGGCCGTCGACGAGCCGGCGCAGAGCCGAGCTCTCCGCGTCCACGATCCACAGCGTGTGCCGGTCCGGCGAGACCGCCAGGGCCGACGGTTGGGCGAAGTCGGCGGTGTCGACCGAGCCGTCCTCCATGCCCTCGTCGGTCGTCCCGGCCAACACGGCGACGCTTTCGCCCACCGGGTCGAACTCCCACAACTGATGCACGCCGGCCATCGCGATCACGATCCGGCCGCCGAACCACGCGACGTCCCACGGGCTGGAGAGGTCGATCTCGCGGGCCGCGCCGAAGTCGTCGGCGCCGCGGCGCCACTGCCGGCCGGTCCCGGCGACGGTGCGAATCGAGCCGGTCGCCAGCGAGACGCCGCGCAGCGCGTGGTTGACGGTGTCCGCGACGACGATGTCGTAGCGCACGTGGGCGGCGACCTCGGGGGGCAACAAGGCCAGGCCGTGCGGTTCGGCGAACATCGCGTGGCGTGGGCCGCCGTCGAGGAGGCCGCGCCGGCCCGTGCCGATCCGGCGCAGTACGGTACGCCCGTCGTCGGAGAGTTCGACGAGCGAGTGGTGGCCCGTGTCGGCGACGAGCAGGGCTCCCGAGGGCAGTCGCAGCACCGCGCTCGGGAAACGCAGGTCGGTGCGCGGTGGTTCGGAGTGGTCGTACTCCCGGACGTGGCGTCGCAGGGTGCCTTTGCCCTCGTGCTCGATCACCAACTCGCGGACCAGCGCCTCGATTTCGCCCGCGTGACCCTCGCCGGACAGCTGCGCGACGATGTAGCCCTCGGGGTCCACGACCACCAGAGTGGGCCACGCGCGCACCGCGTACTGCTTCCACGTGCTCAGTTCGGGGTCGTCCAGGACCGGGTGTCGCAGCTCGTGTCGCCGGACGGCGCAGACCACCGTTTCGTGCTCGGTCTCGTGCTCGAACTTGGGCGAGTGGACGCCGATCACGGTCAGTACGTCGTGGTGTCGCTCCTCGATGTCGCGTAGTTCCTCCAGGACGTGGTGGCAGTTCACACAGGCCGACGTCCAGAAGTCGAGCAGCACGATCCGCCCGCGCAGACCGATCAGCGTCGGGCCGGGGCCCTCGGTGTTGATCCAGCCACCGGAACCGGACAACTCGGGAGCCCGAACCCTGGCTCGGCGCGCGGTGCTGCTCATGATCCGAAGTGAACCACCCGACTCGGCCGGCGGCCCGCGCCCGAGGCGTGTGCGGGGCGCGCCCCACCCAACCGGGTGTATCCGTACGCCCGGGTACCCGCTTGGGCAGGGTGGGACTGAACGGCCGGATCGGGGGCATCCTGGCCGACAACGCGTGGCAACCGTGGAGGCAGCAGTGTTCGGCGACGAGTACGACGACGCACAGGTCTATCCCGGCGTGGCTCCGGGCCGATATCTGGTGCGCGAGAAGATGTTCGCCATCGGCGACGACTTCTGGGTCACGACGGAATCCGGCGACAAGGTATACCTCGTCGACGGCAAGGCGCTGACCCTGCACGACCGGCTGGAGCTCAAGGACGCCGGCGGCACGGTGCTCGCGACCGTGAAGAAGAAGATCGTGACGATCCATCACACGATGAAGATCGAGGACGCCACCGGCGAGACGGTGGCGACCGTGCGCAAGAAGATGTTCACGCCGCTGCACGAGGCGTTCGACGTCGATCTCGCGATCGGGGTCGAACTCACCGTGCGCGGCGACATGTTCAATCACGAGTACGGCATCACCGGGCCGAACGGTCCGGTCGCCCAGATCACCCGCAAGTGGCTGCGCGTACGCGACACCTACGGCATCGACATAGCGCCTGGCTGGGACCACGCCCTGATCATCGCGATCGCGGTCTGCGTGGATCGCCTGAGCGCCGACGAGGACTGAGCCGCGAGCTCAGAACACCCGGTTGCGCAGGACGGGGAAGTCCTCTCGGGTCTTGGCCACCAGAGCCGGGTCGATCTCGGCGGTCAACACCATCTGTCCGGTGCCGGCTTCGGCGACGATCTCGCCCCACGGGTCGATCACCATGCTGTGGCCGCCCATCGCTTGGCCGCCCTGGCTGCCCGTCGTGTTGCAGGCGAGCACGAACATCTGGTTCTCGATGGCCCGGGCCCGGGCCAACACCCGCCAGTGCTCCACCCGGCGGGCCGGCCACGCGGCCGGGATCACCAGCACCTCGGCGCCGGCGTCGAGGATGCGCCGGAACATCTCCGGGAAGCGCAGGTCGTAGCACGTGGCCAGGCCCACCTCGGCCCACGGCGTGCGGACCTGCGCTGTTTCGGTGCCGCGGGAGATCAGCGTCGCCTCGCCGCCGGTGAAGCCGAAGCGGTGGATCTTGCGATACGTGCCGCGCAGCGCGCCGTCGGGATCGAAGACGAGCGACGTGTTGTACAGATTCGCGTCGGCGCCACGCTCGATGATGCTGCCGGCGTGCAACCACACGCCGGCGTCGCGCGCGGCGCGTGCCATCGCCTGCGCGACCGGGCCGTGCACGCCTTCGGCACCGCCTTCCCAGCCGTCGTAGACCCACCCGGTATGCAGCCACAACTCGGGCAACACCACGAAGTGGTCACCGCGGCGACTGCGCACCAGAGCCGAGACCTCGGCCAGCCGATCCTCGGCGGGCACGGCCGGGTCGACGTCGAGTTGGACGAGCGAAACGCGCACTTTCCCTCACCTACACCGCTTGCTTCCCGCGAACGGGATGACCGCAGGAACTTTGGCAGCGTAACGTGCCTGCCAGGATCCAGGACCACGGCTCAGCAGCGGTCGCGTCCGTCCGCCGACCGGTGACGCAGCGACAACGAGGTACTACGTGACCAACGACCTGAAAACGCACGTCGATGCCTGGGAACACTCGGTACGTTCCCTCAAAGATCTGGTCTCGCCCCTGACCGAGGGCCGGTGGAGCAGCCCGACCGAGTGCCCCGGCTGGTCGGTGCGCGACATCGTGTCCCACATCATCGGGATCGAACTCGAACTCCTGGGCGACCCGCGCCCGATCCACACCCTGCCGCGCGATCTCGTGCACGTGCACGACGAGTTCGGCCGCTACGCCGAAATACCCGTGGACGTGCGGCGCTGCCACACCTCGCCCGAGATGACCGGTGAGCTGGAATACGTGATCCTGCGCCGGCGCCGGATGCTCGACGAGGCCGACCTGGCGCCGGAGGACGAGGTGCGCGGCATGATGGGCCGCAGCGTGACCTATCGCTTCCTGCTGGCCCAGCGCGTGTTCGACGTGTGGGCGCACGAGCAGGACGTGCGTCGGGCGATCGGGGTGCCGGGCAACCTGGACTCGCCGGCGGCGCTGATCACGCGTGACTTCCTCCTCGCGGCGCTGCCCCGGGTGGTGGCCAAGGACGCGAAGGCACCCGCCGGCGCGTCGGTCGTGTTCGACGTGAGCGGGCCGGTCGAGTTCATGCGCACGATCACGGTGGGCGAGGACGGTCGGGCCCGGCTGGACGGTCGGGTGCCGCTGGGGCCGCTGGTGGCCCTGTCCACCGACTGGGAGACGTTCGTGCGACTGATGTGCGGGCGGGTGCCCACGCATCGGGCCGACGTGAAGATCGAGGGCGACCCCGACCTCGGGCACCGGATCCTGGACAGCATGGCTGTGACGCCCTGAGCAGACGCCTTGAACAAGGGCGTCGAGGCCCTGGTCGAGAAGCCGTGAAGCCCCGGGGCCCGGCCGGGTCGTCACGGCGTCAGCCGAGGTCGGACACGGTCTCCCGCTCCGGCGTGCGCCCGGCCACGACGCAGCCGCTCGCGCGCGGCCGGCCGGCGGCCTCGACCTTGCGGGCGTAGCGCGCGACCTGTACGACGCCCAGCAGCAGTGGCACGACCTGCACCGCCATCGCGACGCGGAACGCGTCCAGGCTGTGCGCGCCCTCGCCCGGGTCGACCAGGTCCAGGACCAGGCCGATCGCGAACAGGCACAGCGTCGCGGCGGCGAACCCGCCGACGTTGACGATGCCCGACACGGTGCCCAGGCGCCGCGGCGAATTGCCCTCGCGGGCGAACTCCATGCCCACCAGAGACAGCGCGCCGCCCGGGCCGATCACCAACGCGAGCAGCACGAGCAGCCACATCGGCGCCGGGTCGGCGGGTATGAGCACCGCCGCCCACAGCACGCCGGCGAGCACCGGCATCCCGATGCACAGCGGCAACCTGCTGCGCGGCCGGCGGGTCACCAGCGGACCGACCACCACGCACGCGACCATGTTGATCACGATCACCACGCTCAGCAGCGTGCTCGCGGTGCCCTTGGACAGACCTTGGCCCTCGACCAGGAAGGGGAAGCCCCACAGCATCAGGAAGGTCTGTGGCATGAAGCCGCACACCCAGTGCGCCCACAGCCCGAGCCTGGTGCCGGGCTCGGCCCACGCCTCGCGCACCTGCGAGCGCATGCTCGGCCCGTCGACGGGTCGTACTCGCGGCGCGCCGCCGGGCGCGTCCCGCAGCACGAGCAGCACCACGAGCAGCACCACGACGCCGGCCCCGGCGGAGACCGCGAAGGTCTTGCTCCAGCCGAACGCGTGCAGCGCGCCGGCCAGTGGTGTCGCGCTCGCGAGGTTGCCGGCCATCCCGAGCAGCGCGGTCAACTGGGTGAGCACGGCCGCCCGGTGCGCGGGGAACCACACCGAGACCACCCGCAGCACGCTCACGAACGTCATCGCGTCGCCCGTACCGACGAGGAGCCGCGCGAACACCGCGCCCGTGAAGCCGTGCGCGAACGCGAAGGTGAACTGACCCGCCGTCATGAGCACGAGCCCCACCGCGAGGACCCGCTTGGCCCCGAACCGGTCGGTCAGCGCGCCGACGGGTATCTGTAGGCCCGCGTAGACGAGCAGTTGCAGCATCGGGAACAGCGAGAGCTGTGAGGCCGAGACACCGAATCGCTCCTGCGCGTCGATCCCGGCGACACCGAGGCTGCTGCGGTGGAACACCGCGACCACGTATACGGAAGCCGCCACCGCCCACATCGCCCAGGCGATGGCCCCACCGGGGCGGGACGGGACTGTGCTCACAGATGGCTTCACAGTACAAGCACTTTAAGGGAAGGTCCGAAAACACGACAGACCGGGCCCACTCGGGGCCCGGTCCGAAGCGTGTTCCACCGGCGGACGCGACCGCCGAGGGATCAGCCGCGCACGAACAGCAACTTGGGTCGCTCCAGCATCTCGGCGATGTCGGCCAGGACCCGAGAGCCCAGTTCGCCGTCGACCATGCGGTGGTCGAACGACAGCGACAGCGTGGTCACGTGCCGGGGCTTGACCTTGCCCTTGTGTACCCACGGCTGCTCACGGATCGCGCCGACCGCCAGGATCGCGGCCTCGCCCGGGTTGAGGATGGGCGTACCGCCGTCCACTCCGAACACGCCCACGTTGGTGATCGTGACCGTGCCGCCCGACATGTCGGCCGGGGAGGTCCGCCCTTCCCGGGCGGTCGCCACCAGTTCGTTGAGCGCGGTCGCGAGCGCGGCCAGGCTCTTGGCGCCCGCGTCCTTGATGTTCGGCACGATCAGCCCGCGCGGCGTCGCAGCCGCGATGCCCAGGTTGATCCGGTCGCGGATCACGATCTCCTGGTTGGGCTCGTCCCACGACGCGTTGACGTCGGGGTGCCGGGAGATCGCCACGAGCAGCGCCCGGGCGACCACGAGCAGCGGGCTCACCTTGATGCCCGCGAAGTCCGGCAGTTCGCGCAGCTTGCGCACGAGCCGGACGGTACGGGTCACGTCGACGGTGACCCACTCGGTGACGTGCGGTGCGGAGAACGCGCTCGCCACCATGGCCTGCGCGGTCGCCTTGCGGACGCCCTTGACCGGCACCCGCCGTTCACCCGCGATCGTCTCGCCCGTGCCCGTCGCCGAGAACACCGCCTCGACGGGGGCGGGCACGGCGGCCGGGCGCGCGGCGGCGTGCACGTCCTCGCGCGTGACGACCCCGCCCGGACCCGAAGGGGTCACCGTCGCGAGGTCCACGCCGAGATCGCGGGCCAGCTTGCGCACGGGCGGCTTGGCGGACGCGGCCGGTTCGGCTGGTTCGGCCGGTTCGGCTCGTTCGGACGGTTCGGCCGGTTCGGCTGGTTCCGATCGCTCGGACGGCTCGGACGGCTCGGCTCGTTCGGATGGTTCGGCTGGTTCGGCCGGGCAAGCCGACGGCGGAACGGTTCGAACGAACATCCCGGCCCGGATGGATCGGCTGCCCTGGGCCAAATGGCACTGGGTGGTGGTGATCGGACTCGGCACCGTCTGGATTCTGGACGGTCTGGAAGTCACGATCATCGGTTCGATCGGCGGTCGCCTCACCGAGGACGGTGCGGGGGTCGGTCTCACCACCGGCGACATCGGGCTCGCCGCGACGATCTACATCATCGGCGCGTGCGTGGGCGCGCTGTTCTTCGGCTATCTGACGGACCGTCTGGGCCGCAAGAAGCTCTTCCTGATGACGCTCGCGCTCTATCTCGCGGCGACCGTGGCAACCGCCTTCTCGATGAACCCGTTGTGGTTCTTCGTGTGCCGGTTCTTCACCGGGGCGGGCATCGGCGGCGAGTACGCGGCGATCAACTCCGCGATCGACGAACTGATCCCGGCTCGGGTACGCGGCCGGGTCGACCTGATCATCAACGGCTCGTACTGGCTGGGCGCGGCGTTCGGCGCGCTGTTGGCGATCCCGCTGCTGAACGAGGACCTGTTCTCCGCGAACCTCGGCTGGCGGCTCGCGTTCGGGCTCGGCGCGGTGTTCGGCCTGGTGATCCTGCTGGTGCGCCGCAACGTGCCCGAGTCGCCGAGGTGGATGTTCATCCACGGGCGGGCGGAAGAGGCCGACAAGCTGGTCGCGGGCATCGAGCAGGAAGTGGAGAAGGAGACCGGCAAGGAACTGCCGGCGGCCGACACCTACATCAAGGTCCGCACGCGGCACAGCATCGGTTTCGGGCAGATCGTGCACGCGATGGTTCGGCTGTACCCCAAGCGCTCGATCCTGGGCCTGTCGCTGTTCATCGGGCAGGCGTTCCTCTACAACGCCGTCTTCTTCACCCAGGCGCTCGTGCTCAAGGAGTTCTTCGGCGTCGCCGACAACCGGGCCCCCCTGTACATCATTCCGCTGGCGATCGGCAGTTTCGTCGGCCCGCTCGTGCTGGGCCGGTTGTTCGACACGATCGGTCGGCGGGTGATGGTGTCGGCGTGCTACATCGGGTCGGGCGTGCTGCTCATCGTGACCGCGTTGATGTTCCGGGGCGGTTCGCTGTCCGCGACGAGCCTGACCGTGTGCTGGTGTGTGATCTTCTTCGTGGCGTCGGCGGGCGCGAGTGCGGCGTATCTGACGGTCAGCGAGATCTTTCCGATGGAGACGCGGGCGCTGGCCATCGCGTTCTACTACGCCGTGGGTACCGGGCTCGGCGGTGCGATCGGCCCGCTGCTGTTCGCGAAGCTGGTCGACACGGGCAAGGAATCCCAGGTCGCGATGGGCTACTTCCTGGGCGCCGGGCTGATGATCGCGGCGGGGCTCGTGGAGATCTTCCTCGGAGTGGAGGCGGCGGGTCGATCCTTGGAGGACGTGACCCGGCCGCTGAGCGAGATGGACGACGAGGGTGGCACGGACGCGGACGACACGCGCGGACCGGGCGAGGGCGACAAGGACGCGCGGGAGAACCGGGCCGCGCGTGAAGGCGGAGACGGCGACGACGCGCCCAACGGCCGGGACGAGGACATCGAGACGGTGACCTGGACGCCGACCGGCTCGTCCACGAGCCAGACCGCGGCGCGGGGCCCGGCGGCGAAGCCCGGGATGACCGGGCGGCCGGACGCGTTGCGCCGGCGGCGCCGGCGGTGAACGCCTCGATCGCTCCGCCGAGGCCGCGCGGTGGGGTCGCGGGCGGTGGGGTCGGGGCGGTCGGGGCCGCGGCGGGGTCGGTGAGCCCGCGGCAGTCGGCGGGTCGCGCGCGGTGGGGATCGGCCGGGCAGCGGGGATCGGCCGGGCGGCGGGGTGGTCGGGTGGTCGGGTGGTGCCTCGGTCCGGGTGTCGGCGGAGGGTCGTGGGCGGTGTGCCCGGCGCTCGGGGGACACGGCCGGGGGCGGTGGGTACGGCCTCGGCGAGGCAACCGGGGGCGGTGCGTACGGCATCGGTGAGCCGACGGGGGCCGGTCGGTACGGCCTCCGCGGGACAGTCGGGGCCGGTGCGTACGGGCTCGGCCGGGTGGATCGGGGCCGATACGTACCGGCTTGGCAGCCGGGGCGGGGCCGGCGCGCCGGTCGCCCCCGGCGGGACGGACCGGACACTGTGAGGAGTACCGTGCTCGGGTGTACCGCTTCCTGCTGACGCCGCGCTGGATCGCCATGTTCCTGCTCGTGGTCGTGTTGATCCCGATCATGGTCAAGCTCGGCTTCTGGCAGTTCCACCGCCACGAGAACAAGGTCGCGCACAACGACCTGATCAGCGCGAACATCAAGCGCAAGCCCGTGCCCGCGGACGAGATCCTCGCCGTGGGCACGAAGGTGTCCGGTGACCTGCAATGGCGTCAGGTGACCGCGACGGGCGTGTACGACACCGATCATCAGGTGCTCGCGCGGGGGAGGTCGCAGGACGACAAGGTCGGCTACTACGTGGTGACCCCGCTCGTCACCGCCGACGGCCGCACCCTGCTGGTCGACCGCGGCTGGGTGGCCTACCCGAATTCGGCCACGGACCGACCCGACGTTCCGCCGCCGCCGTCCGGCCGGGTCACGGTCACCGGTCGGCTGCGCCCGGACGAGACCCGCAAGGACTCCGGCATCCAGGACAAAAGCACGCCCGAGGGCCAGGTGATGCGGATCTCCGGACCCGAGCTGGCCCGAAAGCTCCAGCACCCCCTGTTCGGCGGCTACATCGAACTGACCGCCGAGGCCCCGACGCCGGCCAAGGCCCCCGCGCTGATCCCGGAGCCGGACGACGAGGACCTCGGCCCGCACCTCGCGTACGCGGTGCAGTGGTGGCTCTTCGCGCTCGCGCTGTTGTCGATGTACATCAAGCTGATCCGCAGCGAGGCCAAGGAGCTGGAGGCCGAACTGGCCGCGCTCGACGCCGCGGCGAACGAGGACGAACACGAGGAGCCGGCGCGGGTGTAGCGGCTCTCGGGTCGACTCTCGGTTCGGTTCCCCGCCCGGTCTTCGGACTACTACAGGCCCTTGACCAGCTCCGGCAGCACGTCGCCGATCGGCTCGCGGATCACCGCGTCGGCGACCGCGTCGTACGGGGTCTCGCCCGCGTTGACGATCACCAGCTTGGCGCCGGACTCCTGGGCGACCCGGCACAGCGACGCGGCCGGCTCGACCTGGAGGGTGGTGCCCACGGCCAGGAACGCGTCACCGATCTGCGCCGCCATCGCGGCCCGTTCCAGGACGCCGTGGTCCAGGCCCTGGCCGAACATGATCGTCGCGGTCTTCTGGATGCCGCCGCACTGCAGGCAGCGCGGGTCGTCCTCGCCCATGGCGATCCGCTCCAGGGCGGCGTCGAGCGTGGTCTGCGTGGCGCAGTCGGTACACACGACGTAGAACATCGTGCCGTGCAGCTCGATGATCTTCTCCGGGCTGTTCCCGGCCCGCCGGTGCAGACCGTCGACGTTCTGGGTGACCAACGCGTTCAACCGGCCGCATCGTTCGAGGTCCACGAGTGCGGCGTGACCGGCGTTGGGCCCGGCCAGGCGCGCGGGATTGTCGCGGCGCAGCAACCACGAGCGCCGCCGGATGTCCTCGTCGCCCATGTAGTAGCCGTAGGTGACGAGCTTTTCGGCGTCGGGATCCTTGGTCCAGACGCCCTGCGGGCCCCGGTAGTCCGGGATGCCCGAGTCGGTGGAGATGCCGGCCCCCGTCAGCACGGTCACGCCGTCGTCGGCCTGCCGGATCCACTCCCGCACCACGTCGATCTCTTCGGTCATGCCACCGAGGGTAGCGAGCCCGTTCGGGTGACGGCCCGTCATTTATCCGGCGCCGATCACGCCGGGCGGCTTGAGTCGAAGGGGGCGCCTGGGCCACGCTGAAGCGGCCGGTGGGTGGGTTGTCCACGGAGAACGGATCGGCGCGGGGAGGGGGCCACATGGATCGCGTATGCGGGGAGGGGCACCGGTCGAGGTCGGGCGACCACTGCGACGAGTGCGGTCGGCCGACGCGGCCGGTCGCGGTCGCCTCCACGACGTGCCCGACGTGTGGTCGCCCGGTTCACCCGGCCGCGGGGTTTTGTGAAGCGTGCTGGGTCCATCAGGCGCCGACGGTCGACAGTACGGGCGACGTCGGCCTCCTCGTCGCCGCGGCCGGGGCCGGTGCGCTGCTCAAGCCCTTCCTGGACGCACTCGCCGCGTCGCTGGGCGGCCGGCTCGGCGAGAGCGCGGCCGCCGCGCTGTCCAGGATCTCGGTGCGTCGGCGGGGGCGTGACGGCGCCGACCTCGTCCTCGATCTCGATCCGGTTCCCTCCCCGGGCCACGACCGGGCGACCCTGGTCGAACTGCCGCCCGACACCCCCGCCGAGGCCCGTCGGGCCCTCCTCGCTCTCGACCTCACCTCCGACGCGATGCGCGGACGCCGACTGCGCTGGGATCCGAGCGCGCGCGGATGGTCGACGGTCGACGAAGCCGGCGGGCACTCCCCGGGCTGGTTCGCCACCGTCGCCGCCGACCGGGGTTACTACAACGCCACGGTGGCCCGTTCCGCGCCGGGCGTGGTCGACGCCTTCGACTTCCCCACGCGTCCCCGCCCGCGCCGGATCGAGCTGACCGCCGCCCGGATCACGATCGGCCGCAGCAGTCCCACTCGCGGCGGCACCTACGACATCGACCTGGCGTCCGACCCGGGAGACCCCGGCGTCTCCTTCCGCCACGCGGCCCTACTCGGCGAACCCGGCACCTGGACCCTCGTCGACCTGGGCTCCACGAACGGCACCCGTCTCAACGACAACGCCGCCCCGATCCCGATCAACGCCCCGATCACACTGCACCACGGCGACCGCATCCACGTCGGAGTGTGGACCACGATCACCTTGACGCACGGCCGGTGACGCACGGCGGGTGACGCACGGCGAGCGACGCAGGCGAGCGACGCGGGTGACGGGGTCGGCGGGTGGAAAGGGTCATCGATCGAGCTCGGCGTCCCGCGCGTTCGCCATCCGTTCGGAGGTCCAGGGACTCGTGCCCGTATCTGTGCTCGTACACCTACACCTACACCTACTCGTATTCGTACTCGTACTCGACGAAGAAATTCTGCTGCTTCCGGGAATGTCGTTCCCGTCAGCTCGGTCAGCCCCGTCCGATCAGCCCAGGGCGGCCGAGAGCCCGAATTTCTGATCTTGAGCGAGGGGCCCTGGGGATGGCAGCCGGGACGACGGACGGCCGTAGCGGTGGATACGGGTCAGGTCGGTGGGTCGTCCGTGCGGGCGGGGAGGAGCAGTCGGAAGGTGGCTCCGGCGCCTGGAGCCGTGGAGAGTTCCAGGCGGCCGCCGTGGGCCTGGGCCAGCGATTGGGCGATGGCCAGGCCCAGGCCCGCGCCCGCGCCGGTGTTTCGGCTGCGCGAGCCGTCCGCGCGGTAGAAGCGCTCGAAGGCCCGGCGGGCCTGCTCGTCCGTCAACCCCGGTCCGGCGTCCGCCACTTCGAGGACCACGCCGTCGGCTGTGGTACCCACTCCGATCCGGACCGCAGTGCCTGCCGGGGTGTGCGCGACGGTGTTGCCGATCAGGTTGGTGACCACTTGGCGCAGTCGGCGTTCGTCACCCATGGTCGGTGCCGGGCTTACCACTTCGCCGTCCGGACCGGTGAGCCGGACCGGTCGCGTGGGGTCGAGGGCGCGCAGATCGTGCAGGGCGTCGGCGGCGAGCGAACGCAGGTCCATCGGCTCCGGCCGCAGGTGCGCCGCGCCCGGGACGGACGCGGCGCCTTCGTCGAGACGGGCGAGCAGCAGCAGGTCTTCGACGAGGCGGCCCAGGCGCGTCGACTCGCGCTCGATCCGGTCCATCGCGCGGTCCACGTCCGCGCGTTCGGGCAGGGCGCCCATGCGGTACAACTCGGTCAGGCCCTTGATCCCGGTCAGCGGGGTGCGCAGTTCGTGGCTCGCGTCGGCGACGAACCGGCGCAGCGTGGCCTCCGACGCGGCGCGCGCGGCGACCGCGGTCTCGATCTGCGCGAGCATGCCGTTGAGTGAGCTGCTCAGGCGCCCGATCTCGGTGTCGGGCCCGGCGGTGTCCGGCACCCGGCGGCCCAGGTCGCCGCCGGCGATGGCCACGGACGTCTCCTCGATCCGGCGCAGGGGGCGCAGCCCGGCCTTGACCGCGAAGAAGCCGAGCAGCGTGAGCAGGGCGAGCGTCGCGGCCGTGATGACCAGGCACACCGACCGCACCCGGTGCACGGTCGCGTCCACCTCGTCGAGCGAGGCCGCGACCAGCAGGCCCGAGCCGGGGTTGCCGGTGGTACGGGGCAGCGCGAGCACTCGCCACGGGGTGCCGTCGTCGGCACGCAGGTCGAACGGACGCCCGGCCCGCCGCCCGATCGCCGCGGTGTTCAGGGTCGGTGGCGTCGGGGGCGGATCGTCTCGGTGCGCGCCGGCCCGACCGCTCTGCTCGATCCGGCCGTCCGGGGCCAGATAGGCGATGTACAGGTCGCCGACCAGGTCGAGCGGTCGGGCCGGCGACGGGTCGTGTGGTGGGGCCCGTGACGGTTGCGGTGGCTGTCCGAAGCCGGCCAGGAACTGCGGGGGTACGCCGGCCGTGAACCGTCCGACGGAGCGCAGTTGGTTGTCCACCCGGTCCACCAGGGGCGCGCGCAGCGACGCGAGTACGACCGCGTCGCTGACCAACAGCCCGATCGCGAGCAGACCCACGACCAGCAGCAGCACCCGCGCGCGCAACGAGCGGCGGCCGAACGCGCGTCGACACCGCCGGGGCAACCCGGACCACCGGCGCGACGGCCTTACGCGGCGCGCACCGGTCGTTTCGGCGGGGCGG
>NZ_WWJX01001601.1 GCF_009865215.1 Streptomyces sp. SID3343 | reverse complement strand
GTGCGGGTTCGGCTCCGGCCCGACCGCCTTGACGAACGCGCGCCGGCCGTCGGCGAGTTCCACCCGCGTCGCGACGCCCGGCGAGAACCCGCCGACCTGCGTCACGGCCCGCACCACGGGAGCCCCGAGGCGAACCTCCACGGCCGTACGCAAAGCCGCGGGCGCGGACTCCCACGCCACCCGAACACCCGAAGCGGCCGGAGGCGCGTCGATCCGCCGGCTCGTGCGCGCTTCCGCGGGCTCGTACGGGTTCACCTGCGGCCTCACCGGCGGCTCCTCTCGGCTCATGACCGCAGGATCGCGATCACCGCCACCACCGGGCAACCGAATATCACCCAACGACCGGCCTGCGCGTGCCCCGAGATCTCGGGACTTCAAGGCCTCAAGCCTCAGGGCCTCAGGGCCTCGACTTCACGGCTTCACGACCGACTCACGCGCACGAACCGACTCACGCGCACGACCAACCCTCGCTCACGACCGACCAACGCCGACAGAGGCCACGAACGCCGCCACCGCCTGAGCCAAGCCGGCCGGTTCGTCGTCGTGGATCCAGTGCCCGGCGTCCGGAAACTCCACCAACGTCGCCCCCGGCCGGCGCGCCACCATCGCCTCCGCGAGGTCGGCCGGCAGCAACGAGCTGTGGCCGCCGCGCAGAACCAGCGCGGGGCAGGACGAGCCGAGCCAGTCGGCCCACCAGTCGCCGACGCCGCCGGCCTGTACCGCGACCATCTGCTCCCAGTCGAACAACAACCGCCACCCGTCGCCGGCCGGCTCGGCGCTCTGCATGAAGTAGGCCGCGTCCGGCACGCCACGCGCCCGGATCGCGGCATCGAGCTCGGCCCTGCTCACGGCCTCGCGCGGCCACCCGCGCACGTCCAGTACGGGATCAGCGATCTCGGGCCGGCGCATCACCGGGCCGACGTCCTCGACAATCAGCGCGGACACCAGTTCGGGATGCCGCGCGGCGAGCTGGTACGCGGTGATCCCGCCGAGCGAATGGCCGAGCACGATCACCGGGCCGACGTCGAGGTCACGCACGAGGGCGGCGGCGTCGGCGACGAAGTCCTCGCGACCGAACGGCCCCGCGTGCCGGTTGTGTCCGTGGCCGCGCTGATCCGGCGCGACGATCCGAACCACGCCGGCCAGGTCCGCCGCGAGCCGGGCGAAGATCGAACCCCGGCCGAACGAGCCGTGCAGCGCGAGCAGAACGGGCCCACGGCCTCCGGAGTCGAAACAGAGCATGGGCCCGATCCTCTCAAAACCACCGGCCCGCCGAGCACGCCCCGGCCGCCGCGCCGTCATCGCCTCGGCGAGGTCGACCCCGTCCGCGAATCGCGGCACGCCCGTTACCGATCCGTACATCCCCGGCCATGTGGCGTCCACCTGACGCACCGTCGTGCGCGGATACGGTGACGCGCATGATCCGCTTCTCTTTCTCGTCCCTCGGAGTCGTCCGGTGATCGGTTGGTTCGAGGCCGTGGTACTCGGCCTGGTCCAGGGACTCACCGAGTTCCTGCCGATCTCCTCCAGCGCTCATCTGCGCATCGTGTCGGCGTTCGCCGGCTGGGAGGACCCGGGCGCGGCGTTCACCGCCGTGACCCAGATCGGGACGGAGGCCGCCGTCCTGATCTATTTCCGCAAGGACATCGCCGGCATCGTCACGACGTGGGTGAAGTCGCTGTACACGCCGTCGTTGCGCGGTGAGCTCGACGCCCGGATGGGCTGGTACATCATCGTCGGCACGTTGCCGATCGCGGTGCTGGGACTGATCTTCCAGGACACGATCGAGACGACGTTCCGCGACCTGCGGCTGATCGGCACGACGCTGGTCGTGTTCGGCCTGATCCTGATGTTCGCGGACCGGATCGCGCTCAACAACCGGGGCATGGACAAGCTCAACGGCAAGGAATCGCTGATCTACGGCTTTGCCCAGTCGCTCGCGCTGATCCCGGGCGTCTCGCGCTCGGGCGGTACCGTCACGGCGGGTCTGTTGATGGGCTACCGACGCGAGGTCGCGGCGCGCTACTCGTTCCTGCTCGCCATCCCGGCGGTACTGGCCTCCGGCGGCCTGGAACTGTTCAAGATCGGCGAGGGGCCCGCGCCGGCGTGGGGGCCCACGATCCTGGCCACGGTGGTCGCGTTCGTGGTCGGCTACGCGGCGATCGCGTGGTTCCTGAAGTACATCAGCACGCACAGCTTCACGGTCTTCGTGGCGTACCGCGTGGTGCTCGGCCTGGTCGTGCTCGGCTTGGTGGTGTTCGGCGCCCTGGAACCGACAGCGGGCGCGGCGAAGTAGCACAAGCCGCCGGACAGGCAAGAAAAGCAGCCGAACCCACCGCCTGTACGCGGAAGCCCTCGGGCCCACCGAGGGCTTCCGCGTGTTGCCGGCGCCGACACCGACCGCTCAGTCCGACTCGAACCCCGCGCACACCGCCTTGCGCGCGCCGCGCAGGTCGACCCGGAAGCGCTGCGTGAGGGCGGCGACCACGAGCAGGCCGCGGCCGGCCTCGGCGTCCTCCAGTACTTCGACGGGCGACGGCAACGAACACGGCAGGAAGTCGAGGACCTCGACCCACAACACGCCGCCTTGCAGCGACGCGGTGACCTCGTAGTCGCCGTAGTCGCCCGCGTGTTCGACGGCGTTGGAGGCCAGTTCCGAGGTGACGCGGACGGGGTCGTCGGACTCGAAACCGACGCGCTCGCAGAAGCGGCGTACGTGCGCACGCGCGGCGGAGACGGTCTGTGGTTTCGACGCGAGCCGCACGGTCGATCGCGTCCTGGACACGGTGGTGGCCACGTCTCCCCCTCGGGTCGGTCGGGCTGCTGAGAGCACCGTGATCGAATACACCCTGGAAACGGGCCCGAACTGCGATTATCGGCCGCCGAGCACCCGCGATCTGGTAGGAATCGCGGCAAGATCGGTGGACCACTTGGAAGTTACCGAATCAGAGCGTCTTCCGGGCGGATCGGTTGGCAAAGAAACCGCCGACTGCTCGCCGTCGAACGGCCGAACGAAGAACCGGAGCGGACCGAGCGCGGACCGAAACGCGGACCGAACGCGGACCCGGCGCGGACCTCGCGCGGACCGACTACCCCCGGCCCCGGCCCCGCCCCCGGCCCCGGATCGTCAAAAGCGCACCGACCGTTCGAGCGTCTCGATCTCCGCGAAGCGTTCGGTCGCGCTGCTGGGTGCCGACGTCAGGAGGTAGATCGGCACGGTTCCGGTGTCGACGACCGTCACACGCAGCCGAAACGGCGGCACGTTGTGGTCCGCCGGGGTGGACTCGATGTCCATCAGCCACCCGTTGCGGCCGTCGACCCGGGTCTCCTCGCTGGACCGGACGGCGTCCTGGGCCTCGGCCGGATAGATCAGTTCGAGCTGGGCGCGCCCCACCGCCTCGGCCACCTCGGGCATCGTGCGTTCCTTGGACACGTACGCCTTGGTGTCCACGATGCCGACCATGAACGTCGCGACCGGCTTCGTCGGATCCGTTGTGGGGGTCGGCGCGGGAGCCGACGCGGGCGCGTTCGGGTCGACGGTGGAGGCGACGGACGAGTACAGGCCGAACACGTTGTCCGGCGGCTTGGCGTACCAACCCTGCGGCAGCACGTACGAGATGTGCGCGCGCTGGTCGCGGATCTCGCCGGGGCGAGGAGCCGTGGTGGACGTGGGCGCCGCCGAGGGCTTCGCGTCGGCGCCCTTGTCCTCGTCGGGCCCGCACGCGGTCACGGCTATCAGGCCGGCCAGGATCGCGCCGAGGGCCGCGCGCCTCATTCCTCGACCTCCACGTCACCGGCCTCGACCGCGGCGAGGTAGGCGGCCTCGACCTCGGACTTGTCGGCGCCCTCCCGGTCGAGCAGGTGTGCGTACAGCAGGCGCGAGCCGTCGATGTCGGCGTCGAGCGCACGCTCGATGTGCCGGCGGGCGGCGTCGTTGCGGCCGGCGTCGAGTTCGGCGTCCGCCAGGTCGACGAGGGCGTCCTCCTCACCGGCCTCGACCGCGCGGGTCAGCCAGTGGATGCCGTCCTCGATGGCGTCGCCGTTGAGCAGGAGCCGACCCAGGTTGGCCATCGCGAACTCGTCGCCGCCCTCGGCCGCGGGCCGCAGCAGCGCCTCGGCCTCGGTGACGCGGTCGAAGTCCTGGAGGAACGCCGCGTAGTCGTTCGGCGCGTCGGGGTCACCGTGCTCGATCGCGGCGACGTACCAACGCTCGGCGGCCTCGGGCTCGTCCAGCGCGTCGGCGAGCAGGTTGGCGATGGGCAGCGCCCACTGGTTCTCGCCCAACCGGTGTCGCTCGGTGAGCAGGTCGACGGCGGCGTCGGGGCGACCGGTCACCTCGAGGAGTTCGCTCAGCGCGTCGGCGGCCTGCGCGTCGCCCTCGGCGAGCGCTTGGCGCAGCACGGCCTCGGCGACCTCGTCACCGCCCGCGAACATCAGTTCGCCGGCCTTGCGCCGGGCCTCGGGGGCGCCGGCCTCCGCTGCGTCGAGGTACAGCTTGACGGCGGCGTCCATGCGTCCCTCGCGTACTGCTTGTTCGGCCTGGGCGAGGTGGTTCGTGCCGGGCATGGTCCTGCTTTCGGATCGCGGAGCGTAGGCGTCGAGCCTGCCACATCCCGCCCGTCTTCAGCACGAGAGCACCACGCAGGTCAATCGGATGGCCGACCCCACGCCGGTGGGATGTACCGGTTGCCGGTGTCGAACACGAGGATGCTCCGGGCGGCCGTATTCGCTGTCGCGGCGGTCCGCGCGAATCGTACGATCGCGCGCATGGAACGACATGGCGAGTTCGCACGGCCGCACGACTCGCACGACGCACGCGGTCCGGACGACCCACGCGACCCGGGCGGTCCGGGCGGTCCGCGTCCCGAGGACGAAACGTCGGACCGTACCCGCGACACGGGCGCCGGAGATCCGTCTCTCCCGGCCTCCCATGTGGCGTCGCTCGGCTACCGCACCGATCTGATGCTCCTGGCCCTCCAAGGCAGCCGGATCGAGCGGCGCGACCGCTACCTGGTCGTCCGCACGCCCGACAACCCGACATTCCACTGGGGCAACTTCATCCTGCTGCCCGGCGCGCCGGCGGCGGGGACCGTGCAGCCGTGGGTCCGTGCCTTCCATCGCGAGTTTCCCGACGCGGGTCACATCGCGCTGGGCGTCGACGGCGTGGACGGGGCGGCCGGTGATCCCGCCGAACTCGCGACGGCGGACCTGACGGCCGCGACCAACACGGTCATGACCGCGTCCGAGGTACGACCGCCGGCGCGGCCCAATCTCCGGGCCGACGTGCGGATGTTGGCCGGCGACGAGGACTGGCGTCAGGCGCTGGCCCTCAAGAGCGCCGCCAACGAGGACTTCCCGCCCGCCGCGCACCGGGAGTTCGCCCGGCGCAAGCTGGCCGCGATGCGCACGCTCCAGGACGGCGGGTTCGGCGGTTGGTTCGGTGCCTTCGACGAGGGTCGCATGGTCGCCGGCCTCGGTCTGTTCACCGACGGCTCGGGCCTGGCCCGCTATCAGAACGTCGCCACCCACCCCGACCACCGCAACCGGGGCCTGGCCGGCACGCTCGTACACGCGGCGGCGGCGCACGCCGTCGCCCACTTCGGCGCACGGCGGTTCGTCATGGTCGCCGACCCGGACTACGTGGCGATCCGCCTGTACCGCGCACTGGGTTTCACCGACGCCGAAAAGCAGATCCAACTCGAACCGCCCGGCCGATCCTGATCAACCCCCTGACCGGCGCCCCGATCAACTCCCGGACCGACGCCCCGATCAACTCTCCGCCCGGCGTCCGACTCGAACACGATCCCCGCCCGGCCGCCCGTGCCGTACCGACGATCGGGCGCGGGGCGGCGGGGAGAGCGCGCGGGGGTGAGGAGCGCCGGGTAGGTGGGTGGCGCGAGGGGCGGTCGGTCCGCCGGAGTCGGCGAGTAACCCGCGAGCGGGCCGCGCCCGAAGCCCGCTGCTTCGGGTCTGCGCCTTGGGCCACGCGTCGCGCAACGCACGCACCCGGCAACCTGCTTTGTCCGCCGGTTGGTTGGCCTCGAACGACTGTGTGGGAGCGGTTGTAGCCTTTGGCCGGCAGATCGCGCCGAGTGGGGGATGTGGGTCGGATGGAGTGGCGCTTCGGGCGGACGCGGTGGCGGGAGGGTTATGCGATCGCCGACGTCGACGCGTTCATGGAGCGGGTGCGGGCGACCCTGGACGGTTCCGCGGCGCATCCGTTGACTGCTCATCAGATTCCGGAGCAGCGGTTCTCGTCGGTGTGGTTGCGGGTGGGCTACGACGTCGAGGAGGTGGACGCGGCACTCGACGACGTGGAGGCGCGGCTGACCGCGCGGGAGGCGGCGCGCGGGATCGAGGACGCGGTGGCGGCCGAGGCGTACGTGGACCGGTTCATGCTGGCGCGGGCCGAGGCCGTGGTGACCGCGGTCGTGCGCCGGCCCGAGCGTGAGCGGTTCGCGCTCGCGCGGCGCGGGTGTCCACCGGACGACGTGGACGCGTTGGTGCGGCGCTTCGACATCGCCCTGCGCGGACACGTGCGGATGGACCCCGACGAGCTGCTGGACATGCGGTTCGCGGTCCTGCGGCGCGGCTACGACCGCGAGGCGGTGGACGAGTGGTGCCGCAGGGCGGCGAAGGCGCTGGCGCATCGCCAACGGCAGAGGTCCGCGCCGGGCCGTGCCGGGGAGGGCCGGTCCGACGCGGACGATCATGGGGGCCGGTACTGAAGCGGGAAGCGCTTCCGGACTTGGTACTCGGTACGGCCGACCAGCCGGCACCGGCACCCGCGCCCTTGGTACCGGTACCGGTACCGGCTAGTCCGCCGTTCCCGGAAGGTCGAACGGCAGGGTCTGCGACGTTCGAATCACCTGCCGGATCGCCTCGCCGCTCGCGAGCGACTCCATCGCGTCGTTGAGGTCCGCCAACGCGACCGTGCCGGTGTGCAGTTGCTCGACGGGCATCAGGCCGGCCCGCCACAGGTCGAGGTAGCGCGGGATGTCGCGCCTGGGCACCGCGTCGCCCATGTACGACCCGATCAACGACTTGCCCTCCCCCGCGAACGCGAGCGCCGGCACCGCGTCCAGCATCCGTCCGGGCGCGGGCAGCCCGACCGAGACGACCCTGCCGCCGCGGTCGACGGCGGCCAGGCAGTCCGCGATCACCCGGGCGCTGCCGACCGCCTCGATCACCACGTCGAGCCCGCCGCCGGTGAGGTCGCGGATCGCCTCGACCGCGTCGGCGGGGTCGAAGGCGTGCGACGCGCCGAGCCGCAGTGCGAGGTCGCGCTTGGCCGGTACCGGGTCGACGGCGACGATCGGGAACGCGCCGGCCGCGCGGGCGCCGAGCACGGCGGAGAGTCCGACGCCGCCGAGCCCGAACACCGCTAGCGACTGGCCCGGCCGTATCGCGGCCGTGTTGATCACCGCGCCGGCACCGGTCAGCACCGCACACCCGAACATCGACGCGACCGTGAACGGCACGTCGGCGGGTATCGACACGACCGATTCCTGCGCGACGACGGCGTAGTCGGCGAACGCGGACACCCCGAGTTGGTGGTGCACGAACGCGCCGCTCGCGTCGCGCAGCAGGGAGGGCCCGTGCAGGAGCCCCCCGGAGCCGTTCGCCGCCGCGGCGGTCGAGCACAGCGCCGGCCGGCCCTCGTCGCAGCGCTTGCAGTGTCCGCAGCTGGGCACGAACACGAGGGCGACGTGCTCCCCCGCCGCCACTCGGTCCACGCCGGGCCCGACCGCCTCGACCACGCCGACCGCCTCGTGCCCGAGCGCCATCGGCAGGGGGCGCACCCGGTCGCCGTTGACCACGGACAGGTCGGAGTGGCACAGGCTCGCGGCGGCGATGCGCACCAGCACCTCGCCCTCGCGCGGCGCGCCGAGGTCGAGTTCCTCGATCGCCACCGGCCTGCTGCTGCCGTACGGCCGCTCGCGCGAGACGTCGCGCAGGACGGCCGCGGTGATCCTCACGCGCCGGCCCGCGGGCTCAGGCGCGCGACGTCGCGGCTCTCCAGGAGCGGCACGACCTTGCCCAACACGATGTTGCGGAAGTAGTCGGAGGCGCAGTGCGCGGTGAAGTCGGCCTCCGCGTCGTACTCCTCGTACAGCACGACCACCCGCGGGTCCTCGATGCCCTGGTGCACGCGGTAGCCGCGGCACCCGGGTTCGGCGGTCGAGTACCGGACCATGTCGTCGAGCAGGGCGAGGACCTCGTCCTGTGCGTCGGGGTTGGTGCGGTAGCGGGCGACGACGACGTAACTCACGTGGTGCTCCTCCTGGGCGGGGTGGGGGCGGGGACCAACGTCGCGAGGTGTGCGCGGCGCAGGTCCCACAGCCGGGGGTCGGACGTGGCGACCGCGACCGCGCCGAGCGCGATCGCCGCCGCCGCGTCCTCGGCGGTCTCGATGAAGCCGGCCGCGACGAACGGCGACATCGCGCGCTTGGCCTCCGGGGTCATCCGGGCGACGATCGGCGACGGCATGACCTCGACGAGGTCGGGGCCGCCGCGGGCGATGGCGTCGCTGCTGCGGCGCATGTTGTTGCGGTCGGTGACGAACACCTTCTGCATGGTCAGCAGGCCGAGTGGGCGGCCTTTTTCCACCAGGGACAGGCGGGTGCTGACCATGCCGTGGGCGCCCATCGCCTTGAGGAACTCCAGCGCGCCCTTGTCCTGCGCGAGGCCGGGGCAACTGTCCACGTTGACGAAGACCGTCTTGCCGGCGTTGCCGAGCAGGGGCACGAGCCGGGGCAGTTGGCCCACGGGTATCGACGCGAGGATGCACACCGAGGCCGGCGAGCCCAGGAAGTTCTGCAGTCGCTGGGGTCCGATGATCGAGGCGATCACCGGTACCTCGGCGAACGCCGAGGACAGGACCGAGGACATCCGGGGCGCGCCGGTGGTGGGGCGTTGGCTGGCGTTCATGACCTACCTGAGGATCGGCCGGGGCCGCCTCAGCGCGCGTCCTGTGCGGCGAAGCGACCGGGAAGACCCAGTTTGCCAGGATTGAGGATCCCGGTCGGGTCGAGGGTCTCCTTGACGCCGACGAAGGTCGCGAAGCCGGCGCCGAGGGCTTCCTCCAGGTAGGGGCCGCGCAGCAGGCCGCAGCCGTGGTGGTGGCTGAGCGCCGCGCCTTCGCGGATCAGCACGGCGTTGGCCGCGTCCCACACCGCGCGGTACCACTCGCGCCGCTTGGCCCGGTCCACGTCGCCGCGCAGCGAGAAGTACACGCACGCGCCGTCGGTGTATGCGTGCGACTGGTGGGCGGACGCGGCCAGCGTGCCGGGGACGGACTGGATCGCGGCGACGACCTCGTCGTAGACGACCGACAGGGCCTTCCACGAGCCGGCGATCTCCAGGGTGTCGGCGACGAAGCCGGGGCCGGGGGTGAAGCCGTCGGAGGACTTGCCGACGAACATGCGCTCGCGCAGCCAGCGCTCGAACACCGCGTCGCTGTCGAGTTCGGGGCCGTAGGCGAGGCAGACCTCCTCGCTGACCTTGAGCATCGCGTCGACCAGGATCGGGTCGCCCTCGTCGGCGATCAGCAGGAGGTTGGTGTCGGGGTGGCCGAAGTGCACCCCGCTCTCCAGCTTGTCGTACAGCCGCAGGACGGCCGGGGTGGCGCCGCGCTGCATGATCTTGCGGCACGCGTCCAGGCCCTCGGCGAAGGTGTCGAAGCCGAACGCGAGTGCCTTGGCGTAGGTCGGCAGCGGGTGCACCCGGATGCGCGCGGAGGTGATCACGCCGAGCGTGCCCTCCGAGCCGATGAACAGTTGGCGCAGGTCCGGGCCGGTGGCGGCGCGCGGGTAGTCGCCGTAGGTGGCGCGCGAGCCGTCGGCGTGCACGACGTCGATGCCGACGACCATGTCCTCGATCTTGCCGTAGCGCGTGGACAGTTGACCGGCGCCGCGGCACGCGATCCAGCCGCCGACGGTGGAGACGGCGAACGCCGACGGCCAGTGGCCGGTGGTGACGTTGTACTCCTCCTGGAGCGTCTTCTCGAACAGGTCGCCGAACACGCCGGCCTCGACGTCGACGACGAGCGACTCGGCGTCGAACGAGCGGATCTTGTCGAGTCCGCACAGGTCGAGCACGACGCCGCCGTGCACGGGCAGGGCCGCGCCGGTGACGTTGCTGCGGCCGGCGGAGGCGGTGACGGGGATGCCGGCCTCGTTGCAGATGCGCAGGACGGCGGCGACCTGGTCGGCGTCGACGACCTCGACGATCACCGCGTCGGGGGTGGCCGGGCGGCCGTCGGTCTCGCCGATCATGGTGCCGGCCCACCAGTCGCGGGTGCGGGTGACGACGTCGTCGCGGTCGGTGTACACGGCCTTGGCGGCGCCGCGCAGTTGCTCGACGATGCCGGCGGGGACGGTGACCACGTCGCTCTGGAGCGAGGCTTCGCCCTCGCCCACGGGGGTGGTGCGGGCCCACTTGGGCGGGGTGGGGGCGCCGACGATGTAGTCGCCGCGGTTGAACGGGTTGGTGATGGTCTGGCGGCTGATCATGCGGATGCAACTCCTTCGAGGAGGACGGTCTTTTCGTGCTTGACGGCCGCGAGGTAGTCCGCGACCTGCTGCTCCACCTGGGCGTCGCTCAGGCCCAGCTCGGCGCCGAGGATGCGGCCCACCTCGGGGGCCGCCGCGGCGGAGGCGTCCCGGGCGAACAGGCGCGAGCGGGTGCGCCGCGACAGCACGTCGTCCACCGAGCGGGCCATCTCGGAGCGGGCCGCGTAGACGACCTCCGCCTTGGTGTACGGCTGGCCGGCGACGATCGGCTCGGCCAGGGTGGGGTCCTCGGCGAGCAGGTCGGAGACGAACCGCGATTCGGTGCCGTAGCGCTCGCCCAGGTGGGCGGTGAGCCCGCCGGACGCGGCGATCGCCTCGGCGTCGTAGCCGGCGCCGCCGATCAGCGCGAGGTTGGTGGTGCGGCTCTTGCCCTTGCGGCCGAGTACCTCCATCACCTTGTCGATCACCAGTTCGCCCATGTGCCGGCTGGTGGTGAGCTTGCCGCCGGTCACCGTGACCATGCCGCCGGTGCCGACGCTGATGTGGTGGTCGCGGCTCATGTCGAGGGTCGCGCCCTCCTTCTTGCCGACCAGCGGGCGCAGGCCGCCGATGCTGCCGACCACGTCGTCGGGGGTGAGGTTGCCCTCGAACGCGGTGTTGGCGCCTTCGAGCAGGAACTCCATCTCCGGGCGCGTGCAGTGCACGTCGTCGGCCGAGCCCTGGTAGTCCTCGTCGGTGGTGCCCAGTACGACCGAGTTGCCCCAGCGGGTGCAGGTCGCGCGGCGGGCCCGGCCGGGGATGGGCACGGTGACCGTGCAGTCGATCCGGACCTTGCTCCACGGCACCACGATGTGCACGCCCTTGGCGGGTCGCACCTGCGGCTTGTGTCCGGAGTCGGCCATCGCGTCGACGGTGTCGGTCCACACGCCGGTGGCGTTGACCACGGCCGACGCGCGGACGTCGAGCTGCTCGCCGTCCACGGTGATCCGGGCGCCCGACGCGCGACCGCGCTCGTCGAGGACGCGGTCCACCTTGGCGCCGTTGAGCACGGTGGCGCCCAGCGCGGCGGCGGTGCGCACGATGGTCAGGACCAGGCGGGCGTCGTCGGCGCGGCCGTCGAAGTACATCAGGCCGCCCTTGAGGTTCTCCGAGCGCAGCGTGGGCGCGTGCGCGAGGACCTCGTCGACGGTGAGCCGCTGGTGCAGTTTGCCTATTCGCCAGCCGCCGACCAGGTCGTAGGTCCACAGCAGGCCCTCGAAGCCCTTCGCGAGGCGGGCGTCGAAGATGCCCTCCTTCTCCAGGATCGGGAACAGGAACGGCAGTCGGTGCACCAGGTGCGGCGCGTTCTTGCGGAAGCGGTGGCGCTCCAGGAGCGAGTGGCGGACCAGGTTGACGTTGCCCTGCTCGATGTAGCGCAGGCCGCCGTGCACCATTTTCGACGACTTGGACGACGTGCCCGAGGCGAAGTCGTCCTTCTCGACGAGGGCCACGTCCAGGCCGCGCGAGGCGGCGTCGAGCGCGGCGTAGGCGCCGGTGATACCGCCGCCGATCACGAGCACGTCGAACACGTGGTCCGCCAGCCGGCGCTTGGCTCGGCTCCGGTCGAGAAGCAGCGGCTTCCCTCTGGTGGCCGCCGCTGACGCACGCCGAGGCTTGCGGGCGGGCAAGGTGATCACAACATCAACTCCTGGTGGTGGTCCGGGGCCCGATTTCGGGCTGCCGGCGGTGGTACGTGTGGCCGGGTCGGGGCCGCGGCCGGATCGCGGTCGCGGCCCCGACGGCTAGTGCAGGTGCGGCGCGAGTACGGCTTGCCAGGCCTTGCGCTGCTCGCCGCGTTGCTCGGCCGTGGTGGTGGGTTCGAACACGTGGCCGCGCGGTTGCGCCTCGACCACCTCTTCGAGCGAGGACCACAGGCCCTCGCGGACGCCCGCCAGGTAGGCGGTGCCGCGCAGGCTCGCGGTCGCGGAGTCCGCGGCGCGCTCCAGCGGCAGGCCGACGATGTCGGCCTGGAGCTGCATGAGGGTGTCGCTGCCGGTGACGCCGCCGCCGACGCGCAGTTGCCGAAACGGCGCGCGCATGGTCTCGGCGACGCCGTCGATCAGGTCGCACACCGAGTGCGCGATGCCGTCGAGTACGGCCCGGGCGATGTCGGCCCGGGTGGTGGCCAGGGTCAGGCCGCTGAGCGCGGCGGTGGCCTGCGGGCGCCACGCGGGGGTGCGGATCCCGGCGAGCGCGGGCACGAACCATTCGTGCCCGCCGGGCCCGGCCTGCTTGGCGAGTTCGCCGATCTCGGTGGGTGAGGCGAAGAACTTGAGGTCGTCGCACAGCCAGCGCAGCGCGGATCCGGTGGTCGAGCAGTACGCCTCCAGGCTGAAGTGCGTGGTGTCGCCTTGGCGCCACCCGGGCTGCGCGAGCACGCCGGTGACGCCGGGGACGGGCAGCACGGGGGTGTTCCCGGTGGCCGCGTCCACGAACGTGCCGGTCCCGTACACGCACATGCCCTGCCCGGCGGACAGCCCGCCGAGCGCGATCAGCGCGGCGTGCTGGTCGCCCATCACCGCGGCCAGCGGCAACGCGACCCCGAGCAGCGCCGGGTCGGTGCTGCCGTAGCCGTGGTCGTCGTCGGCGAACAGATCCGGCAGCAACTCCAGCGGGAAGCCGAGTTGTTCGACCCATTCGCGGTCCCACGCGTGCTCGCGCAGCAGGTACGCGCCCGCCGAGCCGGCGCTGCTCGCCGATATGGCGTGCGCGGCCCCGCCGGTGAACTTCCAGGCCAGCCACGTGTCGACGGTGCCGAACACGAGCGTCCCGGCCTCGTACGCCGCCGCGACCGCCGGCACCTCGGCGATCTGCCGCGCGGCCCAGTAGAACGGCGCCCTGCTGCCCACGGGTCGCCCCGTGCGCGCGGTCAGCACGTCGTCCCACTCGTCCTCGTAGGCGAGCAGGTGCCGGGCGTAGCGCCGGTCCTGCCACACGCACGCCGGCACGAGCGGCAGGCCGGTGCGCCGGTCCCACAGCATCGCGGTCGCACGCTGGGTGGACAGCGCGAGCGCGGCGATCTCGACGTTGTTCGCGCGCGCCCAGGCCAGCGCCTCGCGACACACGTCGAGGGTCGTGGTCCAGATCTCGGTCGGGTCCTGCTCGACCGAGTTCTCGTCGGGATGCCGCACCGCGATCGTGCGGTACGCCACGTGTGCCACCGTCCCGGAGTCCAGCACGACTCCGGCCCGGGTACCCGTGGTTCCCTCGTCCACGGACAGGATGCCGAGGCGCCGTCCTTGGTCGTGGAACGTCTGCGTCATCACAGCCCTTTCGGTCGCTTTGTTGGTGAATGGAATGCCTGCCGACGGCGAGTCTTTCGCCGGAGCGGCACTCAGCCGGTGACCAACGCGGACTTGGCGGGCTCGACCGTGAGCGTGGGCACGTCGGGGTCCTCGTCGGGGGAGATCGCCCTGGTCGGGTCCCACTTGACGAGCACGCACGTGATCAGGCCCAGCAGCGGTACGACGGCGAGCACGAGGAAGGTCTTGTCGAGCCCGATCCCGTCCTTGATCTGCGGGAACAGGTACAGGCCGGCGACCGAGCCGAAGCTGCCGATCATTCCGGTCACGCCGGTGCCCATGGCGCGCACCTCGCTGCGGTACGACAGCGCGGCGATCGACTTGCCGTTGGCGCCGGGGCCGGCCGAGTGACAGAAGATGAACATCGCCGGGAGGATGAACGCGATCCAGGTCGGCACCCGGTCGAAGGTCAGGCCCATCAGGACGAGCATCGCGAAGACGCCGCCGAAGCCGATCGCCGAGCTGATCCGCAGGCCGAGCTTGCGGCCGAAGTACGCGGACAGGATGCCGCCGACGATGCCGAAGGCGTTGAACACCATCGAGCCCATCGTGGCCTTCTCGAAGCTGTTGCCGAAGATCGCCAGGCTGATCACGGGCAGGTACCAGCCCACCGCGAAGTACTGCATGGACTGACCGAGCGAGATCGCCGAGGACAGGATCGTGCGCGGGAGGTACTTGCCGCGGAAGAGGATCCCGGCCTGCTTCATGCCGACGTTGGGCGGCACCTCGTCGGCGTCCGCGGCGTCGTGCGCGGCGCCCGCGACGTGCTGCTTGGCGGGGACGGCCTCGATGCCGTAGATCCGCTTCAGGTTGCGGGTGGCGTCGTCGAGGCGGCCCTTGGTGGCCAGCCACGTGGGACTTTCCACCAGGAACATGAACTGGAGCACGAACAGCGCGAGCGCGATCACCCCGGCCGAGCCGACCGACCAGCGCCAGATGTCGGCGCCGACGTCGAACTTGAAGCAGATCAGGGTCAGCAGCAGGTTGCCGGTGGTGGCGATGTACCAGATGCCCTGCCACAGGTTGAGCCGACCACGCATGGACGCCGGTGTGTACTCGGCGAGCAGCGCCATCGCGACCGCGAAGTCGATGCCGTACGCGATGCCGACCAGGACCCGCCCGAACCACACGACGGTGAAGTCGTCGGCACTGGCCGCGAGCACCGCGCCGCCGAGGGCGAACAGCTTCGCCAGCAGCAGCGGGGGCACCCGCCCGATGCGGGTGGCGAGCCAGCCGCCGATCGGGTTGAACAGGATCGCCAGGGCAGGGGCGGTGGCGGTGAGGATGGAGACCTGAGTGCTGCTCAGGTCCATCTGCTTCGTCATCGGCGCCAGACCGGCACCGAGGGCGGCGTTGGAGTACGCGTCGAGGAAGAGTCCCCCGAACACGAGGAACCAGATGACCTTGGCCCGGCCGGAGATTCTCCCGTGCCGGTCGATGAGCGAGACGACGTCCTTGACGCCTCTGACGCTCTGCTGCTGTGCCATGTGCCCGTCCTTGAGAAAAGGACCAGTCGGCGACAAGACAGCGCAAACGCGTGGGAGGGCACGGCGAAGCCACCGACAGGTGGTCTTCGTCTGTTCCTGCCAAAGAATTGATCTGGACACTATGGGCACGTTTTGGGGGTGTCAAGAGTCACCCCTGCAGCCGCCCCCGAGCAGCGGGCAGCGGGCGGATCGCGAACCTCGGCGCCACGGCCCGCCCCCGTCCGGCCGGCGCGGTCGGGCTCGGGCTCGGCCTCGGTCGCGATCCTCGTCGGATGCCCCGTCAGTCGAGGACGGCGAGGTCGAGTCGTCCCAGGCGTGCGGGGTCGGCGATCACGTCGTGCTCGGTGATCCCGGCACCCTCGATGGTGAAGGTCAGCGCGAGCAGCAGGCGGCCGTGCGGGGCCAGGACGACCCCCACCGTGCGAGTCGGCAACCCCGGACGTCACCGGTGCGTAATGCGGGTGTCGCGGGTCGCGGCCACGGGGGAGGATGGGACTCATGATCCACTCAGCCGCAGAAAACCGTTACGCATCGATGCGCTACCGCCGGGCCGGGAACAGCGGCGTGCTGTTGCCCGCGGTCTCGCTCGGGCTCTGGCACAACTTCGGCGACACCCAGCCGCTCGACGTCCAGCGCGCGGTGCTGCGTCGGGCCTTCGACTTGGGCGTGACGCATTTCGACCTGGCGAACAACTACGGGCCGCCGTACGGTTCGGCCGAGGCCAACTTCGGCACCCACTTCCGCGCCGACTTCCGGCCGTACCGCGACGAGATGTTCATCGCGTCCAAGGCGGGCTGGGACATGTGGCCGGGCCCGTACGGTGACGGCGGCTCGCGCAAGTATCTGCTCGCGAGCCTGGACCAGTCGTTGGGCCGGATGGGCCTGGACTACGTCGACGTCTTCTACTCGCACCGCTACGACCCGAACACGCCGCTGGAAGAGACGATGGGCGCGCTCGACACGGCGGTTCGTTCGGGGCGGGCGCTGTACGCGGGCATCTCGAACTACGACGGGGAGCAGCACCGTCGCGCGGTCGCGATCCTGCGGGATCTGGGCACGCCGGTGCTGTTGAACCAGTCGGCGTATTCGATCCTCGACCGTGGACCCGAGCGCGGCGTGCTCGACGCGGTGGGCGAGACCGGCACCGCGCTGATCGCCTATTCGCCGTTGGCCCAGGGCTTGTTGACCGACCGTTACCTCGACGGCATCCCCGACGACTCGCGGATGGCGGTGGGCCACTTCCTCAAGGAGGACGCACTCACCGACGCGCGGCTGGCCCTGCTGCGCGCGCTGAACAAGCTTGCCCGCGACCGCGGTCAGACCCTCGCGCAGCTCGCGCTGACCTGGCTGCTGCGCGACGAGCGGGTGGTGTCGGTGATCGTGGGGGCAAGCAGCGTCCGGCAGTTGGAGCAGAACCTGTCCGCGGTGGGCCAAGCGGATCTGACCGCCGAGGAGATCACCGAGATCGACCGGCTCTGCGGGCAGCTCTGACGCTCGGTGCGTACACGGGCGTACCGTCCGTCGCCACCGGGCGCCGACGGTCCGTCAATTCGCCTGCAGCACGAGGGAGTCGGCGAGTTCGCCGACCCTGACCATGGCCAGTGAGCCGACCACCCGGCGCCCCGGCGCCGACTTGATCGGCGCGGTCGAGGACACCGCGAGCACCGCGCACCCGGCGGCCTCCGCCGACGCGATGCCCACCATGGTGTCCTCGACCGCCAGGCACGTGTTCGGCGCCAGGCCCAGGCCCGCGGCCGCGACCAGGTAGGGGGCGGGGTGCGGCTTGGTCCGCGCGACGTCTTCGGCGGCAACGGTGATCGCGAACCGCTCGGCGCCGAGCGCGCGCGAGACCAGATCCACCACCCGTCGCGGCGACGCCGACACGATCGCGAGCGGAACCTTGGCCGCGGCCAGCCCGTCGAGCAGGTCGACGACCCCCGGCAGCGGCTCGATCCGCCCCTCGACCAGGGCGGAGAACGCGGCGTCGAGCGCGTCGGAAAGCTCCACCACGCACGGCGAGTCCGCCACAACCGTGTTCAGGTAGCCCGCGGTGTGCCCGACCGCGTGCCCCACCACGTCGGCCGCGTCGGTCTCGCCCAGGTCGTAGCCCACCCGGGCGGCCACGTCGGCGACCGCCTCCCACCACAGATGCTCGGTGTCGACGAGGGTCCCATCCATGTCGAACAACACGGCGGCAGGCAGCACGGCAACTCGTTTCGGTGGCACCGGATCAGGTCCACCCGACGATGCCGGCCCGTTGTGATCAGCACGCCGCCACAAGATGACCGACACATGAACACCACCCGGCCGCCACATCGGGTGAATCGGGCCGCTCGATGCGGCCACACCGCAGCCGGGCGCATCGCCTCGACGCGGCCCACCCCTCACGGCCCCGTTGCGCCGCCGTTGACCCTGCGCAGCGCGTTCGCCAATTGTTCGATCGCCGCCTCCCCCGGTGGCTCCCGAGTGTCGACGCCCACCAGTTCGATGGTGCCGAGCACGCCGAAGGGCCCCTTGATCTCGATCGTGCGGCGTATCCGGCCGTCCGGCGCCGGGTACACGACGACCGCGTGCGCCTTGTCCGGATCGCAGTGGCCGGCGATGTAGGTGAGCAATTGATGCACGTCTGCGGAGCCGAGGCCGATATGTGCGAGTTTCTTATATTTCGCATCGATCGGGATTGCCGTGCCCGCTCTGGTACTCGGTAACGTGACCAGCACGTCGGGCCGGAACGGTGGGTGCGTCGTGACGTCGTAGTTCACCTGAATCGGTGGGAGCGCGTGCATGCGGTGACCACCCAGGGCAAGAGCAGCGTCGGCGGAGAGTTGTCGCACGGCCTTTTCCCAGAGGACGTCCATGTTGATCACGATGCTGCCGTTGGGCAAGCCCTGGTCCGTGAGCAGTTGCTCGACTCCACCCCCGTTCAGCAACAACCGCGCCCACGTGTGTGCCGGTTGATAGTGCGCGTTGAGAGGGTCGTAACGCGCGACCGTGAGCCTTCGCGCCGCCTCCGCCATGGGTGCTGCGCGCGGAAAATGCCACAACATGTCGGCTGCGTCACGACCGAGCCTCTTGTCCGGCGTCGACCGCGCCACGTACCTCAGCGCCGATGCGCAGACTTGGTTCTCCCAGATGTCAGGGTCGCGTACGAAGCTGCGGCTGTGGATCCGATCCACCTGTCCGTAGCGTCGGGTCACCTGCGCCATGACGTCGAGTCGACCGTGGATCCGGGATTCGACCACCGCACGTGGCACGTACCCGCGCCGCAACCCGCCGCGCAGCAACAGTCGACATTCTTCCACCAGTCCTGCGGCGACGATTCCGGCGTAGCCCAGTTCCGACGTGTGCCAGTCGCGCTCGGTCAGCGGATGCCGAATCGGGACGCCCACCGCATACGAGAGCCAATCGAGGAGGCGATCCGGTCGTACACCGAAGCCGGCCTTCGGCCGCAGGATGAGCCTGGTCCGTTCCAGAGCCAGGATGCCGGCCCTGGCCCGAGCGGTCACCAGCCAGCCTTTGCGTGACTCGCGATAGCGGATCGGGGCCGCACGCTTGGTCTTTTCTTCCCACTTGCGCAGGAACGTCACGTCGGCCGGGGTGAGTTGCTGCTCGGTCAGATCACGGGATTCGTGTTCGCATATCTCGATGTTCTCGAGTGCTCTACTCATCGGGGCTCATCGGCGGGCCGGACTCGGTCGCCGCACACCAATCGGCGAGTGCCCCCACCAGGTCCGACGGGGCCATGCGCCGGGGTCGGTTGGTTCCGTAGTCCATCAGCGAGCCGAGTACCTCGCCGATCGTCACATTTCCCTCGAACGAGAGAAGCTGCTCCAGATCGGGAATGATCTCGTCGAAGTAGACGTCACTCAACTCGTCGTCCGTCGCCAGCGGTTGACCGTCGCGCATCAGGTACGAATGGCCGATCAGGGAGCAGGTTCTGCCCAATGCGCGGGCGATACGCGTGTTCAACGCGTCCAACAAGTCTCCGAGCGCGAGCCCGCCGATACTTGCCGCGATGACGCTGCTGTCCGGAGGCATGTCCACTCGGGCAAAGCGCCGCATGATGGCCCGATCCACACCGGCCACGTTGTGGTCGACGATGTTCATCGTTCCGATGATGCGAACGTTGGGCGGCACCGAGAACGACTCGCCGGTCAGCGGGAGCGTCACCGGCAGGCCACGCTTGTCCAGGTCGAGCAGGGTGACCAACTCCCCCAGGATGCGCGGGAGATCGCCCCGATTGATTTCGTCGATCACGACGAGATACGTGTGCTCGTCGTCCTCGGCGGCCTTCGTGCAGATCCGGTGGAACAGACCGTCGATCTTCTTCAGGGCAAGCCCACCGGTCTGTCCGGCCTCGTGGACCGGTTTGAACGCTTGGACGAAGTCCCCGTAGTCGTAGGTGGGGTGGAAGGTCACCAACTCGACCCGATCACCGTCCAACAAGGAGCGGATCGCCTGCGCTCGTTCGGTCGGTGCGGCGGTCACCGCGTCCGCGTGGCCGTTGAGCGCGAGTGCGGCGTTCAAGGCCAGATGAGTCTTCCCGGTTCCCGGTGGGCCCTGGAGGATGACCTGCCCCTTGCGTTGCAAGGCCTTCAGGACACGGCTCACTTCGAGCGGCAACTCGGGCGTGGGGCCGCCCACGCCGGCCGCCGCCTGCGCTGTTGCCTCTTCTCCGGTTTTCGCGGCCTGCCGACGCGACTGGATGTCCTGCCAGAGTCGCTGGCTGACCTTCGTGAACTGCCCGCCCCAGCCCCGTTGCGGCGTGTCGAAGTGTTGCGCGTAACCGACGTCCCAGCGCACCGCCACCCGGTGTCGACCGCGGCTACGTGTTTCGTCGTAGGAGTAGCCGTCGGTGACCGTCCCCACGGCCAGCAGATCCGACGTCCCCTCGTTGGCGAAGACGAGCGCCCCGGGTTGGAGGTCACGAAAGCAGCGAAGCGATTCCGCCAAGCGCACGCTTTGCGCGGCCTGTCGCGGATACGCGTCCACCAGGGCCAGTCGCAATTCCTCGTCATTGGGATATTGACCGAGATCGTCGATGCGATCCCATCCGATACGGATGGAGCCGTCCGCGAGACAATCCTCCCAGCGGTCGGGCGTTTCCGGGGAGATCTGCACCATGTCCGGGATGACCGGCCGCGGGTCGAAGGTGTCGTACAGGAACAGCGATACTTCGTCCGGCTGCCAGCCCGCGATTTCGTCACGACTCCTCAGGAGCGTGCGCAGATGGCGATTCAATCGCCACGTCGCCGCCCCCGGGGCGGGAGTTCCGCCGACCAGTTCGATGAAGTAACGCAGGTGGGCGGCGGAGTAGATGGGGAGGAACTCGTCGGGGAAATAGGTGGTCAGGGTTTTGGTCACCAAGGCGGGGCCGTACTGCAGAATCGGCAGGCTGTCGATCCGGTCGAAGGCACCGGCTCCCGCCGCCTTCAGTCCGGCGACGAACTCTCCTCGTAACCGGGCCCACGCGTCTTCGATGGGCAGGTCTCGCAGGGGCTTGGCGGTCTTCCAGACGCCGCTGTGATGCCGGTAGAGGATGTGTTTGGCCGAACTTCCCCCTTTCATACTGCCCAGAGCCGGGGTCCGGAACTCGATGAGTTTGCAGTAGGGCGGGTCGTCGGGGTCGCTGTGCTCTTGTCCGAGTGCGTAGCGCTCCAGCGGAAGGCTCGGCCAGTCGTCCAGCAGGAAGGCAGTCTGTACGTGCTTGCGCTGTTCCGCGGCCTCCGCCACCAGTTGGGCAACCGGGCCCGACCGGTCGTACTTCAAGGCGGCGGATCGGAAGTGGTCCGGGGTGGTCATTCGAGCACTATGGCGTGCCACCCCGACAGTACGGACGTCTGTCGGCGATATATCCGCGAAATCAGCCCGGGATCACCGCCGCGCGCAGGGACAGGATGTCGGGGAGGTGTTGGGCGATGCGTTCCCAGTGGTCGCCGTCGTGGTGGCCTCGGTAGATTTCGCCGGAGCGGGAGCCGAAGTAGAGGCTGGTGGAGTCGGCGTCGTCGGTGCACATCGCGTCGCGCATGACGGCGGTCCAGAAGTCGTCGGGCAGGCCGTCGGACAGCGCGGTCCAGGTCTTGCCGGCGTTGTCGCTGCGGTAGACGCGACACAGACCGTCGGGCGGGAAGCGCAGCGCGTCGGCGGTGAGGGGGACGACGTAGACCGTGTCGGGGCGGTGCGGGTGAACGACGATGGTGAAGCCGAAGTCGGCGGGCAGGCCGTCGGCGATCGACTCCCACGTCGCGCCCGCGTCGTCGCTGCGGTAGACGCCGTGATGGTTTTGCAGGAACAGCCGGTCGGGGCGGTCGGGGTGGCGGGCCACCTTGTGTACGCACTGGCCGTACTCGGGGTATTCGTCGGGCATGAAGGTCACGTGGATGCCGGTGTTGGCGGGATGCCAACTCGCTCCGCCGTCCTCGGTGGCGTAGACGCCGCCGGTGGACATCGCGACGATGATCCGTCGCGGGTCGGTCGGGTGCGGGAGCACGGTGTGGATGGCCTGACCGCCGAAGCCCGCCTCCCAGTTCGGGCGATGCGGGTGGTCCCACAGCGCGCGGACGAGTTCGAAGGAACGGCCGCCGTCCTCGGAGCGGAACAGCGCGGAGGGTTCGACGCCCGCGTAGATCACGTCGGGTTCGGAGTGCGCGCCCGGCACCAACTGCCACACCCGCTCGACGGAGGCGCCCGCGTCCTCGGGGAAGCCGATTCTGCCGAGGTCGGGCTCGCGCCACGTTGCGCCCAGGTCGTCGCTGGTGACCACGATCGGCCCGAAGTGCTCGTCGACCACGCCGGCCATCACCCGAGGGGCGTCGCCGCGGGTGTCGATCGCGACCGAGTACACGCCGGTCATCGGGTGGTGCGGGCCGGTGAACTCCCAAGGCCCGTCGGCGCGTGAGCGGCCGAGCCACAAGCCCTTGCGGGTGCCGACGGCGAGCAGAACGGAGTTCGTCATGATGACCTCCAAGCAGCGTTCCCTGTCCGATCCGGGAAACGCTACGCGGCCGGGGCGACAATCGCCCGAATTGCCGGCTTTAGCCGCACCGGGAGTCGCCACGGCGGGCGGGCCACCGGAGTCGGTGCGAGTTCCTACAGCAGTCTGCGTCGTCCCGCGAAGCCCAGGTCGAGCCGGTGATACCAGCCCAGTTCGGGGTCGCCCTCCAGCCAGCACAACAGCACCGGCACGCCGTCCAGGTCGGCCGGGAAGTCGACCAGCAGCGGCGCGAACCCCTTGAGTTCGGCGCCGGTCTGCTGCACCTGGGTCATCAGTTCGTCGAGTCGGGCCTGCATGCCCTTGAGTTCGGGCAGCCCGCCCAGATCACTGGGCGCCACCCCGTGCTCCAGGGCGGCCGTCAACTCGGCCGCGTCGGCCCGCACGGTGATCATTTCTTCCAACACCGGCTTCAGCCGGGCCAATTCCGCGCGTGCCTCGGGCACAGTGAACAACCCCATGGAGCACAGCCTCCCACGCGGTCGCGCCGACGCTCGTCGCGCGGTGCCCCGACGAGGTCCGGACGGGGCCGGACGAGCTGGGCGCGAAGCGTCAGTTGAGCTTGGCCATCGGACGTCGACCGACGTCCGCGGCCTCGGGACGGTGCATCCGGGAGTTGTCGCGCACGTTGATCAGGGCCACCAAACCCACGACGGCTGCGGCCAGTACCGACATGAACGACACGATGGTGATCATTGCGGCTCCCAAACAAGGGGTTCCCCGACAGGGCGGGTCGGGCGATCCGCTCTTTCTACTGGATCAATGCCCGTTCCGGGAAGGCTGACCCCTGCCCGGGCCCACTCGTCCCCGGCCCGGATCCACTCGTACCGCCCAGGCACCGGGCCGCGAGCGCGCGCAGTCGCGAGTCGTCGCCATCGGTGACGGGATTGAGGTGGATCAGGTCTTCGACGAAGCGACGATTCACCGGGCGGCAGCGGATCTCCTGGGCCGCGGCGGCCTCGGCGTCGAGCAGCGCGAGCACCGCCTCGGCGCGCCGGCCCGCGCCGGCCAGGGCACGCGCGACGTCGAGCAGGTGGCGGGCCTGTCTCCCGCGCGGCAGGACGGCCAGGGCCTGCGGGGTCAGCCGGCCGGCGATGGCCCGCGTGTAGTCGCCGAGCAGGAGGTGCGCGGTCACCCGGTACAGAGCGACGTGCGCGGTACCCGGATCCGCGCGCTCTGCCCCGTCGAGCAGATCCCGGGTGGCCCCGCGGTCACCCAGGCGCGCGGTCGCGAGCGCCGCCCCGAGCCGGAGCGT
>NZ_WWJX01001600.1 GCF_009865215.1 Streptomyces sp. SID3343 | reverse complement strand
GGGCCTCGCCGGAGCCGGCGTCTACGCACTGTGCGCGGGTCTCGCCGTCGGCCGCCCGCTCGTGCGCCGGCTCGACTGGGTCGTGCCGCCGATCTTCCGGGCCGCCGAATACGCCGCGATCACGATCCTGGCGGCACAGGTGGTGCCGGCTTCGGTCGCCGCGGCCTTCGGTCTGGTGGCGGCCACCGCCTACCATCACTACGACACGGTGTACCGCCTGCGCGGCGGCTACGGGGCCCCTCCCCGGGCCCTGGTGTGGCTGGTCCTCGGTCACGAGGGGCGAGTGCTCCTGGTGACCGTGCTCGCGGCACTGGGCGCGACCCCGCTCCGGGTCGGCCTGGTCGTCACGGCCGGCGTCCTCGCGGCGATCGTGCTCACCGAGAGCATCGTGTTCTGGGTGCGTGGAGCGCGCCCGGACATCGACGACGTCACCCCGGTGGGACCGGCCCCCTCGGCCCCGACGTCGTCACACCGCCCCCTGGAGACCGCGGCAGCGGTCTCCGATCGAACTGGAGACTCCTCATGATCGGCCTTGTCCTCGCAGCCGGCGCAGGCCGCCGGCTGCGCCCGCACACCGACACGTTGCCCAAGGCCCTGGTGCCGGTGGGAGCGCCCGGCGAGCCGGACAGCCAACGGTCGATCCTGGAGGTCACCCTCTCCCACTTCGCCGCGGTCGGCCTGACCGAGGCCGCGATCGTCGTCGGCTACTGCGGCGACGCGATCCGCGAGCGCCAGGACGCGCTGCAGAGCCGCTACGGCCTCAAGCTGCACATGGTCGACAACGACAAGGCCGAGGAGTGGAACAACGCCTACTCCCTGTGGTGCGCGCGCGATCACCTCGCCAACGGCGTACTGCTGTGCAACGGCGACACCCTGCACCCGCTCTCGGTCCAGCGCACGATGCTGGACGCACGCGACGCCGCGGACCCGGGCAAGGGCATCATCCTCGCGCTGGACACCGCCAAGCCGCTCGCCGACGAGGAAATGAAGGTCACCCTCGACGCGGTCGGCCGGATGCGCCGGATCACCAAGCTGATGGACCCGGCCGAGGCGGCCGGCGAGTACATCGGCGTCACGCTGATCGAGGGCCACGCGGCCCCGGCACTGGTCGAATCGCTCAAGGCGACCTTCGAGGCCGACCCCCAGCTGTACTACGAGGACGGCTACCAGGAGCTCGTCAACCGCGGCGGCCGGGTCGACGTGCAGCCGATCAGCGCGCCCGACACCCGGGTCGACTGGACCGAGATCGACACCACCGAAGACCTGATGGTTGCCCGGGAGATCGCGTGCCGGTACTGACCCGACTGGTCCCCACCCCGCTCACCGTCGACATCAGAGCGGGGGCCGTCGACGATCTCGCGTCCATCCTGGCCGACCGACGGGTGTCCACCTCGGGACGCGTCGCGGTCGTGGTCAGCGGAGGTTCCGGGGCCCGACTGCGGGAGCGGTTCGCGCCACAGCTGCCGGGCGCCGAGTGGTACACGGTCGCCGGCGGCACGCTGACCGCCGCCGTCGACCTGGCCGACCGCATGCGGGCCGGCTCCTACGACGCGGTGGTCGGCCTCGGCGGCGGCCGCGTCCTGGACGCGACCAAGTACGCCGCGGCGCGGGTGGGCCTGCCCATGGTCGCCGTCGCCACCAACCTCGCCCACGACGGCATCGCCTCGCCGGTGAGCATCCTCGACAACGACGCGGGTCGCGGCTCCTACGGCGTGCCCACGCCGATCGCCCTGATCGTCGACCTCGACCTGGTGCGCGCCGCGCCGCAGCGCTTCGTGCGCTCCGGCGTCGGCGAGTCGCTGTCCAACCTGTGCGCGGTCGCCGACTGGGAGCTGTCCCAACGCGAGACCGGCGAGCAGGTGGACGGGCTCGCCGCCGCGTTCGCGCGCACCTCCGGCGACTCGATCCTGCACCGCCCCGGCAGCATCGAGGACGACGACTTCCTGGTGGCGCTGGCCGAGGGACTGGTCCTCTCCGGCATCGCGATGTCCGTGGCGGGCACCACCCGCCCGTGCAGTGGCGCGTGCCACGAGATCTCGCACGCGATCGACCTGATGTACGGCGAGCGCGACGGACACGACGGCCTGCACGGCGAACAGGTGGGCCTGGGAGCCGCGTTCGCCACCCACCTGCGCGGCGACGTCGAGCTGACCCGGCTCTTGACGAGCACGCTGGATCGACACAAGCTTCCGGTCGTGCCGGAGCATCTCGGCCTGACCATCGACGAATTCGTCAAGGCCGTGAGCCATGCGCCCCAGACCCGTCCGGGGCGGTTCACCATCCTCGAACATCTCGACCTCGACAATGACGCCATCCGGGATTCGGTGACCGAATATGTCAACACCTACGGCGGCTGAGCTTCGCTCGGTCGTACACCCCGAGGGCCTGCTCGACCGGCGCAGTGGCGAACACTGGGCCGGGCGCATCTACATGAGGCAGATTTCCCTCCAGGTCACCCGACGCATCGTCGGGACCCGGGTGACGCCCAACGGCCTCACCTATCTGATGATCCTCGCCGGCATCGCCGCCGGCGCCGCCCTGATCCTGCCCGGCATCGCCGGCCCGCTCGCCGCACTCGTGCTCGTGCAGCTGTACCTGCTGCTCGACTGCATCGACGGCGAGGTGGCCCGCTGGCGCCGGCAGACCTCGGTCACCGGTGTCTACCTCGACCGGGTCGGCCACTACCTCTCCGAGGCCGCGCTGCTCAGCGGCGCCGGCCTGCACGCCGCGGGAGTGCTCGACGGCGGCGGCTTCAACGGCTATGCCACGCTCGGCGTGGTCGCCGCCCTCGGCGCGATCCTGATCAAGTCCGAGACCGACCTGGTCGACGGCGCCCGCGCCAAGAGCGGCCTGCCGCCGGTCCAGGACGCCGCCGCCGTGCCGCGCTCGTCGGGCGCCGCGTCGCTGCGCAAGATCGTGGCCTCGCTCAAGTTCCACCGCCTGGTCGGCGCCGTCGAGGCGTCGATCTTCCTGCTCCTGGCGGGCGTGCTCGATCTGGTCCTCGACGACGGCGGCCTGCTGTACAGCCGCATCGCGGTCACCGCGCTCGCCGCCATCGCGCTTCTGCAGACCGTGTTGCACCTGGTCAGCGTGCTGATGTCGAGCAGGCTCCGATGACCGCCGAGGCCGCACCCGGGCCCGCCCCGGCGGCCGGCCCGAGCAAGGCCGAGCGGGTCACGCTCGGCACCGTCGTACTGACCATGGGCGATCGTCCCGACGAGCTGAACCGGCTGCTGCGCTCGGTCGCCGACCAGGAGGGCGCACCGATCCCGGTCGTCGTCGTGGCCAACGGCGGCCCGCTGCCGCAGTTGCCCGAGGGCGCGACCGGCGTGGCCCTGCCGGAGAACGTCGGCATCCCCGCCGGCCGCAACGTCGGCACCGACGCCCTGCGCGAGGACACCGACGTCGTGCTCTACCTCGACGACGACGGCCGACTCGCGGGCACCGACGCGGCCCGGCTGCTGCGCGAGGCGTTCGCGGCCAACCCGCGCCTGGGCATCGTCAGCTTCCGGATCGTGGACCCGGACAGCGGCGAGACCCAGCGGCGACACGTGCCTCGCGTGCGCGTGGGCGACCCGCTGCGCTCGGGGCCGGTCACCACGTTCCTCGGCGGCGCGAGCGCGGTGCGCGGCGCGGTGCTGCGCGAGGTCGGCGGTCTGCCCGACGACTTCTTCTACGCCCACGAGGAGACCGACCTCGCGTGGCGCGCGCTCGACGCGGGCTGGGAGATCGAGTACCGCTCCGACATCGTCCTGGAACATCCCAAGACGAGTCCGGCCCGGCACGCGGCCTTCTTTCGGATGAACGCCCGCAACCGCGTATACCTGGCCCGCCGCAACCTGCCGTGGCCGCTCGTGCCCGCCTACCTGGGTACCTGGGTGGTGCTCACGGCCGCCCGTCGGCCCTCCAAGGAGGCCGCACGGGCATGGGCCGCCGGATTCCGCGAGGGCTGGCAGACCCCCAGCGGTCCTCGCAAGGCGATGTCGTGGCGCACGGTCTGGCGGATGACCAGACTCGGCCGTCCGCCCGTCATCTGACAGGCTGGAATCTTCGTACCGTTTCGATCCGACGCAGACGAAAGTGTCAACGTGGCCAACAGTGCGCAGGCCGACACCCTGAGCCCGCAGGGGACGTCGGCGCCCCCCGGCACAACCGAATCCCTGGCGGATCTCGCCGCCCGCTACAAGCTCACGGTCAGTGGTGCACGTCCCGGTTTGGTGTCCTACGTCAAGGAGCTCTACCGGCGCCGCCACTTCATCGTGGCGTTCGCCAACGCCAAGACTCGGGCCACCTACAGCACGGCCAAGCTGGGCCAGGTGTGGCAGGTCCTCACCCCGCTCATGAACGCCGCGGTGTACTACCTGATCTTCGGCCAGTTGGTGAAGACCAACAAGAACATCGACAACTACGTCGCGTATCTGGTCACCGGCATCTTCGTGTTCACGTTCACCCAAAGCGCGGTGCTCGCGGGCAGCCGCGCGATCAGCGACCAGCTCAGTTTGATCCGCGCGCTGCACTTCCCCCGTGCGTGCCTGCCGATCTCGTTCACCATCGTCCAGCTCCAGCAGTTGCTGTTCTCGATGGTCGTCCTGTGCGCGATCGTGCTCGGCACCGGCGAGCCGCTCACGCTCAAGTGGTTGTACGTGGTGCCCGCGCTCATCCTCCAGTTCGTCTTCAACATCGGACTGAGCCTGATCCTGGCGCGGATCGGTGCGGTGCTGACGGACATCAAGCAACTGCTGCCGTTCATCCTGCGGACGTGGTTGTACACGAGCGGCGTCTTCTACAGCATCTCCGCGTACACCAAGAGCGCGCCGTCCTGGATCGCCTACGCCCTCAAGGCCAACCCCGGCTCGGTCTACATCGAACTCATCCGCGACTCGTTGATCGAAAGTCACACGGACATCTCCGTCTACACCTGGGGCCTCGCCGTCGGGTGGGCCCTGCTGTTGGGCGTGGGCGGGTTCGTCTACTTCTGGCAGGCGGAAGAGAGGTACGGCCGTGGCTGACCAGCCCACGATCCTGAACTGGGCGGACGCCGCCGCGCCGCCGGAGGTCGACGTGCCCGAACCCGCCGCTGCCGCCGAGCCCGAGATCGCCCCCACGGTCGTGGTCGACGACGTCCACCTGATCTACCGCGTCCACGGCGCCTCCGCGGGCAAGGGCAGCGCGACCTCCGCGCTGTCGCGCCTGGCGTTGCGCAAGAAGGCCGCCGGGATCACCGAGGTGCATGCCGTGCGCGGCGTCAGCTTCGTCGCGTACAAGGGTCAGGCCATCGGCCTGATCGGCCGCAACGGATCGGGCAAGAGCACGCTGCTCAAGTGCATCGCGGGCCTGCTGCCGCCGACCACCGGCAAGATCTACAGCGACGGCCAGCCGTCGCTGCTGGGCGTCAACGCGGCGATGATGAACGACCTCACGGGCGAGCGCAACATCATCCTGGGCTGCCTGGCGATGGGCATGACCCAGGCCGAGGCCGAGGCGAGCTACGACGAGATCGCCTCCTTCTCCGGGCTCGACGACTACAACGGCAAGGATTTCACCAAGCTGCCGATGCGGACCTACTCGTCCGGCATGGCCGCCCGCCTGAGGTTCTCGATCGCGGCGGCCCGCAGCCACGACGTGCTGATGATCGACGAGGCACTGGCCACCGGCGACCGCGAGTTCCAGCTCAAGAGCGAGGCGCGCATCCGCGAGCTGCGCAAGGAGGCCGGCACGGTCTTCCTGGTCAGCCACAGCATGAAATCCATCCGCGACACGTGCGATCGGGTGATCTGGATCGACCAGGGCCTGGTCAAGATGGACGGTCCGATGGCCGAGGTCGTCGCGGCGTACGAGAAGAAGTAGTACCGAGACAGCACTACCGCTCGAAGGGGTTCCCGAGTGTCCTTGCAGGTTCTGGCGGAGAGTACCGACGACAACCTCGACATCGAGGTGTTGCGTGACGTCAACGGTCTCACCGAGCACACCTCGTGGGCGCACGGGTTCATGGAGTTCATGGGCGAGTACGGCATGTTCGCCGTACTCGCCGCCCTCGGGCTGTTCGCGTGGTGGCGCGCTCGCGGGCGCGCGGATCACACGGTGGCCGTCGCGGGCCTGATCTGGGCCCCGTTGGCGGCCCTGGTCGCGGAGCTGGCCAACGCGCCGCTGCGCACGTGGGTGGACCGACCGAGGCCGTTTTTGAGCCACGACGGGCTGCACGTGCTCATCGAGGGCAAGACCGACCCGTCGTTCGCGTCGGACCACGCGCTGACCACGATGGCGCTCGCGGTCGGGATCCTGCTCGTCGACCGGCGGCTGGGCGTGTTCGCGGTGCTCGCGTCGGTGTTCACCGGCTTCTCCCGGCTGTATGTGGGCGTGCACTACCCGACCGACGTGCTCGCCGGCTTCGCGCTCGGCACGTTCGTGGCGCTGCTCGGCTCGATGATCGTGGTCCGCGCGCTCGTGCCCGTCGTACGCATGGTCGAACAGGGACCGCTGCGCCCGTTGGTCGCGACCGGGCCGCGCCCGGTCGCCTGACGGCGGCACGGCCGAGGGGAGCGGGGGCTCAACCGATGGACACCGAACCGACCGACAGCGTGGCGGCCCAGAGCACGTCACCCACCCGCACACCGTCCGACAGCGTCGCCGGCGACGCCGTGATCGGCCGCGACGCGGGCCTGCTGGGCGAACGGCTGAGCCTGCGCGAGCAGGTCGCGCGCGCGGTGCGGGCGGCCCTGGTCGCGGGCCGGATGCAACCGGGCGTGGTCTATTCCGCGCCGGCGCTCGCGACCCGCTTCGGGGTGTCCGCGACCCCCGTGCGCGAGGCCCTGCTCGATCTGGCCAAGGACGGCCTGGTCGAGCCCGTGCGCAACAAGGGATTTCGAGTCCGCAGCATGACCGCGGCGGATCTGGACGACATCCACCGGCTGCGCGAACTCCTGGAGATACCCACCGTCGGCAGCCTCGCCCGAGACGGCTGCGCCGCCGAACTGCCGCGCCTGCGAGCGCTCGCCGACGACATCGCCGACGCGGTGTCGCGCGCCGACGTGGTCGACTACGTGGACGCCGACGACCGCTTCCACGCCCACCTGCTCGGGCTGGCCGGCAACGCCCGGCTGGTACGCGTGGTGGCCGAACTGCGGGCCCAGGCCCGGCTGTACGGTCCGAGGCCGCTCGCCGAGAACTCCGACCCGGGCGGGATCGGCGCCGCGCACCACCACCTGCTCGACCACATAGCCGCCCGGGACCCGGACGCCGCCCAGGAGCTGACGCGCCGCCACCTCGCGTGGTCCCGCCTGGGCCCGGCCGCGCCGCGCACCGACCCGGCCTCCCCCGAACGGCCGTAACCGCCCGTCCCGCCGCTCGTTGTCCCCAGGAGCCGCCCGCCGCGTGGCGCGTTGTCACACGGCGTATCCGAGCATCCCGGGAGAACCCGACATGTTGGTCCGTACCGCGCTCACGGGCGCCTGCTGCGCCCTGGTCCTGGCCGGGATCACCGGTTGTCAGGGTGACGACGTGCAACCCGAGGGCGCACGGCTCCAGGAGACCGGGAAGGCTCCCACGCCGGCCCCCGGCGCGGCGCTCGCGATTCGCAAGGCGGCCGACGTCACCACGAGCGCGAAGAGTTCGCGTACCCGCACCACCATGACGATGCAGTCCGACCGGCGCGTGGTCACGCTCACCGGGGAAGGCACGTTCGACTACGTCCGCCACGTCGGCTCGCTCACCATCGACGCCCCCAAGGACTCCGGCATCGCGGGACCCCTCCAGGAGATCCTCACCCCCGACGCGCTCTACATGAAGAACGCGGCACCGGGGATCCCCAAGGACAAGTGGATCAAGCTCTCGATCGCGGGACTCGGTGACGGCAACCTGGTCAGCGGTGGCGGCACCGATCCCGGGACGTCCTTCGAGATATTGCGAGGCGTCAACGACGACGTCGTGCTCGTGGGCACCGAGAAGCTCGGCAACGACACCGTCCGGCACTACAAGGGCACGCTCGACATCCGCAAGGCGCACGACCTGACCCCACCCGAGGTGCGCGGTCCGTTGGCGGCGGCGCTGAAGACCTTCGACAAGGCGCCGATCCCGTTCGACGCCTACCTCGACGAGACCGGTCGACTGCGCAAGGTCGAGGAGCAGTTCGCGTTCCTGATGGGCCCGAGCGACGGCGCGAAGCCCGCCCCGACCACGAAGGTGGTCTCGGGCGCGGAGCTGTACGACTTCGGCGTGCGGGTCGACGTCACGGTGCCGGCCGAAAAGGACATCTACGTGCCGCCGGCCCCGTCGACACCGCCGGCCAAGGCGTCGGGCGCGCCGGCGCCCACCGGCAAGCGCGGCTGAGTCTACTTCCGCCGAGCGCGGCCGAGTCACTTCCGCGGCGCCGTTGTGGGCGGTCCCCATATGACCCAGGCGTGCCATGTCCGCACCGCGGGCCCAGCCCTACGCTGAATGGGCGAGGGGCCCGTCCGGGCAAGCGCGAGGAGGTGGTGTGGGTGTCACGGTTCTCCGATCGGCGCGTGCACGACCACGTCGTCCTCGACGAGATCGAGCTCTACGGCGACCTGATGATCGCGGCGTCGGCGAGCGAGGGCCCGCTGACCCAGGCCCAGATCGACGCCGTGCTCGGGCTCGGCGGCCGGATCTCCGGGGCCCACACCCGGGCCGGCCCCCGTCGCCGCGGGCTCAGGAGCGCACCAGGCGTGCGATTGCCTGGGACGCCTCCTTGACCTTGGCGTCCGCCTCGGGCCCGCCCTTCTCGACCGCGTTCGCGACGCAGTGCCCGAGATGCTCCTCGAGCAGGCTCAGCGCGAAGGACTGCAACGCCTTCGTCGCCGCCGAGACCTGGGTCAGGATGTCGATGCAGTACTCGTCCTCGGAGACCATCCGCTGCAGACCGCGGACCTGCCCCTCGACTCGCCGCAGTCGCTTGAGGTGCTCGTCCTTGCGCCCGCTGTAACCGTGCTCGTGCCCGGCGGGTGTTTCCTTCGCGTCCGCGTGTGCGAGCGCCTGCGGTTCCTGTTCCACCGTCGTCTCCCGTATTCGTGCGGCCGTGTCCCACATACCCGAAATCGCCCTGGTGGAGAATTTACCCCCGGGGGGTATATCCGGCAAGCGTTTCGCCCACTCCGTCAACTGCTTCGACCGCGCGAATGTGCCCGCGATCGCGATCGCGACCGCCGAACCGGCGCCACGCGAGGAGCCGATCCGGCTCGAATTCGACCATGGTGTCGTGCGCTCGGTACAACCGCCCCGGGCGCATCGCCACCCCGAATCGCGACCCTGTGGTCGGCCGTTCGGGACCGTCGATCGGCCGGCGTACGGTGCCCGAATCGTGCGTCCCGTGGTGCCTGCGCGGATCGGCCGAAACCGCGAATATCGTCTCGGGTCGCGCGTCGACCGTGATGCTCCTCCCGGTGCGCGGGTCCGCTTCGTGTGATGTGGGCGACATGGGTCGAGGGTAGGCGGCCCTGTCCCCGAGGAGCCGCCCGCACCCATACTCTGGCGTTGTGACGGGCGTCCGGGCCGGCGGAACGGGCGGTTCCACGTGCCCGTTCGTCGCGGTGCGCGTGCGTCCCGTTACCGCTGGGTACGGTCGGGGTTCGTGTCGACTCCCCGGTTTACGTGCATGACCGCAAGAGCGCCTAGCATCGACGCCGACCACTTTCATTATCCCGGAGACCTCAAGTGCGATTGCGTCTGACCCCCAGGGAAACGAGCTTCTACGACATGTTCGCCGCCGCGGCGAGCAACCTGGTCACCGCATCCAAGCTCCTCACGGAGTTGCTCGGCGCAGAGGTCTCCGCTCGTCCGGAGATCGCCGAACGGATGCGCGCGGCCGAGCATGCCGGTGACGACACCACGCATGCGATCATGCGCCAGCTCAACGCCTCCTTCATCACGCCGTTCGACCGTGAGGACATCTACGCCCTCGCGTCGCAACTGGACGACGTCATGGACTACATGGAAGAGGCCGTCGACCTGGTCGTGCTGTATCAGCTCGACGAACTCCCGCCGCAGGTCGCGGATCAGATCGAGGTGCTCGTGCGGGCCTCGGAGCTGACCGCGGAGGCGATGCCCAGGCTGCGCACGATGAAGGACCTGACCGAGTACTGGATCGAGATCAACCGCCTGGAGAACCAGGCCGACCAGATCCACCGCAAGCTTTTGGCCCACCTGTTCAGTGGTGCGTACGACGCGCTGACGGTGCTCAAGCTCAAGGGCATCGTCGACGTGCTCGAAGAGGCCGCCGACGGTTTCGAGCACGTGGCCAACACGGTCGAGACGATCGCCGTCAAGGAGTCCTGAGCCAGTGGATCTCGCTGGTCTGATTCTTGTCGTCGGTGTCGCGCTGTTCTTCACCTACACCAACGGTTTCCACGACTCGGCCAACGCCATCGCCACCTCGGTGTCCACTCGGGCACTGACGCCGCGCGCGGCGCTGGCCATGGCCGCGGTGATGAACCTCGCGGGCGCCTTCCTCGGGGAAGGCGTCGCGAAAACCGTCAGCGAAGGGCTGATCGCCACACCCGAAGGCCATCAGGGCTTGGTCATCTTGTTCGCGGCGCTCGTCGGCGCGATCTTTTGGAACCTGCTGACCTGGTACTTCGGCCTGCCCTCGTCCTCGTCGCACGCGCTGTTCGGTGGTCTCGTCGGCGCCGCGCTCGCGGGCTCCAGCACCGTCCACTGGGACGGTGTGATCGAAAAAGTCGTCGTTCCGATGTTCCTGTCGCCCATCGTCGGCCTCGTGGTCGGCTACCTGGTGATGGTCGGAATCATCTGGTTGTTCCGCAAGTCCAACCCGCACAAGGCAAAGCGCGGATTCCGGATAGCGCAGACCGTCTCGGCGGCCGGCATGGCGCTCGGGCACGGCATCCAGGACGCCCAGAAGACGATGGGCATCGTGGTCATGGCGCTGGTGATCAGTGGCCGTCACGAAGGCGACGGCATTCCCGTGTGGGTGAAGTTCGCCTGCGCGATCACGCTGTCGCTGGGCACCTACGCGGGCGGGTGGCGCATCATGCGCACGCTCGGCCGCAAGATCATCGAGCTGGACCCGCCGCAGGGCTTCGCCGCCGAGGCCACGGCCGCGTCGATCCTGTACACGACGGCCTACGTCTTCAAGGCGCCCATCTCCACGACGCACATCATCACGTCGGCGATCATGGGTGTCGGCGCCACCAAGCGGGTCAAGGCCGTGCGCTGGGGCGTCGCGAAGAACATCCTGATCGGTTGGTTCACCACGATGCCCGCGGCGGGCGCGGTGGCGGCCCTGACCTACTGGATCGCCCACCTGATCGTGGGCTGACCCGCCGACCCACGCGCGACATCCGCGAGATGTCCCGGATATGCCACGAGAGGGCTCGCACCTGTCCCGGTGCGGGCCCTCTCGCATGTCCACGTGGTGTCCCGGCCTCAGCCGAACCGGCCGGCGATGTAGTCGGCGGTGGCCTCCTGGGTCGGCGCCGAGAACATCTTCTCGGTGTCGCCGATCTCCACGAGGCGACCGGGCTGGCCCGGACCCGCGAGGTTGAAGAACGCCGTCTTGTCGGAGACGCGCGCGGCCTGCTGCATGTTGTGGGTCACGATGACGATCGTGTAGCGCTCCTTGAGCAGCGCGATCAGGTCCTCGATCGCGAGCGTGGAGATCGGGTCGAGGGCCGAGCACGGCTCGTCCATCAGCAGCACCTGCGGCTCGACCGCGATCGCGCGCGCGATGCACAGTCGCTGCTGCTGGCCGCCGGACAGGCCCGCGCCGGGCTTGTTCAGCCGGTCCTTGACCTCGGTCCACAGGTTCGCGCCGCGCAGCGAGCGCTCGACGATCGCGTCGAGGTCGCCCTTCTTCTTGACGCCCGCGAGCTTGAGGCCGGCCGCGACGTTGTCGTAGATCGACATCGTCGGGAACGGGTTGGGTCGTTGGAACACCATGCCGACCGTGCGGCGCACCGCGACCGGGTCGATCTCGTGTCCGTACAGGTCCTGCCCGTCGAGCGCGACCGAGCCCTCGACCCGGGCGCCCGGGATGAGCTCGTGCATGCGGTTCAGGGTCCGGATGAAGGTGGACTTGCCACAGCCGGAAGGACCGATGAAGGCCGTGACCGAACGCGGCTCGACGGTCATCGAGATGTTTTCGACGGCCTTGTTCGAGCCGTAGTAGGCGTTCAGTCCGGCTACTTCGATGCGCTTGGTCATTCCTGCCTCTGAATCGGTACGAGTGTCGGTGCCGTGATCGGACCCGGCCGAGGCCGCGTCCCGTGCCTTGAGCTTCATCGGCCCGCCTTCGGTGCCTTCCAACGCGCGATCAGGCGCGCCGCCAGGTTGAGGATCATGACGATGAGGATCAGCGTGAGCGCGCCCGCCCAGGCACGTTCCTCGGCGAACTTGTTGCCCGCGTGGTTCTGGTCGAAGACGAACAGCGGGAGCGCCGACTGCCAGCCCGTGAACGGGTTCGTGTTGATCGACTGGGTGAGGCCGACCAGCAGCAGCAGCGGCGCGGTCTCGCCGATCACGCGGGCGATGGAGAGCATCACGCCGGTGATGATGCCGCCGAAGGCGGTGGGCAGGACGACCTTGAGCACCGTGCGCCACTTGGGGATGCCCAGGGCCAGACTGGCCTCGCGCAGCTCGTTGGGGACGAGCTTGAGCATCTCCTCGGCGGAGCGCACGACGGTCGGCAGCATCAGGATCATCAGCGCGAGCGAGCCGGCGAAGCCGGACGCCTCGAAGCCGAGCATCAGGATCCAGAAGGCGTAGATGAACAGACCCGCGACGATCGAGGGCAGGCCCGTCATGACGTCCACGAAGAACGTCACGGTCTTGGCGAGCCGACCGCGCCCGTACTCGACGAGGTAGATCGCGGTGAGCAGGCCGATCGGCACCGCGATGAGCGCGGCGAGGCCGACCTGTTCCACTGTGCCGATGATCGCGTGGTAGACGCCGCCGGTGTCGTCGCGAGAGCCCACCCCGCGCATCGAGTGGGACAGGAAGTAGGGCGTGAGCTTGTCGACGCCGCGCTGGATCGTGTAGCCGAGCAGCGAGACCAGCGGCAGCACGGCGAGCACGAACGTCGTGGAGATCAGGCTCGTGGCGAACCGGTCACGGGCCCGGCGGCTGTCCTCGAAGTGCCACGAGACCGCCGTCAGGGCCACGATGAACGCGATGCCCGACAGGAAGACCGCCAGGCCCCAGTTGCCCTGGACCAGCTTGAGCAGCACCAGGAGCACGATCGCAGCCGCGGCGATGGCCCACGGCACCTGACGCGGCAGCGTCCGGCGGGTCAGCGAGACCGGGCGCGGGTCCGCGCGTCCGGTGCCGACCTCCACCGTGTCCGTGCCGATGCCCGGGCGCTTGTCGCCCGTGTCGAGGACGGTCATGAGTTCGCTCCAGAGAACTGCTTGCGCCGGTTGATGACCACGCGTGCGGCACCGTTGACCAGCAGCGTCATGACGAACAGGACGAGACCGGAGGCGATCAGCGCGCCGCGGCCCACGTCGCCCGACTCGCCGAACTGGTTGGCGATGTTCGCCGCGATCGTGTTGTTGCCCGGGTCGAGGATGTGCACCGACACCAGGAAACTGGGCGACAGGATCATCGCCACCGCGATCGTCTCGCCCACCGCGCGGCCCAGGCCCAGCATCGAGGCGCTGATGATGCCGGGCTTGCCGTAGGGCAGGACCGCGACCCGGATCATCTCCCAGCGCGTGGCGCCGAGCGCGAGCGCGGCCTCCTCGTGGGCGCGGGGCACCTGGAGGAAGATCTCCCGGGAGACCGCCGCGATGATCGGCAGGATCATGATCGCCAGGACGACGCCGACGGTGAAGAGCGTGCGTGCGGTGACGCCCGCCTGCTCCTTGTCGAACAGCGGGATCCAGCCGAGGTAGGTGGACAGCCAGTCGTGCAGCCCCAGCATCTTGGGGGCCAGGAAGACGGCCCCCCACAGGCCGTAGACCACGCTGGGCACGGCCGCCAGGAGGTCGATGACGTAGCCCAGCGTCTGGGCGATCCGCCGCGGGGCGTAGTGCGTGATGAACAGCGCCACCCCCACCGCGACCGGCACCGCGATGAGCATCGCGAGGCCGGCGCTGACAACCGTGCCGAACACCAGGGTGACGACACCGAAGGCGGGCTTGGCCGCGTTCGGGTCCCAGCCCTGGTCGGTCAGAAAGCTGCCCTGGTTCTTCGACAGTGCGTCCGTAGCCTTGACCACGAGGAAGATCGCGATCGCGGCCATGATGGCCAGCAGGCTGATGCCGGCGCCGCGGGAGGCACCGGAGAAGATCCGGTCGCCGAGCCGAACCTTGGTGCGCTTGGCCGGCGCGGGGGCCGGGCGCTCGGGTTCCGCCGGTGCGGTGGGGGTGGTGGTGGACATCTCTCTCCGTACGAGTCGGTCGCTCAGCGGGCTCGGACTAGGACAGACCGGCCACGGCGGCGCGAACCTTGTCGGCCACCGTCGTCGGGAGCGGCGCGTAGCCGATGCCCGAAAGCACCTTCTGGCCCTCGGCGCTGGAGGTGTAGTTCAGGAAGGACTTCAGCAGCGGGAGCTTGTCCGCCGGGGTGCCCTTCTCGCAGACGATCTCGTACGTGACCAGGATGATCGGGTAGGCACCCTCGACCTTGGTCGCGTAGTCGACCTTGAGCTTGAGGTCGTTGCCGGTGCCCTCGATCGTGGCGGCCTCGACGGCCTTGCCGGCCGACTCGGGGGTGAGCTTGACCGGAGCCGCGGCGCCCGTGTTGATCAGCGCGATGCCCAGGCCCGAGTTCTCGGCGAAGGACTGCTCCATGTAGCCGATGCCGCCCTGCGTCTGCTTCACGATGGAGGCGACGCCCTCGCTGCCCTTGGCGCCCTGGCCGGCCGGGGCCTTCCAGTCCTGCGCCGCGTCGAAGGTCCAGTCGGCGCCGGCGGCGGCCTTGAGGTACTTGGTGAAGTTCTCGGTGGTGCCGGAGGCCTCGGACCGGTGCACGGTCTGGATGGCCGTCGACGGCAGCGTCGCGTTCGGGTTCAGCGCCTTGATCTCGGGCGCGTCCCACTTCTTGATCTTGTCCGAGAAGATCCCGGCGATCGTCTTCGCGTCCAGGACGATGTCCTTGACGCCGGGGACGTTGTACGCCACCGCGATCGGGCCGGTCACCATCGGAAGGTTGATCGCCTGGCCGGGGGCGCACGCCGCGCCGGCCTTGGCGACCTCTTCGGGCTTGAGCGCCGAGTCGGAGCCGGCGAAGGTGACCTGCTTGTCGAAGAACGACTGGCGGCCCGCGCCGGAACCCGAGGACGCGTAGTCGATCGAGGCACCGTTGCACTTGGCCTGGTAGGCCTTCGCCCACTCGTCGAGGGCGTTCTTCTGGGCGCTCGACCCGGCGGCGGCGAGCTTGCCGGTCGCGCAGTCGCCCTTGGGAGCCTCGGCGGCAGGCGCGCCGGCGGCCTTCGTCGACGTGGTGTCGTTGCCGGAGCTGTTGTCGTCGGAGCCACACGCGGCCAGCGTGAGCGCGCCGGCGAGGGCAAGGCCGGTGAAGCCGATACCGCGACGGACACTGCGGGGCCGAATGGTCACGGCGCTCCCTCTTTCGATCGAACTCAACTCGTGGTGTGGCGGTCCGAGTGACCGCCCTCGTCCATGAAGTTAGGCCGTGCGAATGAAGCGATCCGCCGGGGAAAGTGAACCGAGGGTGAACTCGAACGGTCGAGTCAGATAAGCCGACCGCTGGGTGAATTGTCGGTCGATGTATGCATATACCGGCGCTGAACTGGGGCCTTGTCGGGCCGTTCGGACGCCGTTCATCCCACGTTCACCCAAAGCCGACACGACGTTGCGGAAACCGTGTCCTCGTCATGACCGAGCGCTCAGCTTCCCGTGGGGTACGGGGCGTATCGCGCCGTCGACACCACCCGTCCCGCGTGAACGTGCAAAACCGCGAACTCCGCGGGCAGCAAGGGCTCGGCCGGCAGACGCGCGCCGGCCGGGGCGTCGGCCGAGGAAAACGGGTGCGAACCCTGCGCGCACAACACGGTCGGGCGGCCCGACCGGACCGCGTCGGCCACCGTGCGCGGCGACCGCGACACCCGCGCCCCCGACGCCGCCACGAACGGCTCCAGCGTCGCGACGGCCGACGCTTCCGCGCAGCCGTGGACATCCGTCGGACCGAACGCGGTCAGCATCGGCGCCAACTCCCGCGCGAAAGCCGGACCCGGTCGCACCACGAGCACGGGCACCGTCGCCGCCGGCGGACCGCTGCGCAACGCGGTGATCAGCGACTCGGTGTACTCGGGGTCGCTCGTCCGCGCGGCGGCCTCCTCCGCCGGCCCCCACCAGATCCGATCCACCTCGTCGTTGGGGACGAAGGATCCCGAGACCGCCTCGGCGACCCAGTAGCGGTTGATCTTCAGCCGATCCCCCGACCGCAGCGGATAGCTGCGCACCCCCAACTCGCGGCCGAGCACCGCGCGGTGGCCGGTCTCCTCGGCGACCTCGCGCACCGCGGCGACCACCGCGGGCTCACCCGGCTTCGACTTGCCCTTGGGAAACGACCAGTCGTCGTAGCGCGGCCGGTGCACGAGCGCGACCTCGGTCTCTCGCCCGTTGCGCCGCCACAACACCGCGCCCGCCGCGAGCACCGGCACCCGGTCCGCCCACGCGCTCGCCTCGCTTGACCCGTCACCGGTCGACATCGAGCCACGCCCTCACGTCGGGCCCCGTCGCCTTGGGCCACACCCGGGTCAGCGCGTGCCGCTGCGTGGTCGCCGCCAGGCGCTGGCGGGCGTACAACTCGCCCAGCACGAACGCGGCCGGCCCGCCCACGCGCGGCCGCGCGGCCAGGTCCGCGACCAACGTCGCCGCCATCGTCGCGTCCTGATGCACGCCGAGCACCTCGGTGACCGCCTTGAGCCGACGCGCGAGGCGGGCGGCGGGGGCGCCGAAGGCCGGCACCGTCATGTCGGCCGCGTAGCGCGCCCGCTTGGCCAGGATCCGGACCCGGTGCCAGTGCTCGTCGTCGGTGCCCGCATAGGGGGTGAACGTCTCGACGTCCGCCGGATAGGGCACGGCGGCCGCGGTCAGCGGCAGGTTCGCGACCGCGCGGTCCAAGCGGCGCACGGTCCTGGCGACCAGTTTCGGGACGACCTCGGCGCCCGGGGCCGCCGCCCGCTCGGTGAAGGTCAGGCCCAGGGCCGGCTCGACGAGCCGACCGCACAACTCGGTGAACACGTGCGTGCCCAGCGCCTCACGGGCGCGGTCGCGCCCGGCGCCGAGGTCGGCGTGCAGGCGGCGTCGCACCAGCGTGCGCGCCCGAACCGAGCCCGGACGCTCCGGCAACGCGTCCAGGTCGGCGAGCAGTCGCTCCATGAGCACCTCGCCGTCCCGCTCGCCCGCCAACGCGTTCGCCGCGTCGCGTAAGCGCCCGCGCAGCGCCTGGGCCGACTCCGTCTCCAGCAACGGCCCGCACGTCCCCAGCGCGCTGCGCATCCGTCGGGCGGCGACCCGCGCACTGTGCGCGGCGTCCTCCTCGTGGGCGTCCAGCCGAGGAAGCTGATCGATGAACGCGCCCGCCTCACCGACCAGGTGGGCGAGCAACACCTCCCCGGCCGAACCGATTTCGGCCGCGGCGCGCGGCCGCGGGATCGTCGTCGCCGTGTGCTTACTCCGGGCCACGTCTGCGCCTCCGGGTCTCGATGAGGTGCTCCTGCACGTCACGAAGCCGGGTGCCGTCGGCGGCGGTCACATGTCTGGTCCAGGTGCCGTCCCGATCCAGGTGCCAGGACGCGCTCTCCTCGCTCATCCCCAGGTCCATGAAGGACGTCATCTCGTCGCGATGCCGATCGCCGCGCAGCCGCACCGCCGCCTCGACCCGGCGGTCGAGGTTGCGGTGCATGAGGTCGGCACTGCCGATCCACACCTCGGGTTCGCCGCCGCCGGCGAACACCCATATCCGAGAGTGTTCCAAAAATCGGCCGAGAATACTGCGGACTCGGATGCTCTCGGACAGTCCGGGAACCCCGGGGCGCAGCGCGCAGATGCCCCGGATCCACAGATCGACCGGAACACCGGCCTGTGAGGCCCGATACAGCGCGTCGATGATGATCTCGTCGACGAGCGAGTTGGATTTGAGCCGCACGTACGCCGGCAGCCCCTGCTCGTGGTTGGCCACCTCGCGCTCTATCCGCTCGACGAGCCCGTTGCGCAACGAATGCGGGGCCACGAGCAGGCGCCGAAACGATTGCGCGCGCGAGTAGCCCGAGAGCCGGTTGAACAGGTTCGACATGTCCTCGCCGACCTGCGGGTCGGCGGTGAGCAGGCCCAGGTCCTCGTAGAGGCGGGCCGTCTTGGGGTTGTAGTTGCCGGTGCCGATGTGGCAATACCTGCGCAGCGCGTCGCCCTCCTGGCGAACCACCAGGGACAGCTTGGAGTGCGTCTTGAGCCCGACCACGCCGTGCACGACATGGCAGCCGGCCTGTTCGAGCTTGCGGGCCCAGGTGATGTTGGCGTGCTCGTCGAACCGCGCCTTGAGCTCGACCAGGACGAGCACCTGCTTGCCGGACTCGGCCGCGTCCACGAGCGCGTCGACGATCGGCGAGTCGCCGGACGTGCGGTACAGGGTCTGCTTGATCGCGAGCACGTGCGGGTCGGACGCGGCCTGCTCCAGGAACGCCTGGACCGACGTCGCGAACGAGTCGTAGGGGTGGTGCACCAGGACGTCGCGCTTGCGCATCGCGGCGAACACGTCGGCGGCCTGCGCGGTCTCCACCTCGGCCAGGTCGCGGTGGGTGCCGGCGACGAACGCGCGGAACTTGAGCTCGGGTCGGTCCAGGTCGGCGATCGCGTGCAGACCGGTGAGGTCCAGCGGCCCCGGCAGCGGATATACCTCCTTCTCGCCCACGCCCAACTCGCGCACGAGCAGGTCGAGTACGTGCGGGTCGATCGTCTCCTCGACCTCCAGGCGCACGGGCGGGCCGAAGCGGCGGCGCATCAGCTCCCGCTCCAGGGCCTGGAGCAGGTTCTCCGCGTCGTCCTCCTCGACCTCCAGGTCCTCGTTGCGGGTGACCCGGAACGCGTGGTGGCCGAGTACGTCCATGCCCGGGAACAGGTCGCCCAGGAACTCGGCGATCACCTCTTCGAGCGGGACGAACCGCGCCGGCGAGGTCTCCACGAAGCGCGGCAGCAGCGGCGGCACCTTGACCCGGGCGAAGTGCTCGTTGCCCGAGCGCGGGTTGCGCACGACCACCGCGAGGTTGAGCGACAGGCCCGAGATGTACGGGAACGGGTGCGCGGGGTCGACCGCCAACGGCGTGAGCACCGGGAAGACGCGTTCGCGAAAGAGCGCGTACAGCGACTGGCGTTCGCCGTCGGTCAGGTCGTCGAAGCGCAGCAGTTCGATGCCCGATTCACCCAGCGCGGGGAGCACGTCGTGGTGCAGGCACGTGGCATGCCGGGCCATCAGCGCGCGGCTGCGCGACCAGATGTTCTCCAGTACCTCGCGCGGTTGCAGCCCGCTCGCGGCCTTGAGCGCGAGGCCCGTGGCGATGCGGCGCTTGAGTCCGGCGACGCGGACCATGAAGAACTCGTCCAGGTTGGACGCGAAGATGGCCAAAAATCTGGCCCGCTCCAACAGCGGCGTGGTCGGGTCCTCGGCGAGTTCGAGCACGCGTTCGTTGAACGCCAGCCAACTGCCCTCACGATCCAGGAAGCGATCGGGCGGCAGCTCGGGTCCCGGATCCGGTGGCGCCACCACGACCGGGGCCTTCCCTTCGGCCGCACCGGCGGCCTTCGCCCGGGGAGCGGCAACGGTCAGGTGGCGGGAGCGCGCTGCGGGGGTCTCGGCGTTCATCAGACCATTGTCTTTTCGGGATGGTCTATATGCACCTGTGCAAAGGCGTGCCGAAACAGATGTTCGCCAGGTTTCACACTCAGTTCAGCGGCGGTACATCACATCGACCGTGTGCACCCGAAAACCCAAACGGGTGTAAACCTTGACCGCCGCCTCGTTGTCGGCGTCCACGTACAGCAGTACCTCGCCCAGTGGTCGGCCGTCGAGCGAGCGCTCGGCCAGATGGCGCAGACCCACGGCCGTGAGCAGCGCGCCCAGGCCGCGGCCCTGCGCGGCGGGGTCCACACCGACCACGTAGACCTCGCCCAAGGGGCCCGTGTCCCCCGTCGCGGGGTGCGTCTTGGTCCAGTGGAAGCCGAGCAATTCGCCGGTCGCGGCGTCCTCGGCCAGGAAGAAACCGGCCGGGTCGAACCACGGCTCGTCGAAACGTCGGCGCAGGTCGTCCAGGGTCCACCCGCCCTGCTCGGGGTGGTGCGCGAACGCCTTCGCGTTGAGCGCGAGCCAGGCCCGGTCGTCCTCGCCGGGGCGAAACGCGCGCAGGCGTACGTCGGCGGGCGTGGCGATGTCGGGCACGGCGGCGGCCGAGCGGCGCATCTGCCACAGCTCGCGGAACGCGGTGAAATCGAGCGCCGCGGCCAACCGCTCGGCGGCCGGCAGCTTGCCGTGCGCCCACACCCGCAGCCGACCCTGTTCGTCGGCGCCGGCGGCCTCGGCCACGAGCGCCTCCAGGAGAGTGCGGCCGATGCCCGCGCCGCGCGCCGAGGGCCCGACGAACAGCTCGGCCGAGGGGCCGTCGACCGGATCGGAGGCGTCCAGATGCGCGAAGCCCACGACCCGGTCGCCGACGCGCGCGAACAATTCGCGTGCCGCGGGCGCACCGTGCCGCAGTTCCAGGCGCGACTGCTCCGACAGCGGCGACGCGCCGTCGGTGCCGGTCGTGGCCTCCGCGAGGGAGAGGACGGCTTCGACGTCCGACGCCCGGGCCCGGTTCACCGTCTCGATCGACACATCCGCGTTGTCCATGCGTCCACCGTACTGAGCGGGCGAGCCGATCGGGCGGCGAGGCGGGGTCAGCCGCAGCCGCAGCTGCGGCGCACCACGAGGGTGGTCGGGAACGTGCGCATGCGCGGGTCGCCGGCCGCGGCCGGTTCGCGCTCCAAAGCCAGTTCGACCGCGGCACGGGCCATGCCCGAGCGGTCGGAGGTGACGGTGGTGAGCGGCGGGTCGGCGATGGCCGACTCGGCGATGTCGTCGAAGCCGACCACGGCGAGATCCTCGGGCACCCGCAGCCCGACCTCGCGGGCGGCGTGCAGGACACCCATCGCCTGGTCGTCGGTCGAGCAGAACAGCGCCCGCGGTCGATCGGGCCCCGACAGCAGCGACAACGCGACCTGGTAGGCGCCGAAGCGGCCGAACGGCGCCTCGTGCAGGATGCCGTCGGTGGACAGGCCCCGCTCGTGCATCGCGCGCCGCCAGCCCGCGACGTGGTCGGTCACCGGGTCGCCCGAGTCGGGCGTGGTCGGCGGTCCGCCCAGGCAGTCGACCCGAGTGAAGCCGTGCGTGTCCAGGAGATGGCGGGTCGCGGTGTAGGCGCCTTCGACGTCGTCGATGGTCACCGCGTCGCCGCCGAGCGCGTCGGGTCGCCGGTGCAACAGGACCACCCGTACGTCGCGGGCGGCGATCTCGCGCGCGGCCCGCTCGGAGGGGCCCTGACTGACCAGCACCAGACCCGAAACCTGCATGCCGAGGAACGCGCGCACGTAGTGCAGTTCGCGGTCGTCCTCGTAGTCGGAGTTGCCGATCAGCACCAGCCGGCCCTGCTCGAAGGCGGCCTGCTCGACGGTGTGCGCGAGTTCGGCGAAGAACGGCTGCCGGGCGTCGGGCAGCACGAGGCCGATGAGGTTGGTGCGGCGACTGGCCATGGCCTGGGCCACGCTGTCGGGCCGATAGCCCAGCTTGTCTATCGCCGCGAGCACGCGCTCGCGCGTGGCCGGAGCGACCGGGCGCGGGCCGTTGTTGACGACATAGGAGACCACCGCGGTGGAGGTCCCCGCGAGGCGGGCGACATCGTCGCGGGTCACTTTGGGCACGGCGTCATTGTAGGTACGTGGACCCGTGGGACTCACGGGAGTTCATCACCTGGACGAGCGACGGGGCAGTGTTCCGGGTTGCTCCGGATAAGTCTTGTTTGGGTGGTGATGATGGGGTCGGCGACGGGCCGAGGGGGAGGATCGAACAGGTTTGTCGTGTTCACGTGCGCTCGGCGAGGGCGCTTTCACCGACCCCGCGATCAGGCACCACGAACCGATAGCCGACGTTGCGGACGGTACCGATCAGGGCCTCGTGCTCGGGCCCGAGTTTGGCGCGCAGTCTGCGCACGTGCACGTCGACGGTGCGGGTGCCGCCGAAGTAGTCGTAGCCCCAGACCTCCTGCAGCAACTGGGCGCGGGTGAACACCCGGCCGGGGTGCTGCGCGAGGTATTTGATCAGCTCGAACTCCTTGAACGTCAGGTCGAGCACGCGACCGCGCAGTTTCGCGCTGTAGGTGGCCTCGTCGATGGACAGGTCGCCGTTGCGGATCTCGGTCGGCTCGTCCTCCGCGCCCTGCGCGGCCTGGAGCCGGCCGATCGCGAGTCGAAGCCTGGCCTCGACCTCCGCGGGCCCCGACGTGTCGAGCAGGACGTCGTCGACACCCCAGTCGGCGGTGAGCGCGGCCAAACCGCCCTCGGTGGTCACCAGGATCAACGGCGCCCCGACGCCGGTGGTGCGCAGGACCCTGCACAGACTGCGCACCTGGGGCAGATCCCGCCGCCCGTCGACCAGGATGACGTCCGCGGCGGGGGCGTCCACCAAGGCGGACGCCTCGGCCGGGGCCACCCGTACCTGATGCAGCAGAAGGCCGAGTGCGGGCAGCACCTCGGCCGACGGCTGGAGCGCGTTCGTGAGCAGCAGCAGAGCACTCAACGGGACACCTCCACTAAAACACGAAAGGACCCGGGGCTTCGTCGCCCGGATCCTTCATTGGTTGTCGACTCGTCCGAATCGGTGACCGTTCGGGAACCACTTCTGGGGTCCTTGGGGTGTGCCCGTCATCGGAGGGGTGAGCCTGCCGGGCCAGGATAGCGAACATGCCTCACGGAACCGACCGACCCGGGGATCTTCCCGCACTGCGGACACCTTCGCGTCCGGTGTCCACCTCGATGCCCGCACCCGAGCAGGCCACGCTGTTCACCGACGACGACGTGCGCATCAGTGCCGCGCACGTTGCTCCCGACGGCGCCGGGCCGCGCGAACTCGGCTTCGTGGTCGCCCACGGATTCACCGGATCGTGGCGTCGTCCCGCCGTCGCGGGGGTGATGGCCGGGCTGCGCGAGTACGGGGGAGTGGTCGGATTCGACTTTCGCGGACACGGTGCCTCGGGCGGGGCGAGCACGGTCGGCGACCGTGAGGTGCGCGATCTGGCGGCGGCGGTGGGCTGGGGCCGCAGGCTCGGCTACCGGCGGATCGTGACGGTCGGCTTCTCGATGGGCGGCGGCGTGGTGTTGCGGCACGCGGCGCTGTACGACGGCGTCGACGCGGTGGTCGCGGTGAGCGCTCCCGCGCGGTGGTACTACCGGGGCACGCCGCCGATGCGCCGGGTGCACTTCGCGATCGAGCGGGTGGCGGGCCGCGCGGTCGCGCGTTTCGCGCTGCGGACCCGGATCTCCCCCGAGGAGTGGGACCCGGTCCCCCTCGCGCCGTTCGAGGCCGCCGCGCTGATCGCCCCCACGCCGCTGCTCGTCGTGCACGGCGACAGCGACCCCTACTTCCCGCTCGACCACCCCCGACAGATCCACGACGCGGCCCGCGAGCCCAGACATCTGTGGATCGAGCCGGGTCTGGGACACGCCGAGAACGCGGTCGGCGCGGCCCTGCTCGGCCGGATCGGACGATGGGCCCGGGAGAACGCGCGAGGGTGATCGGGGCCGCGGCGGGGCGCGTGGGGTTCGTCGGGCGCGCCGGGGGCGTCATCATGGATGCTGCGCGCCCCGACATCGTCCGGTCGCGCTCCAGGGATCACACGCACAGGAGGACGCGCGCGATGGCGGTCGGCACCATGCGGTACTGGGCCGCGGCGAAGGAAGCCGCGGGCACGCCCGAGGAGCCGTACGACGCGGCCACCCTCGCCGAGGCACTGCGAGGGGCTCGGGAACGGCACGACGACTCGGTCCGCTTCGCCGCGGTCGTCGCGAACTGTTCGTTCGTCGTGGACGGCGACCCCGTCGGCAGGCGCGACCACGCGGGCGTCACCCTGACCGAGGGCGGCACCGTCGAGGTGCTGCCGCCCTTCGCCGGCGGATGAGCGGCCGACGAGGTCGCCCGGCGGGCGACCGACACGAGGAACCGGCGGCGTACGAGCAGGCGGCGTACGAACCCGAGCCGGGCGGGCCGGCCTTCGCGGTCGACCCCGGCCGGCCCTACGACGAGCCCGTGCCCCAGGCATACGGCGGCGGATACCCGGACCCCGCGCAGTACCCGCAGCAGCCCGGCGACTACGCCGGCCACGAGTATCGGCAGGAGGCGTATCAGCAGCAGCCGTACGCCGAACAGCCGTACGCCGAGCAACCCTTCGCCGGACAGCAGCCCTACTCGGAGCAGACGTACGGCGAGCAGCCCTACGCCGAGCAGTCGTACGCCGAGCCCTACCCGGACCCGCAGTACGCCGAGCAGCCGTACGCCGAGCAGCAGCCCTACGTCGACTCCTACGGCCGGCCCTACGCCGAGCAGCCCTACGCCGAGTCGTACGTCGAACAGGTCGCGAACCCGCCCGCCGGCGGGTACGGCTATCCGGACGCCGGCGACGTGCTGCCCGCGGTCGCCGAGCCGGGCTACGACACGTACGGCTACGGCGGCGAGGGGAACGGCGGACACGGCGCGAGCGGGGGCGCCGGCGAGGGCGCGACGAGCGTCATGCCGGCCGTGATCGTCGCCGGGCCCGAGTCGGACCACGCCGTCGGGTACGAACCGGAGTCGGCCTACGAGCCCGCCGCCGACTACGCGTTCGGCGGCGACGGTCCGGTCGAGGCCGGGTCGGAGCACGGCGCCGAACTCGAACCGCTCGCCGCCGAGACCGCGTACGTTCCGGCCCCGCGCGCGCCCGAACCCGAGCCCGCCGGGCCGCGAGCCGCTGCCCGGACGCCCATCTGGGATCCCCCGGGGATGCTGCCGGCGCTGTGCACGCTGGGCCTGGCCGCCGCGCTCGCGGGGACCGCGATCGTCGGCAAGCCGGCCCTCGCGGTGGGCGTCGCGCTTCTCCAAGTCCTCACCGCCGTCGGGTGGTTCCGGCTCAACGGGATGTGGCCCGCGCGGCAGGGCATCGCGCTCGTCGTGCTCGCGGCCTTCGCGACCGACGCCGCGGTGTTGGCCAAGGGCGCGGAGGGGCTGGCGAGTGTGCCGGCCGTACTGGCCGTGACGTTGCTCGTGGTGATCGCCTTGCAGGCCCGCGGCGGAGCCCGGCCGGGCGACCTGCTGCCCGCGCTCACGGTGACCGCGTCCGCGGCGCTGGTCACCGCCTTCGACGTGGCCTACGTGGTCGCGGTCGACCTGGAGGGCGGCCCGATGAAGGCCGGCGCGGCGGTGGCGCCCGCCGCGGTCGCGGTCGGCGTCGCGATCCTGGTCCGGGGTGTGCCGTTGCCCACTCCCGTCGCGCCGATCCTGGGCTGGCTGCTCGGGACGGCGGCCGGCGCCGGCGCG
>NZ_WWJX01001599.1 GCF_009865215.1 Streptomyces sp. SID3343 | reverse complement strand
GGTCTCGACGACAAGCAATGCGGGGCCGTGAGATGGGGTGATCTGCTGCCGCGCGCCCGGCCTTCGAGCACTGTTCGGGGACTGCCGGGAAGGTGCCACGAGACGGCCTGCTTGCCCGCCTGTAAGACCCCTCAAACACTCTCTGACCTGGGACTTGCATGGCGAGATGTTCGGGGATCTGTGCCGAGATATATCCGGCGAGCCGCATAGGACGTTGTGCGGCGAAGTGTGTGGCGAGCTGTGCGTCGGTGTGTGCGGGGAGTTGTGCAACAACCCGTTCGTCAATCCGCATGGCTGTGTGTGCGGTTGTGCGGGCGGGTGTGCGGCGCGAGCGGTGGGTGCACGGAGTCTCGGGTGGCTGTACAGATCGACGGCCGGAACGCCGGCCGGAACGCTGGACGGCACGACAGATCTCGCACTCGATGCCCGGGTATTCATGCGTGACAGGGGATGGATGTGCGGCACGATCACCCGACACGCAGACCGAACACAGCCGCTATGCCTTGTTTTCTGGGCTTTTATGGGATTCGCGTCATCGATTCGACACCGACCGCGACACGCCGACTCTCCTGACAGGAAGTCAGAGGGGGCGGATCGCGATAGGGTTTCGGCGTTGACACGAAAGGACGGTCATGGCCACTTCCCGGGAGCGTTGGACGGTGGCGAGGCTCGCGGCCATCGCGGGTCTGCCCAGCAAGGTGGGCTACGAGGCACGGGACCGAAACGTGCTGCACCCGACGGTGCTCTCGCCCAGCGATGTACTGCCGCTGCTCACCTTCGAAGCACTTCGAAGGATCAGTTGGCCCGGCGAGAACTACGCCCGCAACACGCCACAGCGGCTACGCCTGTGGGAACACCTGGCCATCGAACACTCGCGGGTGGGCGACCTGAGCGACGTCGACCCGATGACCGGCCTCTACGTGCACCCCTCGGGCGCCGACCTGGCCGTACGCCCGAGCGAACACGCGGCGCTCGCGCTGCGGTTCGTCGAGGAGAACACGCCCTACCAGTACCTCACGCTCGGCGCGTGGGCCCGTCAAGCCCTCCGGGCCCTGGCCGCCGAGCAGGAGCAAGCAGGACGACGACATGGTGCCGCCTGACCTCCCCGGGAGCCTGTACAGCCCCCGAAGAAGTCCGGCCGCCAAAAGCAGAGCGAGTGGCCTAGGAGTCCAGCCCTAGTCCACTCGCTCGCAGCTCAGCGCCCCGAAGGGCGCCGTCCGAGAAAGGAAGCCTGCCGGCCAAACAACAACCGAACAGTGACACCCAGCCGTTCCGGTACTTCCACGCGCCGAACGGACGGGTTACCTCTACCTCTTTTCTCTTCACCAGCTTCAGGAGCAGATCATACCTGCGATCCTCGAGGCAGGCCCAGTGCTGTCCTCAGCCAAAGCCTTGCCCTCTCCCAGTGTGCCCGAATCCTCCCCGATCACGATGCAGGCGCGCGTCCGAGCCGCCTTGCGTGCTGCGCGAGTTCGCGTCGGCGGCGCCCGCGGCGTCGACCCCACGATGCCCGAGTCGGTTCGCCGCGCATCCGTAAAAGTTCCGCTGGCCGTGGTGACCGGCGAGGCGTACAACGACCTCGCGTTCGTCTTCGCAGCCAAGGTCGGCCACCTCGCCGCCGGGCCGGGGCAACCGGGCTGCATCGCCGACCTGACCACCATCGCGCGCTACCTGGGCCTGACCGTGCGCTCCGTTCCCCAGCCCGACGGCCGGGTCGCGTTGAAGGCGCCCTCCTCCCTGTACGCCGCCCAGAAACAACTCACCGCCGGTGAGGAACTCACCGTCGTTCGGCGCACGAAGCGCTCCGGCACGGGAACCTCGGCCGTACGCAGGCTCCGCCCGCTGTACAAGGGCGAACCATGGGTCGTGGTCCCCGTCGCTCTCTTGGGCGCGGTGCCGCATCGGCATGCTCGCGCGTACGCCGTGATCTGCTACTCCCGAGCCCGGGGCCACCACCTCACCTACGCCGAGCTGGCCCAAGTACTGCGCCACCAGTCGGGTCGACGGATCGGCGAGCCCGTGAGCGTACGTGCGGCCCGCGGCGTGGTGTCCGACCTGGAGCGCTGGGGGTGGGTCGAAGTCGGCCGCCGCGAAGGCTGGCAGGGCCGCAACATGCTGATCCCGCTTCGGCCCTTCGAGCCGGTCTCGGAGCGTGACACGGACAACGGCGTCGAAACCACCGGCGAGGTGTGCGCGGCGATCGAACCGGTCTGCGGAATCGATGACTTCGCCGAGATCGACCCCGGCCCCCAGGCGCCGAACGCAGCGGTGGCGCCCGATTCGACGGCTCCCGTCGATGAAGCCGAAATCGCTGGTGGGACAGGTTGTTTCGAGGATCGCGGCGTGGGTCCGGAGGGTCAATGGACGTCGGGTTCGCAGGGTGTTGGGACGTCCGTCACGGATAAGGAAGACACTCCGACTGACCTACGGAGGACGCCTGACATCGAGGGGGGTTCCGCCCGCAGGGCGTCCTGCGTAGGTAGTGGGCCCGAGCCTGTGGACAACTTCGCTCCGGCCGCGGAATCGGCGATGGTCGACGCCGACCCGGCGGCTGCCGCGCCTACGGCGGAACCCCGTGGATCTCGACGGGCGGGCTCTTCGAGAAACCGGACCACCATCTCGGTCACGGCGGTGCGGGCATTCGCCGAAATCACCCCGCTGGTAGCGGCGATGAGCGCCGGACAACGCGTCGTGGCCGCCAGGCTCGTCGAACGGGCCGTGGCCGAAGTGGGGGACCCCGAACGCGTTTTCGCCCGCCTGGCGAACCGCTGGAGGACGCAGGAGGCCCCGGTGGCCGCCCCGCTGGGATGGCTGGGCGGCCGAGGACTGGTCAGGCGCGGCTGCGCGGACCCCAACTGCGAGGACGGGCGCCTGTGGTTGCCCACGACCGGGCCGGGCATCGGGGGCGACCAGGACGGCTACACGTGCCGCAACTGCGCCCGGCAGACCGAGGACCGGCGAGCTTCGGCCGACGCCCGGTTCGGGGCGGATCGGCGCGCGGAGAACCGACGGACGCCGGCCCGGTACGTCGCGGTGGACGCCTCCGTGGGAACACCGATCCCGGCCGCGCCGGAGCCGATGGGTACGTGCGACGGCTGCGACCGTGCCGTGCGAGGGCTACGAGCCGACCGCCTGTGCGCCGATTGCCGCGAGGAGCAGGAGTCGGCACCCTCGGCCGCTGCACGGCCGTCCTGGGGCCTTCAGAGCGCTTTCTGAGGCGTCCGGTGCCGACGGGAGCGGACGGGTTCTCGCCGACAGGCAGGGGGAACGGGGTCGGAACGGCCCGAACTCCGGTATCGATCCGGGCATTTCGGGTGATTCGGATGATCCCGTCCGGTGGCCGCCACACGGGGAGGCTCATCGGCGGTCTCGTCGGCGCCGAGAGGATGCGAGCTCGTCGGGCCGGCGGCATTCGTACCGTTTCGCGGAGACCTGCCGGCACACGGGTCGGCGATGCGGACGCCGGCGGCCGCGTGCGGTGATCGGGATGTGGGGTGCGGGGCGGTTCGGTCACGCCCGGTGGTTGTGGTGGTGCTCGCACGGCGGGGCCTCGAGGCCAAGGTCGATCGCGGGGCCGGGATCGGCTCCCGCGATCGACCGCCTCGGGTCGCTCACGCCGGGTCCTGCTGCTACTGCTGGGGCGAGAAGATGTCCGGCCGGGCCAGGGCGCCTTCGGCGTCCAGCCGGTCGAGAAACAGCTCGACGGCGGCCGAGAACAGATACACGACAAGGCCGCGTTTCTCGGTCGCGGTGAGTTCGGTGTCCAAGTCACGGGCCAGTTCGTACACGGCCGGACTGACCCGGTAGCTGGACGACTGGCTCGGGTCGGTGATACCGCCGCGGGCCCGCAGGAACGAGCGGATCATCTCGATCTGTTCCTCGTTGTCGTCGGGCAGTTCGAGCAGAGCGGCGTTCAGGTAGTGACCCAGGGCCAGCCGCCGGTTCTGCGATGACCGCTTGTCGGCGGTGAGACGCCTGCCCAGGCGGGACTTGACGTCCGGGAGCAGGCGAAAGCCCCAGGTCTCCCAACCTTTTGAGTTTATCCGCGCGTCGAGGAAGCTCTCGAGCAGGGATCCGTGGGCGGTCTGAGCCCCGTCGTCGTGATCGGTGCTCGCGGGGGCTGCCGCGACGGGAGCGGGAGCGGGAGCGGGAGCGGGAGCGGGAGCGGGAGCGGAGGGGGCTGGGGCGGGGGCGCTTCGACGAGAGGCTCGCGCAGGCGCAGGCGCCTTTGCGGGAGCGGTGCGGACGGGGGGCGCCGGAGCGGGTTCCGGTTCGAGCGCCCGGGGGGAGTGCTCGACAGCGGGGGTGGGCTCGGGGCCCTTGACCTGGGTGGGTTCGGGTCGGTCTTCGGCCACCGGGTCCGGTGTGGCGGCGGCTGCGACCCGTCGGCGTTCCGGTTCGATGACGGGCGGCGGTGTCAGGACGAAGACGGGGGCAGGCGCAGGCCCGGGGTCCGGGGTCGGGGCGGCGACCTGGATGTCTTCGGCGGGTGGGGCGGCGGTGGCGTGTACGGGCTCGGGTTCGGCTGCCGGCTGAGGTGCCAGTTGAGGTGCCGGTTGAGGTGCCGGTTGAGGTGCCGGTGCCGGTGCTGCGGTCGGCTCGGGAGGGGGCGTCGTTGCAGTGGCCGGCGGTGGTTCGGGCACAGGTTCCGGCGTTGGTTGCGACGATGGTTGCGCAGCGGGCGTCGGCGCCGGGACGATCGACGCCGCAGTCTTGAACGGCGGGACCGAACCACCCGTGGGCGCCGAGGAGTTGCCCTGGTTGCCGCCGCCGGTCATCTGGGCGAGGAGCGCTGCCGTCGAGTCGCTGCCCGAGTTCAGGAAACTGCCGCTCATGGCGTCCTGAAGCGCCGCAGCGAGGACGGAGGACTGTACGGCGGGAGCCTTCCGCGCCTTGCTCCTGGGCTTGGGGGTGGGCTTCTCGTCTGTCATCAGGCTGCCTGCTTCACGCGGTCGAACAGTTCGATGGCCAACTCGGTGTAGGCAACGCTCGCGGCGATGTTCGGTTGCTCTATGCAGACGGGGCGCCCGATCTCGTACGCCTGCGAGATCCGACTGTCGCGACGGATCTGCGTCTGGAACGGGTCGAGGCCGTAGTCCTGCAGCCGTTGTTCGACCTGATCGTCCTCGCTGGTGCGGCGGGACGGCGCGTTCGCCTTGTTGATCACCGTGCCGAGGAAGCGCGGCTCGCATTCGCCGAGTGTGCGTTCGGACGTGGCCGCAGTGAGGCCCTTGATCACGGCCGCCCCCTGGACCGTCGCGTACAGCGGTTCACACACGGCAACCACGAAGTCGGCGGCGGCCAGAGCCACGGCGGACAGGGCGCTGACGCTCGGCGGGGTGTCGATGAGCACGATCGTCGGGGTGTTGCGGATGGGTTCGAGAATGCGGCGAAGGATTCCGGTGGTGGAGAAGTCCATCCCGGCGATCTTGCGCTCGGCGTCGACCATGGTGCTCTGGACCGAACCGAACAGGCTCAGGCTGCCTGTGGTCTCGAACGACTTCAGCAACTCACTGCGATCGAAGATCATCTCGGGGACGTCGGGCGTCATGCCGTTGAGCTGCGCGTACAGCGCGAAGCCGACCGAACGCTGCGGCTGCGGAACGACGCCCAACGCGACGCCCGCCTGTGCCTGCGGCTCCAGGTCCACAACGAGGGCATGGAACCCGTTGATCGCAAGAGCGCTCGCGAGGTTCACCGTCGTCGTCGTCTTCCCGGGGCCCCCCTTCTGGCTGGCCACTGCCACAACTGCACCCATCGTGCGTCCTCTCGGATCGAGCGGCCGGAAGCCTGCGGGAGCCGGGTCTCTGTCCGGTGGCCTGTCAGAGCCGTCCACTGCACCTGACAGGGAAGACGACGTACCTCCGGGGTGGTTGCGCTGTTCTTCCGTTGGAAGCGGAAAGACGCAACAAACCAGGATCTAGCGGGCAGAACCTTCAAGGTCTCCTTGAGGGGTCCGACCTAAGTTTTGTCTGTCAGGTTAGCAGCGGATTCCCAAAATTCACTGTGACACTCGGAAAACCCACCCGTATGTCCGGGTTAACCCGTTTGGTCGGCCGAATCTGCCGTCCCAATAGACCCTTTCAGCGCAAGAAATGCGCCCAACCGTGCTGGTTGGTAGCGCCTGAGTTCGACACATCGCATCAGCCGCCCACGGTGCGTGACGACCGGGCATGCCGCGGCCGGCCGCGCTTCGTGGTGTGTCGGGAGATGCGGAGGCTGCGGGGCGGAGCCGGTGGGGTGGGGATGCGGCGGCGCTGGTTCGACACGGCCTTCGGGCTCGGGCTCGGGCCTGGTTCCGTGGAGGGCTGGGAGGGCGCTGCGGGTCGTGGGCCTTGTGTGGCCGAGGCGACGGTGGGCGACGGGAGGCCGGCCTCGGAGGCGGGTGATCGCCGTCGCGTTCCCAAGGCTCCGTGAGCCCCGCGGGCAGAGCCCCGTAGCGGCGCGCCAGGGGCCTGTGCGAAGCCTGGGGCGCCTGATGGGCCCGCCGGGTCCGGAGCGCGGCGTGGTGGCGCCCAGAGAGGCGTTTCGGCGACGGTCCAGCGAGGAGCTGGCAGGCCGGCCGGCCGGCCACACGGTTGCCGCAGCCGCCCGACTCCGGTAGCCAAAAACCCTCGAACGGGGGAAACACTCCCGCCCATTCGGGCCTCCCCGATCGCCGGATACAGCCGGCCATCGACCCACCGAGGGAAACACGCGCCCCCGGCGCGTGTGACCGAGGTGTCCGGGCGTGGAGGTGTCCGGGCGTGGAGGTGTCCGGGCGTCCGTTGTGGCGTGGTCGGTGGGAGAGAGTCGAGTGGCTGCCTACAAGTCCATCTGTCTGGCTGTCGCCCGGGCCGCCCGTCGTTCGAGCGAGAGATGGCATGCGTGATCGTTTGCCAGAGCGCTTGTTGGGTCGGTCGATCCGGTTGTGCGTCGTGCTGTGCGCTCATAGAGGTGCCCGCCCGTTGTTCGCTCGTGCGGTCGGTGCGTTGTCACGCCGAGCGGTTGTCCCCACCGCACGTCCGACCAGTCGCCGGCCGAGCCGTAGGTTGGGTGTTCGTGTGTGTGAGCGCTCCGCAGCCACGCATGTCCGACGCGCCGACCGCCGAGCGATAGAACCGTCGCGCGTCCGAGCGCGCCGCAGACCCGGCGCTCCGTGCGGCCGCGCACCGCTTCGGCCGTATGCAGGCACAGGCATCCGCACACCCAGGCGCACGTAGTCCGTTTCTGCCGCCCGTCGTTCGTTCCGTGGGGAGACCCGCACGAACGCTCCAAGAACGCGCCGCACGTCCATGCATAGCGGCATCCGTCGACTGACCCACCGAGTGATCCGGCCGACCGTAGAGCCGTACGCCCGACCGCCCGTTCAGGCACCCAGTCGTTGATCCGCACGTCCGCAGATCAATCCGACCGCAGATCCACACGTCCGCAGACCCATGCGGCCGCAGAGTGGCCTATCCGTCCGTAGTTCCACTGACACGCCCGCAGCTACATCCGCCCGCCCGTACAGACGCACAGCGTTCCGCCCATCCGTCCGTGCGACCGCCTATCCGTCGTTCGATCCATCCGAACACCGATCGTTTCATCCGTGCACCCAGCCATACAAACACCCCAACGCCCGAACGGTCGCAGACCTGCCCACCCGTCCATCGATGCACCCGCCCACAGCAACGTCCAGCCGTACACCCGTCGTTCTACACCTACACCCATCGCTACGCCCAAACAACTGTCCGCCCGCCGTTCGTCACATCGTTCGTTCGTTACGAACATCCACTGATCCATTGATAGAGCCACCGATAGATCCGTCCGAAGATCTATCCGACCATTCGCACGCCCAGTGTTCCGACCGCTGTTCCGAACACCGAGCCGTCCGAACGCACGCCCTTTGTTCCGACCATCCGCACGTCCATCCATCGATCGAGACATCCGGCCGTCCATCCGCACATCCGACGTTCCATCCGCCGTGATACCCGCCCGCACACCCGCCCGCACAGACGCCGTTTTACTGTTGCAGCTACCCGAACATGCCCTGATGTAGTTAGCCAAACATCTTCACGAATATCCTCTCGAACATGACTATGAACATGTGCATGAATATATCGCAGAACATTTCTATGGACATCTTGCCGTGTAGATCTCCATGCATCTTCCCGGACAGTCTCTCGGACATGTCGCGTTGCATGAGCTGTGAACTTGTGAAAACCCCAGGTCAGAGAGTCTCGTCTGGTATCACCTTGGCTCTGATCGCACGCGGCTGCCGGAAGCAATGAACTTCTGCAACCTGGCGTCAGAGGCGGCCTGTCGAGGCCAAGCCCGACCCAACCTCCGCAGCAATGCGCCGACTGAAGTCAGGTGCGGCGTCATGCGGGACTTGGGCTGTGTTCTGCCTGCCGGCAGAAGCACTCCGACCGCCCGTTCATTGCCGCCGAGAATCTGGCCGCGCGGCTCACCGAGCCGGTGCCCTGGCTGGGTGGCTTCGCCGGCCATCTCGCCGAACGGCACTGCGTGAGTCGCGCCTGCACCATGATCAGCACGCTGGGCAGGCTCCTGCAGGACGAACACCCCAACCACCCCCGGACACTGCTGGACCGTGCCTGCCGCACCGGCCGCTCGATGGGCTCCCTCGCCCGCGCGCTCGCAGGCTTCCTCACCCAGCGCGGCCTCGCCCTTCCCACCGACCTAGCGCAACGGCTCGCCGCCGGACGCCGCCGACGCCGCATCGACGCCACCCCGCTCCCGCTGCAACCGCAGGTCCAGGCGTTCGCCGAGTCCATGCTGCGAGCACGCGAGCGCCGTGAAGGCCGGAACCCTGCCGCGAACCGACAGCACCATCGAAGCGGCCCTGGCCATCGTCCGCGACCTCGCCCGCTTCCCGACCAGCACACGCAACATGCAGGACTGGGCCCTGACCGACGTCCACGACCTCGAGGCCTTCCTGGCGACCATGCCAAGGCCCGTCAACACCGACTGACCGTGCTGCGGCAGTACTTCAGAATTGCTGTTCAGGGCTGATCCGGAGCCTGCAGAATCAGCAACATGCCGCGCTTCTTGTGTGACCGCTGCCGATGCCCGCTCACCACACCGGTCACCAAGATCAAAGTTCCGTCGCCAGTCCCACCCTCAGAGACTCCCGGTATCCGGGCAAGGCCGCCCCGGATGCCGCGCGGCACCTATGCCCCGAACTTCCGGCTGAGCGCGACCACCATCGACGTCCCCGGTTTTGTGGTTCATCCCGATGACGTCGTCGGCACCGAATTGCACTCTGGTTGGGATCGATTGAGCGCATGCTGCCAGGGACCCAGCGGCCTCGACGGACCCAATGTGGTCTGCGGGAGCTGCGGAACGGAGGTGGCTACCAAGCAGGCCGACTGCTTCACCCAAGACCAGGTGGTGCTCGAGTCCACCGCGGTCTGCCTCTCCTTCACAGACGACTGATCACGTGACGAGTTCCCAAGCCGAACCGGTTGATATTCGGCGGCACTTCGCACGGATTCGCCGGAACATGTGCGTTTTTCCGACGGACTTGTTGCTCGTGACGATCCGCTCGCTCTCTCGTAGCGGTTCGAGACCAGTTGAAAGAACAGGTTGGCGGCCTCGGCCTCGAAGGGGATGTAGCCGACCTCGTCCACCACGATCAGCGGGTAGCGGGAGAGCCGGGTCAGCTCGGCCTGGAGGCATCCGGTGTGGTGGGCGGCGGCCAGGCGGTCGACCCATTCGGCGGCGGTGGCGAACGCGACGCGGTGTCCCGCCTGGCAGGCGCTGACCGCGAGTCCGACGGCCAGGTGTGTCTTGCCGGTGCCGGGCGGCCGCAGGAAGACGATGTTCTCCTTACCCACGATGAAGTCCAGTGTTCCCAGGTGCGCGAGCTGTTTGCGCGTCATGCCGACCAGCTGGCCGGTGTCGAGTTCCTTGATCGTCTTGATCACCGGGAAGCGGGCGGAGCGGATACGGGCCTCGCCGCCGTGGTACTCGCGGGTGGCGATCTCGCTTTCCAGGCAGACGACCGGGAACTCGGCGTGCGTCCAGGACTCGGCCCGGGCGCGTTCGGCCGAGCGCATCGCGGAGTCCAGCAGCTCCCCCGTTGCCACTTGTGCGGCGAGAGCATGTCCGGCCCGGTTGCGGATCGGTTGCGCCGCCGACTATCCATCCGTTTCGGCCGACAGGGGGACGCGCCCGACCCGTACGACTCGTTGCGGAGAAGGTCCGCTCATTGAGCCCGGTGTCAGGTGCCGTGCGTGCCGCGCGTTGTAGGGAGACGGCCGGTATGCAGTCGCTGTTGTGCCTGCGCGGAACCGTGATGGCGATCTATTCGGTCGGTGATCAGGGACCTGCTGGGGGCCGCAGTTGCGGGGGTTGCTCGATCGGCGGCCCGCCGGGACCGTGTCGCGTCGAGGTGTTGCAGGGTCCGCTTCGGGATCGTCGTGGTGATCTCGGTGAGCAAGTCGACTTCGCAGAGCAAGGCACCTTCGCCGAGGAAGGAAGTTCCTGGGGCTCCGTGCCATTTCATCGACCGCTGGACGAACTCGTTTACCGTCGTGTGGTCGACTGCAGGTGGGTCGATGGTCTGCGGGTTTTCGCAGTCGGTCATGAATTGTAAGGTCTGGCAGGCCGCGGGGTTCGGGGCGGGGCGGGGCGTTGGCTCGCTATTCACATCGTGGACTTACATGAGCCCTCGGTGGTATCGGCGGACCTCGACTCGTCCCGGCATGACGGGGTCGATCGATCAGTCGATGACGCGGTGTACCTTGTCGAGCCGTTGCGTTCAGGGGAAGGTGAGTCGGGCTCGTCGCCGCCCTCCAGCGTGGGTCTCAGTCCATGGTGAAGGGGCCTTGTCGTCGTCTCGATGCGAGTACACGCTGCTCTGGGACGGGGGAAGGGTATTTGCAACGCTGTGACCTGCATGTTTGCGGGAATTTGCGTGTGCCGGGCTGTTCGGTGCCTCCTGGGGTGAATCCCTGCGGGTGGCAGCTATCGGCCCTCAGCGGCTCGCCTATGGCATCGGTGCAGGTCAGAGGCGTGGCGGTCGCAGGCCTAAGGGGGCTCTGGAGAGCCGCATGGGACTCGGGTGGATCGGTTGGGCCATGAGTGCTTGCGCTGGTTCGGCCGAGTCTTGGGCGTCACGCCTTCGGGCTGCGGGTGGTCCGTGCGCTGCGGTGTCCTTGGGGGCGGTGGTTCGCCGAGGCGTGGGGACGGGACGGGTTGTCGTGCAGGTGGGGGAAGGGTGCGGGTAGGTCCGCTGGGCCGTCCGCATCGCCGACGGGGAATTCGGATGCGCCGATCCGGCTCGACAAGCAGACTCGGGGCGTGCCGCGTCCATGCTTTGGTGGCACGAGCCGAGATCCGACAGCCGGATATCGCGACCAGGCAGTCGGTGCCGGAACCCGGCGGTCGACAACGGAAGTTGCCTCCGGCACCTGAACTCGGAAGGACACCGCTCGACATGCCCGACCCGGCCGACAGCCTCGAGAACCGGCACGGCGCCCTGGTATGGCTCTGTGTCGCAGAGGGCGCCCGGATCCGTACGGTGGTCGACCTCGATGACATCGGTGAAGGAGGCAACCGGCGGGCCGAGCGGGGAGTGTTGCCTGTGGTGCGCCTGGGCCCGGACTTCTTCCGACTGCGTACCCGAGCGGCGAGCTTGGGGGACATCGAGTACACCGGCGCGAGCGATGCGCCGACCGACCGGGTCCGTGAAGGCAACCGGGGCCGCCGGCACGTGCGGTTCCCGGATGTCCCCGCCGCCTTCATCGACCGCTTTGCCGAGGAGGGCGGGCGCTCGTGAACGAGACCTTGCCCGGGCTCGACGAGGACGAACTCGGCAACCAGATACAGGAGATCGGGCGACGCGCGGTGAGTCGGCTTGCGGTGCTCACCGGGGCGGGCATCTCCACCGCCTCCGGCCTCCCCGACTTTCGCGGCCCGCACGGCGTGTGGACCTACGATCCGGCGCGGGAGCAGGATACCCACCGCAAGCGGTACGCGGCCGATCCGAGCGTGCGGGCGCGGCTGTGGCGTGATCTGGCCGCGTCCGGGATGGCCGACGCTCGACCGGGTGCGGCGCACCGAGCGCTCGCACGGCTTCGGGCGAGCATCGCCACGCAGAACGTCGACGGATTGCACCAAGCGGCGGGCAGCCCCGTCGACCAGGTGCACGAACTGCACGGAAACCTGTCCATGGCCCGCCGCACGCAATGTCGGCGCCCGGCACCGATGGTCGACGCCTTGCGTGCGGTCCGGGCGGGTGTGGGCGAGCCCCCGTGCCCGGCCTGCCGGACGGGGAGGTTGCGGCCGGACGCGGTCCTGTTCGGCGAACATCCGAACCGCGACGTTCACGGGAGGGCCGCGAACGCGGTACGGGCGGCGGGTCTGTTGCTGGTGATCGGAACCTCGCTGCGGGTGCGGCCGGCCGCGGATCTGTGTACGGCGGCGATCGAGTGCGGTGTCGGGCTGGTGATCGTCAACGCGGAACCCACGCCGTACGACGATGTCGCGAGCGTCGTGTTGCGGGGGGACGTCGAGGTGGTCGTGCCACAACTGGTGACGGCGCTCGTGGCGGGCGGAACGCCGACCCGATGAACCTTCCCAACCCCCAAGGCAATCGGTGATCAGCGTCGACGCGAAGAGGAAGGACCACTGTGCTCGGCGTTCACGGTCCGACCGCGACGTTGATGGGGGTCAACGGCTTGCCGATGGCCGGATGCGCGGGCTACGGAGCACGCACCCGCCACCGACGACCGCCACCGACGACCGCCACCGACCGCCGCCGAGATCTCGCCCTCATGGGGCGGCCGGGCGGGGGAGTGGTGCCGCGGACGAGTTGTGAACAACGCGGTCCGGGGGTGCAGTTCGGGCCTGCCGGCTCGATCGACCATGAACGGGGCGGGGCGAAACGGCGAGGTTGCGACGAGCGTGCCGGTCCTGCTTTCGAGGGGTCCGGCACCGCCCCCCGCCGTCGATCTTGACTGATCGTTCCATATTTACGATAGGGTCGATCATATGGCTCGGACGAGAGAATTCGACACCGGTGCGGTGGTCGACGGCGCGATGGCCGTCTTCTGGCGCAAGGGCTACGCGGCGACGTCGATCCAGGATCTGGTGGCGGCCACCGGGGTCGGGCGCGGGTCGTTGTACGCGGCGTTCGGCAGCAAGGACGGACTCTACGAAGCCGCGCTCGTGCGCTACGCGGAGCAGTCGGGGGCGGCCAACGCCGAGCGGCTCGGGCGGCCGGCGCCGGTCCGCGAGGTGCTGTACGACCTGCTGATCGGCGTTGTGGACACGACGATTCGCGACCCGGAACGGCGCGGCTGTCTGATCACGAACACGGCGGTCGAACGCCTGCCGCGCGATCCGGTCGCCGGTCGTGTGGTCGGCGAGGCGCTCGACAAGCTCGCCTTGGCGGTTGCTGCGGTGCTGTCCGCGGGCCGCGACCGCGGCGAGTTGCCACGTGAGATCGACATCACCGCGACGACCGATCTCGTGGTGACGACCATGCAGGGTCTGCGCGTCCAGGCCAAGGCCGGCGCCGACCGGCGACGACTGGCCGCAGTCGTCGATCTGATGCTTTCCGTACTTCCCGTTCAAGAATAGGAACGACTATGAACACCGTTGCGCTGTTGGGTACCGGAATCATGGGCTCGGCCATGGCCCGCAATCTGCTCAGGACCGGGCACGACGTCAGGGTGTGGAACCGGACGTACGAGAAGGCCGCGCCGTTGGCCGCCGACGGCGCGGTGGTGGCGGCGGATCCCGCCGAGGCGGTGGCCGGCGCCGACGTCGTGATCACGATGCTGAAGGACGCCGACACTGTGCACGACGCGATGTCCGCCGCCGTTTCCGGGTTGCGGGCCGGGCAGGTCTGGGCGCAGATGAGTACCGTCGGTGTTGCCGGGATCGACCGGCTCGCCGCGTTCGCCGCGACCCACGGGTTGGTGCTGGTGGACGCGCCGGTCCAGGGCACTCGCCAACCCGCCGAGGCGGGCACCCTGGTGATCCTGGCCGCCGGGCCCGCCGACGAGCGCCTCGAATCCGTTTTCGGCGCGGTGGGCGGCAAGACGCTGTGGGTGGGCGACGTGGGCGCGGCCACCAGGCTCAAGCTCACCACGGTCGGCTTCGGCATCGCGCTGACCTCCGTCCTGGCCGAGGCCCTGGGACTGGCCAAGGGACTCGGGGTGGATCCGGCGCAGTTCGCCCGAGTGATCAGTGGTGGTCCGATGGACAGCCCGTACCTCCAGGCGAAGTTGAAGGCCGTGCTCGACGACGACTACACACCCAGCTTCACGGTGCGCAACGCGGAGAAGGACACCCGCCTCATCGCCGAGGCGGCCGCCGACGCGGGGGTCGCGGTCGACTTGACCGAGGCCGCGGGCGAGCGGTTCCGGCGGGCCGAGGCGCAGGGGCACGGCGACGAGGACATGATCGCGGGCTACTTCGGCAGTTTTCCGGGAGATGCGGTGACGAGCGCGTAGCGGTTGGTCGGCCGGAGGGGAGAGCGGAGCGATCCTGGTGACGCGGCGTCAGGCCGACAGGAAGACGGGGCCGCCGGTGGCCGGCCGGCCAGTGGGTACGGGACCGGGCGGTGGTTCGGGCTCGGGTTCGGGTTCGGTCTCGGTACCTTGGGCCCCGGACTCTGGCCTGTTCCCGGCCGCCTTCCCGGCCCTGTTCCCGGCCCTGTTCCCAGCCGTGTTCCCCGCCGTGTTCCCGGCCGTGTTTCCCGAACCGGCCCCGGCTCCGACTCCGGTCGCGGCCGGGGCTTCGGCCTCATGGTGCAAGCGGGCGTCGAGGATGTCGGAGCGGTTGTCGATGCGCATGGTCGGGCCGACCTCGATTGCCTCGATCAGCTCGCTGCCGACCAGGCGCGTGGCGGGATCGGTGGAGACCGCCACGTACGTCGAGCACAGGTCGTGGTCACTGGCGACGACCCAACTCCGATCCTCCGGCCGCCGGAAGTCGAGATCCACCGGGTCCTCGGCCATGGACCGGACCGACTCCAGGCCGCTCAGTGCGGACGTCCACCCCACCGGGTCCGAGCCCCTGACGATGCGGGCGAGTTCGTCGGCGTAGTGCACCGGCGCGTGCGGCGGCGTCACCTCGCTCAGGATCTCCACGAGGCCGCTACGGGCCGCCGGATCGGGCTCGCCGTCGTCAACCACCAGCTGGGCCCGTCGGCGGGCCGGACCATGCGTTCGAGGGCGTCGGAGTTCGACTCGCCGTGGTACACCACGCCTGCGGCCTCCGCGAGCGCGCGCCACGTCGATCTCAGGGCGCGTTGCCGATCCATTCGGGGCGGGTGCGCAGCAGTTCGCGGTAGGCGTGCAGGCCGCGGACGATGTTCTTGGACAGTTCCGTACGGTCCACCCGCACGATGACGTTTCGGCCGCCGACCGCTTCGCGCAGCCCCGCGAGACGGGTGTCCACGTCGGCCCGCGACGCGCGTTCGCGCAGGAAGTCCGCGTCGGCGCCCAGGCCGTGCACGCCGATC
>NZ_WWJX01001598.1 GCF_009865215.1 Streptomyces sp. SID3343 | reverse complement strand
CCTCGCCCCGCAGCACACGAGCGGTGCCCACCAAGGCCCCAAGGAACACAGCCGGCGACCCACACCCACTGCGCGTAGCGATCGAGCGGTCGGGACGACCGCACGCTCGACCAAACGGGGCGTCGGGACCGACCCGGCCCCGACGCCCGTTCTCAGGTCCAGCACATGTCGAGCGCTGACAGGAGTTCAGCGTTTGACGCGGCCTCGGATGGCGAGGAGGGCGAGGGCGAGGAGGCCCGGCTCGAGGAACCGCGATGTCATCTCGATGTAAGTTCCGCGTTTGGTGAGGTTTTGTCCGCTGGATCGGAACACCACAGAGTTCACGACGACGCGGGTGGCCTTCTCGGCCCGCTTGGCGGTGAGTCGGTCATGGAGCGGCCCGGTGAGTGTCGGGTCGGGGTTGTCGGTCACCACGCGCAGGGTCTGGCCGGTCGCAGGCAGCGGGCCGGTGGTCACAGGCTTGGGGTCGCTGGTGGGTAATCCCCACAGCATCATGGCGAGGATGGTGGTGGTCATGGCGAAGCCGAGCCAGCCCAGGGCGCGGGAGGCGCGGAGGCCGTACCCGGACAGCGCCCAGTAGGCGGTGAGGAGTCGCCGTTCGGCACGGTTGCGGCTGGGGCGGCGGTCCAGGCGCCGCATTTCCATTTCGCCGATGTAGAAGTCGGCTGCGCCGGGTTCGTCCTTGCCGTCCTCGAAGGCTTTGCGGAGTTGGCGGTACAGCGCGGCGAGCGCGGCCGGCCCGGGCACGGGGGACGGGGAACCGGGGGACGGTGGCGGTGCGGCTGTCCACCCGGCGCGCAGCCGGGGACGGTGCGTGGTCAGGGCCCGCCAGTGGTGTTCCTCGGCCGGCGCCAGGCGGTCGGTCCAGCGCAAAGGCATGCCCCGGAGCGGGTCGGTTCCCGGTGGTGTGCGGGCGAAGCGGGTGTCGCCCTCCAGGCGTAGTTGGTCGAGGTGGAACGCGCCGAGGAACCGGCACGCGGCGAGGTCGGTGTTGGTGAGGACCAGGTGGGCGGCGTCGACACCACTCACGGTCAGCACCCGCACCGGGTCGGTGTCCGCGGCGGCCGAGACCACGGCGAGGGGGAAGTTGAGGACCGCGCCGCTCATGTCCAGGTCGCCGTGCCACAGGCGCAGCGTCGAGGTCGCCTCCCACCGGGTCCGCACACACAGCATCGCGGCCGCCGCGGCCTCGATCACCACCGGCGCACCGAACACCGTGCCCGACAGGTCCAACACCCCCCAGCACCACAACGGCCCCAACACCGCGGCAGACTCGAACCGCGCACCGTCGAACCGCGCCTCACGCCTGATCACCACACCGTCGAAGTGGGCATTGGCGGTGAACGTCGTGCCGTGGAACCCGGCACTGGCGATGAACGTCGTGTCGCCGAACAAGGCGTTGCCGGTGAACGTCGCGTCGTGGAACCCCGCGTCGGCGGTGAACCTCGCGCCGACGAATTCGGCATTGGCGGCGAACGTCGCGTTCCGGAAGCGGGCGTTGTCGGTGAACGTCGTGTCGCCGAACTGGGCGTCGGCGGTGAACGTCGCGCTGTGGAACCCGGCGTCGGCGGTGAACGTTGCGCCGTCGAACCCGGCATTGGCGGTGAACGTTGCCCGGTGGAACCGGGCGTTGCCAGTGAACGTAGCGCCGCGGAACATGGCGGTGCCGGTGAACGTCGCGTCATGGAACGAGGCGTCAGCGGTGAACGTCGCGTTGCCGAACCAGGCGTCGGCGGTGAACGTGGCGTTGCCGAACCAGGCGTCGGCAGTGAACGTCGCACCGCCGAACAAGGCACTGTCGATGAACGTCGCGCCGTCGAACCCGGCGTTGCCAATGAACGTCGCGCCGTAGAACCGGGCTTGGGCGGTGAACGTCGCGCCGTCGAAATCGGCGGTACCGAGCCGAGGGTGGTTGGCGGTCGGGTCGCGGAGCGCGTAGAGAAGTTCCGTCAGCAAGGGGCCGTCGAAGGTGGTGCCGCGGTGGTCGACGTCGGAGCCAGGGGTCAGGGCGGCCAGGTACGCGGTCCGGTCCGTGGGGCTGAGGTGGACCAGACAGAGGGCGTGTCCGGTGACGCGTACGCCCCGGCATCCGACGGGGTCGTTCGTGGTCGCGCCTTCCGCGCAGTGCGGCCATGACAGAGGTGTGGGCGAAGGCGCGGGAGGCGACGTCATGACACCGGAGACGACCCGGCGTGAGTTCACGGTTGCGGGCAGGCACGCTCGACGCTCCGGCCCACGGCCTCGACGCCGTCGCGGGTCGTGAAGAGCACCCGCGCCGCGTACATCCGGTCCCCTTGCGCCTTGCCGGTCGGGATCATCCCCTCGATCACGCCTTCGACCACGATGCCGCGGCGCCGCAGGGCGAATCGGCCGGAAGGACGAGGACGCCTCCCGTCGTGGCGGTACGCCACCCAACAGGGCGATGCTCGCCCCGACCACCGTTCCGACGTCCATGCGACCCCCGAGGCTCGTCTGCCGTGGGTGTCCCTTACCCGGTCACGTTGCCCCGGATCCCCCCGATTCCGCAGATGTGGTGTTTGAACCGAAGCAACTCAATTTTCTTTGATCTCATCTTTCGCTATGCCCGATCCATACGCACCATGTACCCGTTGATTGCGTACTTCGATTGCGTTCCTTCGGTGGCGGGCAACGTGACTTCCTTCAGTTGTCCGTCGTATATCATCCACAAGCCGAAACAGTCGTCATCCTGATCACGCACGAGAACCTGGACCGAAAACGGATCGGGCCACGAGAGACTCTGAAGAAACTCGAGGATGCCGTGGCTCCATCACACGTTCGGCATCTTTGGCGAGGATCACTGTCTCGGCATCCCTGTTCATGTTTACATTATTGCATCGCCTTCTATTTGCTTTTCGGCGAGGCCACGCATCCACGCCCTCTTGCGCGCTCTCCGACACGGACGATGCCGAGGGACGGCAGGTCGAACCCCACACCCACCGAGCACGAGACCCCCGGCCGACAGCGTTTTCACCACCGCATCCCGAGTGCGGTGAGCGCGTCGAGGCGTTCGGGCGCCAAGGTGGCCCGGCGTTGTCGTGCGTTGGCGCGGGCGACCCCGAGCTTGACCTCATGAGCCTCGCCGCCGTGCTCGACAACCTCGACGTGTTTGCGTGGCACGGTCAGGTGTCCCTCGCGTTCGCGAGACGCGGCCGCGGCGAGGGTGAGGGTCCACCGGTCTGCCCTCACCGCAGCCGCCGCCGGCTGCTCCGTCTGTTCGGTGACGTCGACGCCGACCTTGCCCGGCGCCGTCCGCTGCGCGGGCGTCAGGTTCGCGCCTCGACCACAACGTCTCTGGCCACTCCAAGGGCAACGCCGCCGAACGCGTCCACCCCGTCGACGTCGTGTGGCGCGGCACCCGCCGACGCTGCCCACCGCCCCGCACACCCCTCCCTCGCGTTCTCGCGCGGGCGGAATGCCGGGCAGCCGGGTCGGCCGGTGCCCCGGCGTGATGAACGGGCTCGACGAACACATCGCCGCCGCGCACCGGGTGCTCGCGACCGAGGCCCGACGAGGGTCCTCTTCGTGGTCCTTCCCGCGATGGGGGACGCGCGGAGGATGGACATGGGTTTCTTCCCTGGTGGGGTGTGGGTGCCGCCCGCGCGAGAAGCGGGCTCCCTCCCGTTCCCGCGCGGCGGGATGGAGGTCGTCGTTCGGGGTTCCGTGCACCACGGTCCTTTGGCCACGACGACCGAGGCGTCGTCGTCGTGGTACCTGCCGGCGCGTCGGCCCCCACGCGCGAGCGGGTGACACGCCCCGACCCGGGCCGCTTTTGCCGTGCGACGCCGGCGCGCGGCGAGCATCGCGTCGCGTTCGGCGCCGGTGGCGGCGGCACGAGCGTGCAGTCTCCTGCTCGTGAACGCGCTCGGTGGCCGCGAGTTCGTCCGCAGCTCAGGTCGCTATGTAGTTCGGACAGGGGCCGAGAGCAGAAGATCGCGGTGCCGAAGCGCCAGATGTAACAACGCGGCCAACGGCGGAGCAACGTTCGGCAGCTTCAGGAGATCGCCGACTTCGGCATCGCGCAGCGGCATCTTGGTGATGACGATCCCCTCGGGACCTTCAAGGACCAGGTCGGCGAACAAGACATCGAACACGTCTGCCTCGAACACGGCGATCGTAAGCAGGACAGGCGTCAGGATGAGGGCCTCCAAACCCATCCCGAACGTCCATACCCGCAGGGTGCCGGCCGTCAGGGCCTGCTCGAAATCGGAGTAGGGACGTCGGGTGTAGTCGACCTCGGCTCCCCCCTGGCCGACTGCCTCTGGCGCTCCCAGCATCTCCTCGTTGAACTCCCGCATGATGTTGCGCCACACACTCAAATCGCTACGGCGGCTCAGAGGCGAGATCGAGGCGGGTTGAAGCATGCCACCCGGAAGCACGTTGTGCGTGTCGTCGCTCGTGGCGGTCCGGCCCTTGATGCGGCGGAGAACGTAGAACTCGCCCTGCCCGTCGGCAGTGCGCCTTATCGTGAGGGTTCCCACCGAAGCAAGCACCACCCGCCGCCCGAGCGACAGCGGTTCGGACTTGTACCTGGCCCGTAGCGGGAGCCGACGCCACGCCGGAAGAGGGTCCGCAGATCGATGCGCCGTGGCGGACAGTTCCCGGGTGAGCGGCCCCGACTGATCGATCAGGTCGAAGTAGGATCCTTCGCCCAGGGTCAGTCTCGGGCCCCCTGCTGCACGCCAGTCACGGGACACGATGCGGAAGCAGAACCGGTCGTCCCAGAGGTTGGGCCGCATCAGCGCGCCCAGGGCTGCGGAATAGCTTGCGAACCTTTTCCACCGCGCCTCTTTCACACACTTCGGCCCGGCTCGCCCCAAGAAACGACCAAGTGAAAAGTAACGCTGTGTGACCGAACTGGTCGGCTGTGGGGTGGTGGGCTTCTCGTCGTGTTTCGCGGAGCAGGCGCATGACGGTCGCGGGTGAGGGGCGGCGGCCCCTCTTCGTACCGGTGGTGATGACGAGTCGGGCGGCCCCCGGAGAGACCGACGACGAGACCATGCCCTCACCGCCGTAGGGACCGTCTTCGGCTGACGTACCCGTGTGGGTGCGGTCGCGGATGTCGAGCCTGGCGATGCGCGCGGCTGTGCAGGCGAGTCCGGACGCGTTGGCCGGTCGGTCTCGCTCCGGCTGCCTGCGGTCACCGGACAGAGGCGACGGTCGGATTCAGAGGCAGGCAAGCATACTGGCGAGACTTGGCCGGGCGACGAGTGGAACTACTGGCAGGTTGCTTGCAAGAAGACCAAACTGTGCAGCTCGAAGTTTCTTGACCTGCTGGGCACTCAGACGGCCATGGCCAGAGGTGAAGGGACGGCAATCGGAGCTCACCAGTACACGGCTTTGTACAGCGCCTGTCTATTCAATGGCGGCAAGTGTGGTTCCGGTATCTGGCTTATAAGCAGTCGGATGAAGAGGAGACGGCAGGCAAGTGGGTCGCGTACGCCGGCAAGGATGCCAAGCTTCCCCCGTCCTTCAATGTGGAGGCTGGCAAGGCATCGGCGGGGGGTACCATTGGCAGGAGTGTTCCGAGCGGAGGCGGCACTGTATTCGCTCAATTTACGGATGTCGGAGGTGCGGCCGGTTTCTCTGGATTCACTGTAGGGGGGCCGGCAGTCGGGGAGACAGCGGTAGTGCGATCGCTTTCATTTGGGACGGGCTCGAATTCCTTCATGGCCCAGGCTGCGGGCGACGTTTTTGTGACCGACCTCCAGCGGAATGCCGGCTCTGGACAGCTCAACAGTGTTGGCGTTTTTCGAGAAAGGCAGAACTATGTGGTCGAATTCACGGCGGAAGCAGCCTTCCTCAGTGGAATTCGGCCCACTATGAACCCTGGAAAGCCAAATATCTATACTATACCGGGCGGTGGGCTCATCGATGCGCTGGAGTCGACAGTTACGAGAGTTCGATGAACAAATCCATGCCGGAGCGTCTCCGTAATTAACTCGAAGGTCTTTCGTCGGAGAGTTTGGAAAGTCGCGTTGAGGCAGTAGCATCCATCGGTATGCTAGTTGGCGATTTGGCCAAGTGTGTAGTCGATGTATTCGAGAGCGATGCTGAAATTCGCTTCCTGGCATGGGAGCGCATGGCGCCGTTTGGAACTGTGATTCTCGGTCCTCTGGCATCCGTATACAGCTGCACGCGGGATCCGGAAGTGAAGATCATGGCAGGCATGGCCATGCTTTATTTGGGAGATAGGCAAGCTGTGCCATTCCTTCTCGGAAAATTGGAGTACGGAGACCCCGATCCTTGTCGAGCGGGCCCGAGCCTTGGCCGACGCGGGAGTTCGTGAAGCAGTTCCAGCCATAGAACAGGTTCTGCGAGTTTGTCCCGTCGGGGAGGTGCAGACAATCGAAAGCCTGGTTGCGGCGTTGCGGACGCTCAACCACCCATGTGTAGGCGACCTACGGGCACGGCTCGGCAGGGTGGAGCCGAACTGGTTGCGGGAATCACTGCTGGCTGAAGAGTAGGACTGGGTGAGGTTTCCCCTCGATCGTGGACACCCTGACACTTGGATCGTTGTGTGAGTGGTTGTTGGTTGTGGGGTGGTGTGGGGTGTGCGGGCTGGGGTTTCGCTGTTGTATCGGGACGGTTGTTCCGGGCGCGGGGTTGGTGGGTGTGGTTTCGGGGTGCGGGTTGAACCGCTCCGAGTTCGTCAGAGACTCGGGTTTGTGGCGATGACCTGCGGCTTTGGTTGTCTCTGGTAGTGCTTGGCTTCGTATTCGACGGGTGGAACGTGGCCGATCTCACCGTGGAGGCGGGTGTGGTTGTACCAGTCGATCCACTCGGCGGTGGCGAGTTCGACGGTGGCCAGGGTGTGCCACGGGCCGCGGGGTTTGATCGACTCCGTTTTGTAGAGGCCGATGGTGGATTCCATCAGGGCGTTGTCGAGGGCGCCGCCGACGGTGCCGATGGATCCGGCGGTGCCCTCGCGTGCCAGGTGGGCTGCGAGGCGGAACGAGGTGTACTGCGAGCCGGCGTCGCTGTGGTGGATCAACTCCCCGTGCAGGACGGGGTGTTGCATCCGGTCGCGCTGCCACAGGCCCATCTCGAACGCCGAGAGTACGAGGTCGGTGCGTTTGTTGGTGGCGGCGGACCAGCCGACGACACGGCGGGAGAAGGTGTCCATGACGAACGCGACGTAGACGGTTCCGGCCCACGCGGCGACATGCGTGAAGTCCGCCACCCACACGCGGTTCGGCGCCGACGCGACGAAGTCGCGTCGCAACAGTCCGGTGCCCGTGTGGCGGTCGGGTCCGCCTCGGTCGTGCGAACCTTCCGATCCCGGACGGCGCCGGAGAGCCCGGCGTCCTTCATCAGCCGGGCGACGGTGCAGCGGGCGACGTCGGTGTGGCCGCGGCGTTTCGGCTCGGCCCAGACCTTGCGGACGCCGTAAACGCCGTAGTTCATCTCGTGGACGTTCGCGATCAGAGCGGTCAGTTCCGCGTCGCGAACGGATCGTGTCGAGGGGGCGCGCTTCTTGTACGCGTAGTAGGTGGACGGGTGGATGCTGCAGCCGTGTGCGGTGAGCACGCTGCAGATCGGCTCGACTCCGCCGAAGCGGTCCCGGTGCTCGTCGATGAACGCTACGAGCGTGTGTGTGGCCGGTCGAGCTCGGCCGCGAAGAAAGACGTCGTTCGCTGCCGGCACGGCGCCCCCAGCCCCCGCTTTCGCCGCGATGCATCGGCCGAACGCGGACAACACAGGGTGCGTCGTTGCTCGGCTGTGACGGCTCGACCATTGGCCTCGAGCACGCCGATTCCGCGCTGCCGACGACCTTTACCCGGCCCAGGTGCTCGATCCCACGGACGGCTTTCACCTGTGGGCCGGTACCTCGTCCGGATGGGCCGGTGCCAATCCTCGGATATCCGCTGACCATACCGAAGAGGGCCGACCGGGTCCGTATCCACAGGAAACGAGGTTCCGCCGATCACCGCGCCCGCCGACCTTCGACACAGCGATCCGATACGAGCAGCGACACGCTTCACGTTCACCCCGTTCCCGCCCTCACCCCCGCCGGGACCGACGTCATGGGGTACCGGCTGGACCCGAACAAGCCCGACCTGGGCTCCCCGGCCCGGCGTTCGGCGCGCTCACCCTGCCCGTCAATTCACCTCGGGCGGCCGCCGCGCCCAAGGACCGCGCCGGCAACCGGCCGGCAGCCGCGGAACGAAGGCGACGTGGGCTGACTCGCCGCGGTGGATCGAGTACGTTCGGGTAACGTCGACAGACCGGTGGGATCGCGTGTGCCGTCGACAATCGAGGGGGAGGTGTCGTGCCGATGGCGGCTCAGGACATGGGCGTGGGCGTGGTGCTCGGATCGGGTGGATCGGTCGCACGGTTGGATCCCGAGGGGTTCGTTGTCGCGAAGCGGCGAACCCGAACCCGCGTCCCGTACGCGCACGTTCGTGACGTGCGAATGGAAAGTTCACGGGTGGTACGAATAATTCTCCACGACGGGTCGGAGCATCACACCCCCAAAGACAACCGGGCCGCGTTGACGGCGTTCGCCACGGGTCTACGACAGCGCGTGGCGGCAGCGGGGGCGCCCGGACCGGACACTCCCGCGGTCACCGTGGAGGCACTGTCCGCGTGGAGACCGGACTTCGCGCGGCGCCGGACCCGAGTCGTCGCCGCCCTGATCCCGTATCTCGCGATCCTGCTCACGCTCGGGATCGCCGCGGGCGGCGGCTACGTCATCGGGTTGCCGATCGCTGGGGTCCTGAGTTGCGGCTCCTTCCTCGTGCTGTGGATCTGCCTGGACACCGTGCGTGAGCGCTTCCACCTGCGCACGCGCGGGGTCACCGTCAGGGTCCCGGTCGGGCGCGGCAGCGTGTCCCACGGACGCTACTGCGTGTTCGACCAGCGCTTCACGACGGCCGAGGGCCGTGCGGTGGTCGCCTCAGTGGCGCTCCACGCTCCGCGGGCGACTACGACCGGGGACTTGGTGGACGTGCGCTACGACCCGCGGGATCCCGCGAAACGGGTGCGGATCGGCACCGATCGACGAACGCTGTACAGAGAACTCCCGGCCCTGCTCGTCTGCGGCGTCGTCTTCACGATTCCGGTCGTGATCGGAGTGGTCAAAGCGATCGCCGACATCCTGCGCTGAACCGTCGCCGCAGATGCTCCTGAGCCGGGATCTCACCCACGAGAATGGCACCGGCATCCTCAGGGGGGTCGATCAGGTGCTCCGCGCGTCAGAACTCCGGCGTGATCACCAAGCGGTCCCCTTCACCGGCGTCATGGCCCGGTGGCGCGGTCGAGGTGTAGTTGGATACGGGCGCGTAGGTTCAGGGCGTCCTGATCGGTGGATCCAGCCAGTAGTGCCAGGGCTGCCCGACGACCGGCGCCGCGACGCCCTCCGCGAGCAGCGCCTCGCGCTGCGCCGTCGCTTCCGCGAGATTCACGCCCTTCCCATAGGTACACCGTTCGCCAGGAACTACCTGTCGCTGATGCCGCTGCCCGCGAGCCGATCCTGTGCCCGTGGCAGGACCTGGCCCGATACCGCGCCATCCACGACACCACCGCCGAAGACGGGTGCGTGTACGCGACCGCCACTGGGACCCGATCCAACGGCGGATTACCGCCTTGCGCCGATCCGGGATCGAACCCGACACGATCAACGCCTTGCTCGACCGCGCCACGCCAACCGGATGAAGCGGGAGGCGCGTCCACGCGCGGCGGCGGGTCGTTAACGTCTAGCGTGATTCACGACACCGGGTTATCGCTGCCACAGGCGCAGAGATGGCCGCCTTCGGCAGTCCCGACCGGCTCGCAGTCTCCCCGTGCCCTGTGATTCGCGCCAGGTTGGCGGCACCCTGCGCCGGCCGTCGGCCGAGGTGGGCCCGCCGGATCGGGTGTTCCACGTTCCCTCTACTGAGGTTTCCTGATCCGATTGACGGTGTGTCATATAAGGGCATACCTGCTGTATGAGGGTCTCGGGGATGACTCCGGCGGAGCGGGAGCGCCGGGAGAAGTTACGGTTGCGGGCAGGTGGTTGGTTCGCCGAGGGTGTGTCGCGGGCCGAGGTGGCTCGCCGGTCGGGCGTGTCCCCGCAGGCGGTGTCGGCGTGGCACGGAAGGTGGGTGGACGGCGGGGGTGGACGCGTTGCGGTCTGCCGGTCCGCCGGGCGCCCGCCGGCGCGTGTCCGACGAGGGGTTCGCCGAGGTGGCGGCGGTACTGGAAGCCGGGCCGGAGGCGGCCGGTTTCACCGGGCGGATCCGGACGCTCGCTCCGGTCGGACGGGTGAATCACGCAGGTCACAGGGGTGGTGTACGCGTCCCCGTCGGGCGTGTGGCGGCTCCTGAAGGCCCACGGGTGGTCACGGCGGCCGACCGGCCCGGCGCGCGTTGGAACGGGACGAAGAGGCGGTGACGACCCGGCGGAGCACGGTGTGGCCCCGGGTGGAACCAACGCGGAGCGGACGGGTGCGGTGATCGTCTTCGCGGACGAGACCGCCCTGTCGCTCCCGCCGCCGGTTCGCGCCACGTGGGCTCCGCGGGGCCACACCCCGACACTGCGGGTGCGGATGGGGAAACGGCCGAAGACCTCGCTGGTCGGCTGGTGCTGCCATCCACCCGACGGTCCGCCGAAATTCCTGTACCGCATGGTTCCGGGATCGGTCACCGACCGGGAGTCGATCCGGCAACTGCCGGACGTGCACAGGACTTTCGCCCGCCCGATCGTACTCGTGTGGGACAACCTGGGCAGTCGTCGCAGCCGCCGAATGCAGGCCTTCGCCGAACGCGTCGACGGGTCGACCCTGGTCTTCCTGCCGCCGTATTCCCCCGATCTCGACCCGGTGGAGGGCAGTTGGGCACACCTGAAGAGCGGGGCTCTGGCCAACCTCGGCGCCCGCACCCTCGAAGAACTGGTCTCCGTCGCCCGTCAAGGCCTGCGGCACCTCCAACGCCACCCCGCACTCCTCAACGGCTTCCTCGCAGCAACCGACCTGACATGACAAACCAACGAAAACCAATCCGCAAAGCTCAGTAGTGCAGGTGTCTTGGCGCCTCTGGTGACTCTTGGACTCCTAACAAAAGTGGTGGAACCGGGTCGGTGTCGTGTCTGAGGCCGCCGGTAACGGGACGTGGTCAGCCGCGTAATCGCACGCGATAAACCCGGCGACGTCGGCGATCATCCCCGGGATACTGCCGTCCATGGATGAGGTCAAAGTCGTCGTCGCCCATTCCGAGCGCGCGACCCTGCGCGTAGGCGACGTGTTCCTGAAGGTGGACGCCGATCAGGCGCGCATCGACGTCGAGGTCGAGGCGATGTCGCTCACCCCGGTCCCGACCCCGGAGGTCCTGTGGCGCAAGCCGCACGTGCTCGCGATCGCCGCACTTCCGGGGACGACGCTTGGGCGCCTCGGCGGGCCGTCGACCGGGTCACCGGCGGCGTGGGCCGCCGCGGGGGCCGTCATCCGGAAGCTGCACGAAGCGCCGCTGCCGCCCCGGCCGGGCCGGGCCGGGCGGAGCATCGTCGC
>NZ_WWJX01001597.1 GCF_009865215.1 Streptomyces sp. SID3343 | reverse complement strand
GGTGCGGTCGGGGACTGCTGGTCCAGGTGCCGTCGCCAGCCAAGAGCAGGTGGTCGCAGTCCAGGTTCCCGTGGACGAGGACGCGCCGGTCCTCGTGGTCGCGCGGGCGGTGGTCGTCCAGACCCGCCGAGAGCCAGTCCATCCTGTCGAGGAGGGCCTGACGGTTTTTGATGTGGGTCCAGCCGGTGCCGATGTCGTCGAGCCATGCGGGCACGGGCCTGTGCCAGAGCAAGCCGAACGCGCCCTCGACACCGACCCGGCCACCGCATGCGGGGATGGTCACCGCCTTGGCGAGGTCCGGGTCGCGCGTGGCGGCGAGGTCGGCCCACAGATGCTCCAAGAGCGCGCCCGTGCGATCGGGGTGTTCCAGGACGGCCGCCGACAGGCTGGCCCCGGCCGGCCGTTCGGTGATCGTGACTGGCCCGTGGGACCCGAGGAGGCGGGGATGGTCGAGGCCGGTGGCGCGAGCGAACGCGAGCGCGTGGGCGAGGTCGCGTTGGACGCGCAGGCCGACGCGATCGTGGCTGTGCCGCAGTAGCGAGGTCACCGGCGTACAGACGGCTTCCGCGTTGTGCAGCAACGCGGCGACGGGGCGCCCGTACGCCATGCGGATCGTCACCGGCGTGCCGTCGACCACGGCCGCCAGGGTGTGGCCGGACAGGTCGCCCGGGTCGGGGCCCCAGACGATGTCCGCGTCGTCGAGGAGCTGTCGGGCGGTGACGCTCATGCGATGCGTCGCCCATTCCCGGGCTCGGCCGGCGTCCGCCAGTCTGCGTCGCGCGATGGCCGCGTGGGTCGAGGACCGCGTGGTGGGCCAGGTGACTCGATCGTGCACGTGCACCTCCTGTGCGAGGTCGGTGGGGCCGGTGTCGGACCCGGGCCGTGCGCCCTTGGGTGTGGCGGCGCGCAGCCGGGTCAGGCGCGGGCGGCCGTAGTGACGCGGGCGAGGGCGTGCGCCAGCGCGGTCGCGGGTGGGGTGTCGGCGCCGACCAGGGCGTGTGCGATCCCTTCGGCGATGTCGAGGGTCTCTACGGCGCGTTCGGCCAGGCCGTGTTGAGCCGGGGTCAGGACCGGCACGTCCGGGGGCAGCGCGAGGTGGCCGGCCAGGGTGGTGAGGGTGTCCATCGCCCACAGGCGCAGCACGTCGCGCAGCGCCTGGGCGCGGCGGATCTCGTGCGCGGCCAAGGGCCCTTCGCTGGCGGTGATCCACGCGTACAGGTCGGTGGTGACGGTGTCGGCGACACCGGCGTCGGTGCGGGAGCCGATCAGGTGTTGGGTGGTGCGGCTGAGGAGTGTGGCCAGGTCGGAGTGTGGGCCGGCCAGGTGCGGGCGCGGGCGGGAGGGGACGGGCGCCGCGGGGTGAACGAGGATGTCGGCGGGGTCGAGTCCCCCGTGGGCGAGCACCCGAGCGGAGGTTCCGGGTGCGGTGAGCATGATCCGCACGGCGATGTTGACCAGGCGCGCGCGCAATCTCGCCAACGCGCCGCCGGTGGTCCATCCCCGGCCGGCCTCGGCGATGTGGTCGGGCAGCGGGTCCGCGACCCAGGTCCGGGCGAACTGCGTCTCGATCGAGCCGTCCCGGTCCAGGGGCGCGGCCGCGGCCATGCGGTTCGCGGCGCTCGCCCGTCGCGCCGGGGCCAGGGACTCCCACAGCCGGTCGAGGTGGTCGACGACGCGATCCGGCGTGTCGAGGATCCCCGAGGCCAAGGTCGCGGCGGTAGGAGTGCGTTCGACGATCAGGACCGGGCCCTGTCGAGCCAGGACTGCGGGGGCGGAAGGGCAGCCCGTCGTGGCCAGGACGGCGCGGTGGGCCACGGCGCGGGCCGTCTCCACGCTCGCGCGGTCGTGCGCGGCGGCCAGGCGCGCGGCGAGGGTCGTGCCCTGTTCGTGCAGCAGCTTGGGCAGCGTGGTGCCGTAGGCCAGGGACATCGTCACCGGGAGTGGCCCCTGGCCGGGCCGGTGCAGCAGGGCGTCGCGGGTGTGGTGTGTGGGCGTCGGGTGGGTCTCGCCCCACTCGATCGTGCCTTCGAGCAGGGTGGGCACGATCGCGCCCAAGCGGGCGTCGGCGTGTGCGGTCGCCTGGGCGTGGGCCTGCCGCAGCCGGGCCTGTTGGATGGTCATAGTCCTGTCCGGGATGGAAACGAGTGGAGGAGGAGAACGAGTGGGTGGCTGGCGGGCCGGGATGTCGCGCCGGTGGCGGTGCTTGCTTTCCTTGCTGCCGGGAGCCTGCGGTGGCTAGGCGCGGGCGGCGTGGGCGACCAGCGCCAGCGCGTCGGCGAGCTGGGTACGCGGGGAGCCTTCGCCCTGCATCAGGCCGTGGGCGATGCGTTCGGTGACGTCCAGGACTTCGGTCGCCCGTTCGCCGAGACCGCGTCGTGTCTGGTCGAAGACCGGCAGGTCGGGTGGTAGGGCGAGCACGTCGCCCACGACGGTGAGGGTGTCCATCGCCCACAGCCGCAGGACCTGACGCAGCGCCGAATCGCTCTGCTCGCCGCCAGAGTTGAGGTTGAGGGGGTTCGTGCTCGCGGATATCCACTCGTGGACGCCGGTGCAGACGGTGTCGGCGGTGGTCGTGCCGGGGCGGGTGCCGATCAGGTGGTGGGTGATGCGGCTGAGGAGCATCGCCAGGTCGGAGTGCGGCACCGCGAGGTGGGGTTGCGGATGGGTGAGGATCATGCCTTGGGAGCGCAGGACGATGTCTCGCGGGTCCAGCCCCCCGTGCGCGAGGGCGGTCTCGCCGACGGGTGGGCCAGCGAGTCCGATACGAACCGCGATGTGTTCCACACGTGGGTGAAGACTCATGCCCGCCCGCCAACGGGTCCAGCCGTCCGTCGGCCGGGCAGAATCGTTCAGGGCGGACCGCGCGCGATCGAATCGGGCCGGGATCGAGTGCCGCTCGTCCAACGGAGCCACGGCGTCGAGCCGGTGAACCGCGGCGGAGGTGCGCAGCGGCGCGAGGGTGGACCACAGGCGGTGCAGGAGGGTGCCGGTGTTGCCGGGCTGGCGCACCAGCGAGGCGGCCAGGCTCCGCTCGTGGTGGTGGGGGACGCGTTCGAGGACCATGACGGGCCCTCGGTGGGCGAGGATTCGGGAGGTGGGCACGAGGTCGGCGAGGACGGTGCGATGCGCGGCGGTGCGGCACGCCTCGGCCTTGGCTCGGCGGGCGTTCGCCGCGACGAGGCCGCGGGCGTTGCCGTGCAGCAGCTCGGGCCACGGCAGCCCGAAGTCGAAGGCCACCAGGACCTGGGTGGGCGGGGCGCCATCCTGGTGGAGGCGTGCCTCCCGCACGTGGTGGGTCCGGCCGGGCAGGGTCTCGCCCAGCTCCGTGACCGCGCCCGGGAACAGAACGCCGAGGGCCTTCTTCAGGTGGGAGTCGGCCACCTCGACGGCCTGGGCGTGGGCGAGCGCCGGCACGTCATCGGCGGGGTGAACAACGTGGGTCATCGTGCGGTCCAGACTCTGGGGCGCGGACGGGTCGGCGGTCACGGGGTCGGTGGCGTCGTGTGACGTGGGTCGGCTTCGGTGGGTGGGTCGTCGGTGCCGATCACCCATGCCTGCCGGTAGGTGCCGTGGTGGCGGCGCAGGCGGAACGCGCCCTCGGTCACGCGTTGCCAGGGCAGGCCACGGCGAGTGGTCAGGTCCCGCACCGTCGTCAGGATCTCGGCGGACGCCTGTGCGGTCTCGGCGTTCGTGCGCGCGTGGAGGAGCCGGCGCACGCTGATCAGGAGCATGTCCGGAAGCAGGTCGTCGGCCTCCTGGGCGTGAGCCGGGCGCGGGTGGGTGCCGGGGTGATCGCGCCGGGCGCGATCACCCCGGTCGTGTTCGCGGACCAGGAGGAGCCGGGGACGGCGCCGGCGACACCAGCACGGTGTGGTGTCCGTCGGCGCGAGGGCGGGGACTTCGGTGTACGGGCCGGTCACGGGCTCGGGTCGGGGACCGGGGTCGGGCATGCGGTGCCGCCTTTCTGGTCTGTGCGCGGGCGTGGTGGCATTGCCGCATCAGCGCTGGAAGCGCTGTTCGGTGCTCTTCCACGAAGTGACGGGAGGCACGGTGGGCGTCAGCCCGGGGTCTGCCAGGTGGTGATCACTCGTGCGCCGGTACGGCCGAAGGGCCGCCACCCCACCGTGGGCGGCGGGGTCCGGCGGGTCCCAAGGGTGGTGGGCGCACGGCCTGGGCGGTGCAGGTTGTGCAGCGCTGCGGGCGTCGCCCGGTGACGGCCGCCTCCGGGCAGGTGGGGCCTGCGCGGCATGCGATGTCCGAACGCCGCCCGGATGGCCGCGATCGCCTGACCTGCGGTAACCACACGTGCCGCGCCGGGATCGTCGGGAAGGGCGACGACGAAGCGCAGTGCGCGCTCGGGGTGGACGTTGACGATGGGTACCGGGACGGAGTTGCCGCGCAGGACCGACTCCGTTGCCAAAGGTCTGCGCCCGGGCGGGGTGGAGGGGTACGCGGCCTCGTGTGGGGCCGGGGTCAGGGCCACGGGATGTCTCCGGGTTCGGGGCGGCGGTAGGTGAGGACGGCTGAGACCCGCAGGTATCGGGACTGGTTCTGACCGGTGCCGATCCGCAGGAGCGGGTGCACCGCGACGACGCACGGCCCCGAGCCGCCGCACCCGCCCACCCGCGCTCGGCGTCCTGCCCACCACCGGGACCAGCCTCGGCGGGGCAGGGACGCATCACGGGTGTGGCTGCGCAGCGCGACCCGCAGGTGCCAGGAGCCGTCCCGCTGGAGGGGGATCCACAGGTGGACGCCGTCGTCGGGCATCGAACCTGCGGGTTGACGAGGGGAAGCGGGCGCCAGGGGTGGGGGTGGGCTGTGCGGAGGCGCGTACGTCAACGCGATGCGGACCGGCTCGACCGGACCGCCCAGCACCCGAGCCGCCCAGAGGGCCGGCTCGACGTCGTGCGCCAGTTCGTTGAAGAGCACGGACAGCGCCCCCACGTCGTCGAACGTCACGGGCGCCGATGCCGTGTCCGCCGGCCGGCGAAGCCCGTGCCCCCGTGCGGGGGCCCACCGCTCGTACAGGCGAAGAGCCTCCGCCTCCAGGCGCGCGACGCGGTCCTCGGCCAGGACGTCGCCCAGTTGCGCGTATCCCTCACGCCGATACGCGCGCCGCGCCGCTTCACCGCCGGGGTCCGGCACCGGCGCGGTCACGATTGCACCGTGCCGGTGCTCGACGTTGTGGGAGGGCCGAGGCGTCGATAGAGGATCCGCACGACAAAGAGGTCTCGGCCGCCTGCGTTGTTGGCCCACCCATGCGGTAGCCACCCGTGCGTGAGCAGGATGTCACCCGCGCACAGACGGATGTGGCGCGCGCCTGCGGCCGGCAACGCTGCGGGGTCTGCGCTTGCCGGATCACCGTGGTGTTCCAGCGCCCGGTCGTGGGCGCGGGGGTATGCAGTGACGCAGCCGTGTCGTGCGTGCAGCGAGTCCAGGGCGACGTACGCGCACATGTGTTTGTCGGGGTCGAAGCCGCCCACGACGGCGTCCTGAGCGGGGGCCTGCGCGAACGCGTACGCCGGTAGTTGCAGGAGCGCGCACGCCACCATCTCGACGCGGTCGGCAGCCAGCTCCCGGCGGACACCGACGAGGAGTGTGTCGGACCCGGCCAGGACTTCGATCTCCCGCGAGCGTAGGTGCGCTGCGACGACGAGCCCTGCCAGCCGGCCGGCGTTGCGGTCGACGGGGACGGGAGCGATCAGGCGGGTGGCCTCGTCGCGGATGCGTTCGGCCCAGCCCCAGCCGATCTCGCCCTCGACCAAGGCGTACCCGAGATGGTTCACCCCGGTGCGCGTGGTGGATCCTCTCGCGTGGCTTGTGATCACGATTCCTCGCAGGCAATGGGCGGTCGGGGTGCGGTGGCGGGTCGTGCGGTGCGAGTGATGGGTGGGTTGGGCCGCGCGGACGGGGTCAGGTCCCAGGTCCGGAGTGGCGTACCCCCCATGTCGACGAGAGTGACGAGGGTGCGACCGCTGTCGAGCGTGAGAGCGAAGCGGTCCAATTGCGGACGGCCCATGGCCACGTGGAGTCCGTAACTCAGGCCCAAGGCGATATCGCTGTGCCGGTCCGATCCGCGCACGGGGTCGATGGCGGACTCGACGCAGGTGGGGTTCGGCAGGAAGGCGAAGAGATCGAAGCCCTTCGCGCCGCGTTCGGTTAACAACGGACCGCCCGCCCGATCGGGGTGGTTCCAAGGGCCGAACGCGGCGGGCAACGAGACGAATCGGCCGGTCGCCCCGGGCCCCTCGCTGTTCCTGTCGACGACGGCGAGGGCCTGGCCGATTGACGTGAGGAGGCGACCGCCAGGGCACAGGGCCTGTACCCACAGGTCGGGGACGTGGCCGGTAGTGCCGGTCACGACGATGTGATCCCAGCGGCCTGCAGGCAGCCGGTCGCGTGCGTTGGCGATCTCGACGCGGGCGGAGGAGAAGGCGGCTCCGAGCCTGGTTGCGGCTTCCGCGCCGATCGCGGGTGTGGGCTCGCACACCGTGACTTCGGGGCGCGTGGGGTGCGCGGCGATCACGGCCGCCTCCCAGCCGCCGCGTGCACCGATCACCAACGCGGTCTGTCGGGCCCGCAGTTCGAGGTGCACGAGGAGGGCGGCGAACCCCAGTGCGGGCGCCCAGGTGACGGTGCTGCCGTCGGGGGAGGTCGTCGCCAGGACACCGGTGGCGGCGAGCGTGGCCCAGTAGGCATCGGCTTCCGGGCCGTCTGCCGTCACGCTCCCGTGTGGGAGGGCAATGGTGAGGGCGTACGCGGATCGGGGCGTCGCCGCGAGCGCACTCGCCCAGCCGGTGTCGCATAACGCGGGTGCGCAATCGAGGAGTTCGCGAAGGTGCGCGCGGTGAGTCTCGGTGGGCGTGAGTGGGGCGCGAGTGGTAGTCAACACGGTGGTGCCTTCCTGAGCGGTGCGCGAACGCGGTTAGACCGTGAGGGCGAGGGTCTGCGCGGCCGGGTGCTAATCGGCTTTGGGCCCACAAGCGCCGGACGGGGCGGGTCGCGCGACGGGCCGATCGGTGATCCATGTCCGGTGCGATCGGGCGAAGAGATCGTTCGCGCGGGGTGACGAGAGGCAGGGCGTGGGCGGGCAACAGCCACACCGTCATGCCTGCGGCCCGTGTCTCCGGCCCGACGCGAACGAACGCCGGCGCCGGACCACCAGGCGTGTTCGTTCTCGGTGGCCCGGCTGCGATAAGAGTGCAGGTTGTCCGGGCTCCGGCTCCCTATTGGTCTCCGAGAAGGGGAAGACGCGGTGGGGATCGGGGATGGGAGGGGACGACGACCGGCTGCCCCGGACGTAAATCTGCGATCTACCCTGGCGGTGCCACCAGGGTCAGCGGCTCGTCGGTGCTGTGCCGGTCTCGTTGAGCCTTCGTTGTCAGGGTTGAGGACGAACCGCGAGGATGCCTTGGCCGCACAAGGCGCGAGACCGCTATCGGCGGATTCAGATGTTGACCGCTGGCTATGTCGCCGGTTGCCGCCTCGCCTCTGTACGAAGCCACGGATGGGGCGTCGTGCCAGGAAGGGCGGTCAAGAGAAGCGTGTTGGCGCACTGTGAGCGTTTCGGCGTCGGACGGCGTCGGAAGGACGAACCCGACCCGGATCCATTTGCCGCCGCTCGGTGTCGGTCCGTAGCCCAAATCGTCGGCCAGGATCGAGGCGATTTCCAGCCCACGCCCGTTCTCGCCGTCGACATCGGGTTCCAGGCGCAGTGTGCCCCAGGGCAGTACCACGAAATCGTCGTCCGCCACCGCGAACAGCAGGCGCCGTCCTTCGACCCACCAGAACAAGGTGATGGATCCCTTGGTGTGCTTCAACGCGTTGGTGACCAGTTCAACGACGACGGACAGAGGATCGTCGTCGGGCAACGCACCCACAGCAGCGCACACTTCGCGGGTGTGCAGACGAGCGTTCTTGGCTGAGAGCTTGGTTCTCGGCAGATCTAGTCGTTGAGCGGGCAGTTCCATGCGCTTCTCCCTGCGGGTCGCACGGGCATCGCGAACAAGCCGTCTCGTGATCACAAAGACGCAGACGGTGACTGGAAATCACTGTGGAGCCCCTGGGTGCGTCGCGTCAAGCCTATGACTGGCATCATGCCAATTTCATCCCAACGGGGAGGCGGGGCGGGTAGCCTGCCCGCGCCTCCGCAATGCTGTGCGTACACACCACCGTCGTGAGGTCACATCGGATGGAGACGCCATGGCTGCCCTCGAAATGAGCCCGCAGGTCGCACGCCGCGAACTCGGCAAAGAGCTTCGCCAACGGCGCGAGAGGGCGGGCCTCACCGCCGAGGAGGTAGCTGAGGAGGTCGACAGCAGCCAGTCGCAGGTCACGCGCGTCGAGAGTGGCGACCGCACCTGCTCCAAGGAGCTGTTCGCGAGGCTGCTCGCGCTCTACGAGGTGGAGGGCGCGCCACGAGATCGGTTGACCGAGCTGTTGACCATCGCCCGCAGGCGGCAGGTGCCTTGGTATCGCAAGCGGTACGGCGATCTGCTGTCCAAGAACTACGACCGAGTACTCGGCTTCGAAGAAGACGCCACGCACCGCCTCGACTATCAAGCCGTTCTGCTGCCCGCTCACCTGCAGACGCGCGAGTACGCGTTTGCGGTCACCGGGTCCGGTTGGGCCGCGCTCGGACCGGATCAGATCGACGGCCTCGTCGAAATCCGCATGGCTCGGCAACTGCGCCTCACCGGTGAGAACCCGCTCAACCTCGACTGCGTGATCACCCAAGCCGCCCTGACCTTCCACGTCGGCGGCCGAGACGCGATGAAACAACAACTTGGGCACCTGCTCGAAGTCACCGAGCTCCCCAACATCAGCCTTCGCATCATCCCCTGGGAAGGCGGGGAGAACGGAACACAGAACGGCAGCTTCAACATCTTCAAGTTCGCCGACGGCCTCGATGACGTGGCCTTCGCCGAATCCGTGGCCGGTAGCGTCCTCCTGGACCAGCCCATGGACCTGCGCCGGGTCAACCGGCTCTTCACGAACCTGGCCGCGAAGGCTCTCTCGCCCGAGGAGAGCCGCGACCTGATTACCAACGTTGAGAGGGAACTGACCGCATGAACCCGAACACCCTGTACAGCGCCTCGTTGGACGGTGCCACCTGGTACAAGAGCAGCTACACCGCCAGCAACGACCAGTGCGTGGAGATCGCCGAACTCTCGGCGTTGCCCGCGGTCGCGATCCGCGACTCCAAGAACACGGATCTTCCGGCAAGCCGCGTCTCGGCGACGGGATGGGCGGCGTTCGTGGGGGCCCTGAAGGCCGACGCCCTGGTCACAGCATGAGCCAGAAGGCAGACCTCTACGCGCAAGATCTGAGCGAAGCGGTGTGGCTCGCTGCTCCGGGCTCCCCGGTAGAGGACCGAATCGAGATCGCCGAGCTGGGTGATGGAGCCATGGCCCTGCGGAATCCGGCCGATCCCCTCGGCGCGATCCAGCGGTACACCGCCGAGGAATGGCAGGCATTCATACGCGGTGTCCAAGACGGTGAATTCGACCGTTGATACGACGGAGGGCCCCAAGCGACTTAGGTTCTAGTGGTCGTCGCAACACCCCAGTTCAGGGGGTGCGATGGACTTCGAGGTTCGTGCGGATCGGCGGCCCCAGGGCCCGAGGAAACTGGTCGGTGAGCGGGCGGAATACCTTCGGCTCGTGGATCTTGGGATAAGCAACACGGAAGCCTGCCGGATCGTGGGCATCAATCGCCGTACCGGCAAGCGATGGCTCTACGGCCGGCAGGCATCCGGGAAGAACAAGGCAGCGGCGC
>NZ_WWJX01000166.1 GCF_009865215.1 Streptomyces sp. SID3343 | reverse complement strand
GTTGGCGCCGTACCGCCGTCGCCGTCGTCGCGGCCGCGACGGTCGTTGCCACGGTGGCCTGGTACGCGACGAGCCCCGCCGGGTCGACCGCCTCGAACGCCTCGAACCCGGCCGAGCAGGCCGGGCCCGCAGCGCAAGTGGGCGGCGGAGCGCCGCGGATGATCGCGGCCGGCGCATGGACTACCACCACCCGGCTCGACTTCGCGGTCTGGTCCACGCGCGGCGCGCGCGCCGGCGACGAGGCGTTGACCGGGCGCGCCGTCCGGGCCTGGACCGCCCCCGACGACAAGGTCACGGTGACGCTCGGCCCCGGAACCCAGGCCGGCCCGCCGCTGGGCGCCCCCCACCTGCTCTACGCCGGCGACGTCGCGGGCGCCGCCGTCGTCCTGGTCGCCGACGGCTCACGACTGGCCCGCTACACCGAGGAGAACGGGCGGCGGCACCTGGCCGTGGCACCCGCCGACGACTCGGACGAGCGCTCCGCGTCCGCCGTCGTCCTGCGCCGCGAGTCGGGCGGCGTTCGGATGCTGCTCGCGCCATGGGTCGACTCGGCGGCGGTACGCGACCTGCGTCGCCCCGAGGACGAGAGCGCGGCGCTGACGGTCACCGACGGCGTGACCGCGCCGATGCCGGACGCGGCGACCGCAGCCAAGGGATGCGTCGGCGTCCCGGTACTCGAACTGCGCTCGGCGCGCGCGGCCGACGACCATCCGTATCTGCTCGCCGACCTGGGCGAACTGTCCGCGACCCACCTGACGTACATGCCGCCGCCGGACTACTTCCACACCGGACGCCCCTCCGAGGCCGCGTCCAGCGAACGCGCGCTCGACGTGTGGTCGCGGACCGCGTGCGCCCTCGACACGATGCGGGGGCAGGGACTGCGATTGGTCAACAACTGGGAGTTCGCCCACTTCGACCTACCGGAGGCGTCCGGCGAGGCGATGTGGTCGTGCATGCACGGCTTCGACCGCAAGGGCGGCGGCGACGTCGTGGTGCAGTTCCTGCCGCCTGGCGCGAGTGCGACCGGCGCGCAGACCGTCAACCGGCTCACCGACTCGCCCGCGTGCAGCCGGCCGAGCAACGACATCGTCGCCTACACGTGGTGGCGCTCGCGGACCGGCACCCGATACCTGGTCGCGGCCGGCACACGCGACGTGGTCAAGGTGACCGCGACCGGCTCGGTGACGGGCTCCGCCGACAGCCGCCAACTCGTCGTCAAGGTCCCCACCAGCGCCCCGGCCGCCATCGCTCCGCCGCAGATCACCGCGAACGTCAGGAACGGGACGGTGGTCAGGGGGATCGGCTGACGGATGGGGTGGGGCGGGCGCGCTTGGGCTGGGGATCGCGGCTGGGCGGGGCCGAGGGTGGGTTCTATGGGGGAGGCGGGGTTGGTTGTGAGGGCTCGGCGGGATGGCTGGACGGGGGAGCCGAGAGCAGGGGTTTGGGGGCGTGGCCGGTGAGGGGAGCGACGG
>NZ_WWJX01000019.1 GCF_009865215.1 Streptomyces sp. SID3343 | reverse complement strand
TCCGCGCCGCTTTTGTACGCGGCGCACCGATACGTGGTGCCGCGAGCGCGGCGACACCTCCGCCTCGATGCCGGCCTCGCGCAGCGCGCGTTTGACCGACGCGCACAGTTTGGACACGGCCTCGTCGGTCTCGGCCTGACTGGCCAGGACGGTGCGCGCGGTCGCGGCGTGCTCCTCGGGGCGCAGCGTCGCGAAGACGATGTCCTCCAGCTCGGACTTGAGCACGTGGATGCCCAGGCGCTCGGCGAGCGGGATGAAGACTTCCTGGGTGGCCTCCGCGGTGCGGATCTGACTCGCGCGGCGGCGATATCGGATCGTGCGCATGTTGTGCAGGCGGTCGGCCAGCTTGATCACGGTCACCCGCAGGTCGCGGCCCGTGGCGACGATGATCTTGCGCATCGTCTCGGCCTCGGCGCGGTCGCCGAGGTCGACTCGCTCCAGCTTGGTCACGCCGTCGACGAGGTGGGTGACGTCGTCGCCGAACGCGGCCCGCACCTCTTCGAGGGTCAGGTCGGTGTCCTCGACGGTGTCGTGCAGGAGCGCGGCGACCAGGGTGGTGGTGTCGGCGCCGAGTTCGGCCAGGATCGTCGCGACCGCGAGCGGGTGCGTGATGTACGGCTCGCCGCTCTTGCGCATTTGCCCGCGATGGGACAACTCCGCGACCGCGTAGGCCTCCTGAAGGGCCGTCATGTCGGCCTTCGGGTGGTGCCCGCGGTGCACTTGGAGGAGCGGTTCGACGGCGTCCGGCGTCCGGCGGCGGCTTCCGGTGAGGAAGGTGACGGCGGCCAGGCCCAGGCGTTGGATGGGTTGTTGGACAGGACGGCGCGACAGTCGTCCGACGCGGTCGGACATGCTCCGGCCCGGAACGTCACCCTCGGCTCGCGGTGCGCCCTTGGGCACACCCGCACCGGCCGGCGGGTCGAGTCCCCCGATCGTCATGCGGCACCTCCGGCAGCTACCCCCGGAGTCGCCCCCGGTGATTCATGCTACCGACAACAACACGGACGGTGTCCGTGTGATGTCGCCCGTCACACACTTCATCACCCGCACGGGTGATCCCGTGTGAACGATGGTGAAGTGCCAGCCTAACCCCTCGAGATCTTGTCCGGGTGCGGACCCTGGGGAGCGCACCCGGACGCGGGGACGGCGTGCGGGGGCGGTGACAGCGCGTCAACTCGCGTCCGCGCGCTCCCAGTACGAACCGTCGATCATCGCCTCGACGAGGGTGCGGTGCAGCACGGTCTCGTCCAGGTCGGCGGGCTGCTCGCGCTCGCCGAAGTGCCACTGTCGGTGCGCGATGCGGGCCATCACGACGCCGTGCCGCACTGCGGCGTACGTCTCGAAATAGCGCATGTGGCGCGGCGCGTAGCCGGTGAGCTTCTCGTACTGCGCGCACACGTCCTGCGTGCGCATGAAGTCCGGCAGGCCCGGGAGACCGCCGTAGCGATGGGCGATGTCCTGGAAGAACGAGTGGATGAAGATCATCCAGGCGATGTCCAGTTCGCGCGGTCCGACCGCGGCCATCTCCCAGTCCAGGACCGCGGTCGGCTCGAAATCGACGTAGAGGATGTTGCCGACATCCTCTCCGCCGGCATCGTCCCGGCCACCCTGGAGTTCCTGGACCGGCGCTGCATCAGCGCGGTCGAGGACTTCGCCCACCTGGGCCTGCGCACGGACGCGGGCGCACTGCTGCTGTTCGGCGACGACGGTCCCGCCGACGCGGTACGCCGCGACCTGAACCGCATGGCCGAGTTGTGCCACGAGGCCGGCGCCACCGAGTGGACCCTGGCCGAGGACGTGGCCGGCGCCGAGGCACTGCTCACCGCGCGCCGGTGTTCGCTGCCGGCACTGTCCCGACTGGGCTCGTTGACCATCCTCGAGGACGCCACCGTCCCACGCCCCCGGATCGCCGAGATGGTCGACCGGATCGATGCCATCGCGGACCGGCACACGGTCACCATCGCCACCTTCGGCCACGCAGGCGACGGCAATCTCCACCCCACCTGCGTGGTGGCCGACCCGAACGACGACGAGTCGATCGAGCGCGCGCACGCCGCCTTCGACGACATCTTCCGCACCGCGATCGAACTCGGCGGCACCATCACCGGCGAACACGGGGTGGGCGCCGCCAAGTTGCCACATCTGCGCGCCCAACTCGGCGACGCCCAGATGGAACTGCTGAGCCGGATCAAAACCGCCTTCGATCCCGCCCGCATCCTCAATCCCGGAAAGCTCGGCTCATGACCGGTGTGTTCGACCCCGAGGAACTCTCCCGCTGCATCTCCTGCGGCTTCTGCCTGCCCGCGTGTCCTACCTATGCCGCCACCGGCGACGAGGCGTCCTCACCGCGTGGTCGGATCAACCTGATGCGCGCCCTGGAGACCGGCCGCCTGGACGCCGACGACCCGACCCTGCTCGAACAGTCGTCCGCGTGCCTGGGCTGCCGCGCGTGCGAACCCGTCTGCCCGGCGGGCGTCCCGTCCGGGTCGCTGTTGGAACAGTGGCGCGAACACCAGTGGCGCGGCAAGCACCGACCGCCACTGGCCCGACTGTTGACGGTCGTGGTGAGCATGCCGCCGGTGGTCCGCGCCATGGGCTGGGGCCGCTTCCTCCGGCCGACCGGACGCAGGACCTCGAAGGCAGCGCAGCCGGCCCCCGCAGCCGCCCCACCCCGGACACCGAAACCGACCTCGGCGCCCTCGGCGCCCACCGGCACCGGAGCCTCGCTCATGCTCGGCTGCTTCGAACGCGCCATGTTTTCCGGCGTCTCCCGCGCGGCCCGCATCCTGCTGCCCGGCCTGAAGGCGCCCGACGACCAAGGCTGCTGCGGCGCGCTGCACGCGCACAACGGCGAGTTGACCAAGGGCCGCGCCCTCGCCCGCCGCCTCGGCGAACGACTGCCCGGCCGCATCGTCACCACCTCCGGCGGGTGCGCCGCGCACCTGGCCGACGTCATCGGCCGCGACCGGGTCGCCGAACTGTCTGAAGTGGTCGACGTCTCGGCCCTCCCCGAACGCCGGGTGGCCGGCCGCCGGGTCAAGGTCACCCTCCAGGACTCCTGC
>NZ_WWJX01001596.1 GCF_009865215.1 Streptomyces sp. SID3343 | reverse complement strand
AAGCGCCGGCCGGGCTGAATGGTGGCCTCTAACGCCGGCCGGGCTGGTTCGGCCTCAAGCGCCCGTCGGGCTGAGGGGCGGCCTCAAACGCCGGCCGGGCTGAATGGTGGCCTCAAACGCCGGCCGGGCTGGTTCGGCCTCAAGCGCCCGTCGGGCTGAAGGAGGGTGGGTGGGCGTGGCGTGGGTGGGTGGGGGCGAAAGTCGCGGATGATCGACCGGGTGGCCGCAGGCAGCCCGCGCATTCGGGTATCGATTTGGTGAACGGCGGCGTGTCGCGGTGTCGACTAACGTCCCGGGGTATTCCGCAAATCCGGAAAGTTGATCAACTTTTAGCCGGCGAGCCCATTAAAGGACTCTGTTGGTCCATTGCGCATGGATAATCGCGGTACTCCTCATGCGGAAGGCGGAACTCCGCACTACTCCGCAAGGAGGGGACCGGGTTGCGAAACCTCCCAAGGTGCCCGGAAACCGCCGGGGCACGCGGGACGTCCTGAGTGGTACGGGGATCGGCGAAGACGTGCGAGAGGTTCGCGCTGATAACAAAAGTGTTTCGCGAAGGAAAAGTCCGCGTGAGGTATGACACGCGTGATCTCGGTGCTTGATCGATCCGACTTCGATCGGGCAAGCTGAACCGTCAGACCGACCGGGACGGCACGAATTCCTGGCCAACTGTAATGTTGGGACTGTTTTCGGGGGTCCAGGGAGAGATATGGGGAGTGATTCCCGCAGTCCCGAGCGCGTACCCGGCACGAGCGACGACGACTCGTCGGGCATCGACGCCGCGGTCATCGACCCGGACGTGGTCATGGGCCAGGCCGGCCGCGAGAATTTCCCCGTCGCGATGGGGATCCTGCGCCCCGATCACCGGCGGCATCTGCTGGCGATCTACGGATTCGCCCGCCTCGTGGACGACATCGGCGACGAGGCGACCGGCGACCGGGTCGCCCAGCTCGACGCCTTCGAGCGCGACGTGCGTCGGGTGTACGACGGCACCCCCGAGCTGGAGGTGCTGCGGCGACTCCAGCCGAGCGTGCGCGAACTCGACCTGCCGATCGAGCCGCTGCTGGGCCTGATCGAGGCGAACCGCCAGGACCAGGTGGTCCGCCGCTACAAGACGTACGCGGACCTGGTCGCCTACTGCGAACTGTCGGCCAACCCCGTCGGGCGACTCGTGCTGCACGTGTTCGGCCGGGTGAGCGACGAGCGGATCGCGCGCTCCGACGAGATCTGCACCGCGCTGCAGATCGTGGAGCACCTCCAAGACGTCGCCGAGGACCTCGAACGGGACAGGATCTACCTGCCGCAAGAGGACCTGGAGCGATTCGGCGTCGACGAGGCCGACCTCGCCGCCGCGCACGCGACACCCGCCGTGCGCCGGCTGATCGCCTGTGAGGCACACCGCGCGACGCTGCTGCTGCGCTCGGGCGCACCGCTCGCGGGGACACTGCGAGGCCGTGAACGCCTCGCGATCGCCGGGTTCGTGGCCGGTGGACGAGCGGCCGTGACCGCGATCAAGGACGTCGGCTTCGACGTCCTCGCCCACCGGGCCAAGCCCGGTAAGGCATCCCTGTTGCGTGAGCTGTCCGGCGTACTGGTACGAAAGAGGTAAAAGGGGAACCATGGACGTCGACGCTTCGTACGCCTATTGCGAGCGCCTGACTCGCAATCAGGCGCGCAACTTCTACTACGGCATCCGGTTGCTGCCCGAGCCCAAACGCCTCGCGCTCAGCGCCGTGTACGCCTTCGCGCGAGAGATCGACGACATCGGCGACGGCGACCTGCCGGCGGACCGCAAGGTGGCCGAGCTGGCTCGCATGCGCAAGCAGCTCACCGACCTCTCGTCCTATCGGGACCCGGTCGCCGCGGCGCTGAGCGATGCCGCGAACCGTTTTCCGATCCCGTTGCCCGCACTCGACGAACTGATCGACGGCGTCGAGATGGACGTTCGAGAGACCGAATACGAGACCTTCGACGAGCTGCGGGTGTACTGCCGCTGCGTCGCGGGCACCGTCGGCCGACTCTCGCTGGGCATCTTCGGCTCGCGCGACTCGCTGCACGCGCCCGACCTCGCGGACACGCTCGGCATCGCGCTCCAGATCACCAACATCCTCCGCGACATCAAGGAGGACAAGGACAACGGCCGGGTCTACCTGCCGCGCGAGGACCTCGCCAAGTTCGGCTTGGAGGACGCCTGGCACAAGGGGGGCCGGTTCACCCCGAGCACGGCCTTCGACGACCTCGTGCGCTTCGAGGGCGAACGCGCCGAGCGGCTCTTCGAGCGTGGGCTCACCCTGCTCCCGTTGCTCGATCGGCGCAGCGCCGCGAGTACGGGTGCGATGGCCGGGATCTACCGCCGGCTGCTGACCAGAATCGTCGAGGAACCCGGTCAGGTACTGATGGGTCGGCTGTCCCTGCCGGGCTGGGAGAAGGCCGAGATCGCCGGCCGCGCCCTGGCCGGTCTGCCGGTCGGCGCGCACTCGCTGTTGGCCCGTCGCCGGTGAGTCGTGGACGATGACCCACCGACGGCACAAGGCGCGACACCGACTCCGGACTCGGGGCCGGTACGGGGATTGATCACGTGGGTACGGAGCAAGGCATGAGGGCACGCATGGTGGTGATCGGGGGTGGCCTCGCGGGCATCACCGCCGCACTGACCGCCGCCGAGGCCGGCGTCGAGGTCACCCTGCTCGAAGGCAGACCACGACTGGGCGGCGCGACGTTCTCGCTCAACCGCGACGGCATGTGGCTCGACAACGGGCAGCACGTCTTCCTGCGCTGCTGCACCGAGTACCTCGCCTTCCTCGACCGGATCGGCAGCGCCGACAAGGTCTACCTCCAGCCGCGGCTGCAGGTGCCGGTGCGCACGCCGTGGGGGACCAGGGCCGAGCTCAGGCGCTCCGCCCTGCCCGCACCGTTCCACCTGTCCTCGACGCTCGCGCGCTACCCGCTGCTGACCATGGCCGGCCGGGCCCGGGTGGGGCTGGCCGCGCTCGCGCTGCGCCGACTCGACCCCACCGATCCGGCCCTGGACGAGATCACCTTCGCCGCGTGGCTGGACCGGTTCAAGGTCACCGCCCGCGAACGCGAGGCGATGTGGGACCTGATCGGCATCGCGACGCTCAACCTGCCCGCCACCGAGGCCTCGCTCGCGATGGCCGTCAAGGTCTTTCGCACCGGCGTCCTGGACCGCAACGACGGCGCCGACATCGGCTGGAGCCTGGTCCCCCTCCAGGAGCTGCACGGCGACGCCGCCGGCCGGGCCCTGGATCGCGCGGGCGTACGGGTGCGCGTGCGCGCCCGCGTGCAGGCGATCGACCCCGGCCCGGACGGCTTCGCGATCGACGTCGACGGCGAGCGCCTGGCCGCCGACGCGGTGGTGCTCGCGGTACCGCATCACGACGCGGCCCGACTGCTGCCGCCGCGGTCGCTGCTCCTGGACGGCGTACGCTCCGACCCCACACTGTTGGCCGGCCTGGGCACGTCGCCCATCGTGAACCTGCACGTGGTCTACGACCGCCCGGTCCTGGACACCCCGCTGGCGTGCGGGATCGGCGGCCCGGTGCAGTGGATGTTCGACCGCAGCGCCGGACACGGCCTGGAGCCGGGGCGCTACGTAGCCGTATCGCTGTCCGCGGCCACTACCGAAATCGACCTGACGAGTGCTCGTCTGCGGGATAGGTTCGTCCCCGAGCTGGCGCGTGTGCTGCCCGCCGCCCGGGCCGCGCGGATCGAACGGTTCGTCGTCACCAAGGAACGGGCGGCGACCTTTCGCCCCGCACCCGGATCGGGGCGGCTGCGCCCCGGCCCGCGTACCGCGGTTCCCGGTCTCGCCCTGGCCGGGGCGTGGACCGCCACCGGATGGCCCGCGACGATGGAGGGCGCCGTCCGCAGCGGCCTTTCCGCCGCCCACGAGGCCCTCCCGCATCTCGGCCGCACCCGTGCCATCCCGGAGAGGACGACGCCGCTATGACGCTCGCCGACGCATCGATCGCCCCCGCCGTGCTCGATCGTGCTCGCGAGGCCAGCCGCCCCGCGCTGCGCGTCGCCACCGCGAGACTCGAACCGCCGCTGGCCCGCGTGGCCGCCTACCACATGGGTTGGGCCGACGAGGCCGGCCGCGAACTGCCCGGCAACGGCGGCAAGGCGCTGCGCCCCGCGCTCGCGCTGCTGTCCGCGGAGGCGGTCGGCGCCTCGGTCGGGGTCGGCGTGCCGGGCGCGGTCGCGGTCGAACTCGTGCACAACTTCTCGCTGATCCACGACGACCTCATGGACGGCGACGAGGAGCGCAGGCACCGACCCACCGCGTGGAAGGTGTTCGGCCCGGGCCTGGCCGTACTCGCCGGCGACGGCCTGCTCGTGCTCGCCGAACAGGTCCTGATGGACGCCGACGACGCCGACGGCGACCGGGCCGCGCGCCTGCTCACCGAGGCCACCGCGCGGCTCATCGACGGCCAGTCACAGGACCTGTCCTTCGAGACCCGACTCGACGTCAGCGTCGAGGAGTGTCTGACCATGGCCGGCAACAAGACCGGGGCGCTGCTCGCGTGCGCGTCCTCGATCGGCGCCGCGCTCGCGGGGGCCGACGAACGCACGGTGCAGGCGCTGTACGGGTTCGGCCACCATCTGGGCGTCGCCTTCCAGGCGGTCGACGACCTGTTGGGGATCTGGGGCAGCCCCGAAGTCACCGGCAAACCCGCGTGGAACGACCTGCGCCGCCGCAAGAAGTCCGTGCCCGTGGTCGCGGCCCTCACCGAGGACTCGGCGGCCGGCCGCGAACTGGCACGCATCTACACCGAGGACGGGCCACGCAACGAGGAGGGTCTCGCCTTGGCCGCCCGCCTCGTCGAGGAGGCGGGCGGTCGTGCCCGCGCCGAGGCCGAGGCCGGTCGCCACCTGGAACAGGCGATGGCGTGCCTGGACTCCCTGGACGTCCCCCAAGGTCCCTACACGGATCTCACGTCCCTCGCGGCCTTCACCACAACACGCAAGCTCTGACGGGAAGTTGTGAACACATGACAGTGACCGTCCAGTCGGGCGTCGAAGACGTCGACGACGACAAGGTCAGGGACGCTCTCGCCAAGGCCGTCGCGCATCTGATGGAGCTTCAGGACGATGCCGGCTGGTGGAAGGGCGAGCTCGAAACCAATGTGACCATGGACGCCGAGGACCTGCTCTTCCGGGAGTTCCTCGGCATTCGCACCGAGGAACAGACCCAGGCGAGTGCCCGGTGGATCCGCGCCAATCAGCGCGAGGACGGCACGTGGGCGACGTTCAAGGACGGCCCCGCCGACCTTTCGGTGACGATCGAGGCGTACGTCGCGCTCAAGCTCGCGGGCCACGACCCGGGTGCGAAGCACATGACGGCCGCCGCCGAGTTCATCCGCGAAGGCGGCGGGATCGCGAACGCCCGCGTGTTCACCCGCTTTTGGCTCGCGTTCTTCGGGTGGTACTCGTGGGACGACCTGCCGGTGCTGCCGCCGGAGATCGTCTTCCTGCCCAAGTGGTTCCCGCTCAACGTCTACGACTTCGCCTGCTGGGCGCGGCAGACCATCGTCCCGCTCACCATCGTCAGTTCGCTGCGCCCGGTGCGCCCCGCGCCGTTCCCGCTCGCCGAGCTGCGGCCGACCCGGGACGTCCCCGGACGCAAGGACGCGGACGACCCGTGGTCGAAGGTGTTCCGCGCGCTCGACGCGGTGCTACACCAGTACCAGAAGCACCCGGTCCGACCGCTGCGCAAGACCGCGATGCGCAAGGCCGCGCAGTGGATCATCGAGCGCCAGGAGGCGGACGGCGGTTGGGGCGGCATCCAGCCGCCGTGGGTCTACTCGCTGATCGCGCTGCGCCTGATGGGCTATCCGCTCAACCACCCCGTGATGGCCCAGGGCATCAAGGGTCTCGACGGTTTCACCATCGTGGACACCGACGAGGACGGCGAACTGCGGCGGCGCTTCGAGGCGTGCCAGTCGCCGGTGTGGGACACCGGGCTGACCCTGGTCGCGCTGCGCGACGCGGGCGTTCCGGCCGCCGACCCGCGCGTGGTCAAGGCCGCGGAATGGCTGATGGACGAGGAGATCCGCGAGATCGGCGACTGGGCCGTGCGCCGGCCCGACCTCGAACCGGGTGGGTGGGCCTTCGAGTTCGCCAACGACTGGTACCCCGACACCGACGACACGGCCGAGATCGTGATGGCCCTGCGCTACACCGACCACCCCGACGGCGCGCGCAAGGCCGCCGTGCTCGATCGCGCCGAGCGGTGGACGGCCGGGATGCGCAGCAAGGACGGCGGCTGGGGCGCGTTCGACGCCGACAACGTCAGCGTTTTGCCGCTCAAGCTGCCGTTCTCCGATTTCGGCGCGGTCACCGACCCGCCGTCGGCCGATGTCACCGCGCACATCGTGGAGATGCTCGCGGACGGCGGACCGCGCTACAGCTCCTACGTCGTGGACGGCGTCAAGTGGCTGATGGAGCATCAGGAGAGCGACGGCTCGTGGTTCGGCCGCTGGGGCGCGAACTACGTCTACGGCACCGGCGCGGTGGTGCCCGCGCTGGTGACCGCCGGCGTCGACCCGCGGCACAGCGCGATCCGGCGCGCGGTGCGGTGGTTGGAGACCAAGCAGAACCCCGACGGCGGCTGGGGCGAGGACCTGCGCAGCTACGCCGACCCCGAGGGCTGGTCCGGGCGCGGCGAGTCGACCGCGTCGCAGACCGCGTGGGCCCTGCTCGCGCTGCACGCGGCCGGCGAGTTCGGCGAGATCGCGCAGCGCGGGATCACCTGGCTGACCGACCGTCAAAACGCGTCGGGCGGGTGGGACGAGCCGCAGTTCACCGGTACCGGGTTCCCCGGCGACTTCTACATCAAGTACCACATGTATCGGCTCGTCTTCCCCGTGATGGCGCTCGGCCGCTATGCCGAAACGACGGGCTGATCCATGCCCCTGATGGTCGTCACCCCGCTGCGGATAGAGATGCGCGCGGTCGAAGCGGGCCTGCTGGGCGCGTGGAACGTGCGCGTGGTGCGCTCGGGGATGGGACCGGACAAGGCCCGCGCTCGCGCGCGGGCCTTGTCCGCGCTCCCGGCCGAGGAGTTCGCCACGCTCGCGGTCGCGGGCTTCGGCGCCGGGGTCGGTCCCGGCGTCGAGGTCGGTGACGTGGTCGTGGCCTCCGAGGTGCGCGGCCCCGACGGCACGGTGATCGACCTGCCCGAATCCGCGGTGCTGCTGGAGTGGTTGCACCGGGTGCGACCGCAACTGAAACTGCACCTCGGACCGATCGAGACCGTCGACAAGGTGGTCAAGGGTCGGGCCCGGCAGGCGCTGCGCGAGCGAGGGGTGTTCGCGGCCGACATGGAGTCGGTCCACCTGCTCGCGGCGGCCGGCTCTCGTCCGGCCGCGGTCCTGCGCGTGATCACCGACACACCGGAGCGCGAACTGCTGCGCCCGCGCCTCCTGGTGGACGGATTCCGGGCGTTCAAGACGTTGCGCCACGCGGCGCCGGCCCTGCTCGACTGGGCCACCGACGAGCGAACCAAGTCAGGAGGTACGGCGGGCGATGACGTTCGACCTGGGTGAGACGTACGAGGCGTACGCGGACCGCGGCTTCGAGCTGCACGCGAAGCACCTCAATCCGCAACTCCCGCGCGTGTTGCGCACGATCGGCATGGACCGCGACTACGTCCGCGCCGAGGGCCCGTACCTGTACGACGACAAGGGCGAGCGATACCTCGACTTCCTGTCCGGGTTCGGCACCTACGGCGTGGGGCGCCACCACCCGGTGGTGCGCAAGGCGATGCAGGACGTGATCGCCCTGGACCTGCCGGACATCGTGCACTTCCACACCCCACCGCTGGCCGCGGCGCTCGCCGACCGGTTGCTCGCGCGCGCGCCCGGTCTGGATCGGGTGTACTTCTGCAACAGCGGGACCGAGGCGGTCGAGGCCGCGTTGAAGTTCGCGCGCTTCGCGACCGGCCGGCGCAGGATCGTCTACATCGACCACGCCTTCCACGGCCTGACCACGGGTTCGCTGTCGGTCAACGGCGCGGCCGAGTTCCGCAAGGGCTTCGAGCCGCTGCTGCCCGACGTGGGCATCAAGCTCGGCGATCTGGACGCGCTGGCCCGGGAGTTGCGGCGCGGCGACGTCGCGGCGCTGATCATCGAGCCGATCCTGGGCAAGGGCGTGCACGCGCCGCCGCCGGGGTGGCTGGCCGCGGCGCAGAAACTGCTGCGCGAGCACGGCGCGCTGCTGATCGCCGACGAGGTGCAGACCGGGATGGGCCGCACCGGCAAGTTCTTCGCGTACGAGTGGGAGGACGGCGTCGAGCCGGACATCGTCACCGTCGCGAAGGCGCTGTCGGGCGGGTATGTGCCCATCGGCGCGACGCTCACCCGCGACTGGGTGTTCAAGAAGGTCTACTCGACGATGGACCGCGTGCTCGTGCACGACAGCACGTTCGGCGGCAACAACCAGGCGATGGCGGCGGGACTGGCGACGCTCGCGGTCCTGGACGACGAGGACCTGATCGGCAACTGTGCGCGGATGGGCGACGCGTTCGTAGCCGGGTTGGCCCCGTTGGTGGACAAGTACGAGCTGTTCTCCGAGGTACGCGGGCGCGGGCTGATGGTGGGCCTGGAGTTCGGCAAGCCGCGTTCGCTCAAGCTGCGGGCCGGGTGGACCGCGCTGCAGGCGGCCCGGCACGGGTTGTTCGCGCAGATGGTCGTGGTCCCGATGTTCCAACGGCACCGGGTGTTGACCCAGGTCGCGGGCGACCACATGGACGTCATCAAGCTGCTCCCGCCGTATGTGATCGGGCAGCAGGACGTGGACGACTTCGTCGCGGGCTTCGTGGACGTGATGGACGACGCGCACAAGGGCACCGGGCTCATGTGGGACTTCGGGCGCACGCTGATCAAGCAGGCGATGACCAACCGCTGACCCTTTCTCCGCCGGCCGGCACGGCCGGGGCTTCCTCGGCTCTGGCTTCGACCCCCTGCTGCTGTTAAGTTGATGGAGTCAATCAACCTTCAGGAGGGGGTCTGCCATGCCCGGCGCCGTGGATCTGATGATCGGCTTCCCCAGTGCTCAGGCGAAGAGTCATTACGACTTCCTCAAGCCGCAGTTGCGCGACGCGGAGAGCGGCGAGATGCAGTTCCCCGCCGAGTACATGTTCAAGGGCGTGCCGAACCACCTCGACGAGGGCGTCGACCCCATCGAGGTCACGCTCGGGCAGATGGACGCGTGCGGCGTCGCGATCGGCCTGGTCGGTCTGAGCGAGACGGCGCTGCGGGCGATCGCCGCGCACCCGGGGCGCTTTCGGCCCACCCTCGAAGTCGACCCCAACGAGATCACCACGGCGGTGCGCCGGATCCGGCGGGCACACGACGAGCACGCCATCGTCGCGGTCACCACGTTTCCGGCCGGCTGCAACCCGCAGGTCCCGGTGAGCGATCGGCGCTACTACCCGATCTACCAGACGTGCGTCGACCTGGACATCCCGATCGTGTCCAACGCCGGCATCGCCGGCCCGCGCGTGCCGTCCGCGTGTCAGGACGTCATGCACTTCGACCAAGTCTGTTACGACTTCCCGGAGTTGCGGATCGTGATGCGACACGGCGCGGAGCCGTGGGAGGAACTCGCGGTCAAGCTCATGTTGAAGTGGCCGGGGCTCTATTACATGACGTCGGCGTTCGCGCCGAAGTACTACCCCAAGGCGATCGTGGACTACGCGAACACGCGCGGTGCCGACAAGGTGATGTACGCGGGCTACTACCCGATGGGCCTGTCCCTGGAGCGGATCTTCCGCGAGTTGCCGGACGTGCCGTTCAAGCCCGACGTGCGGGCGAAGTTCCTGCGGGAGAACGCCATGAAGGTCTTCAAGCTGGGTGGTGAGTGACGATGGCGGACACGCTCGGACCCGACGCCGCGCGCGGTGCGGCTCCCCGCTACACGGTGATCTCCGCCGACGGCCACGCCGGCGCCGGAATGGACATGTATCGCGAGTTCCTGGACCCCGCGTGGCGCGAGGAGTTCGACGCCTGGCGGGAGAAATATCGCAACCCGTTCCGCGACCTCCAGGGTGACCGGCGCACCCGCAACTGGGACGACGATCGCCGGATCGCCGAACTGGAGGCGGACGGGATCGTGGCCGAGGTGGTCTTCCCCAACACCGTCCCGCCGTTCTTCCCGACCGGGCAACTCCTCGCCCGGCCGCCGTCGGCCCACTCGTACGCCCGCCGGCTGGCCGGGATCCGCGCGCACAACCGGTGGCTCGCCGCGTGGTGCGGCGGCCGGCACGCGGTGCGGCGGGCCGGGCTCGCCCAGGTGTTCCTCAACGACATCGACGACGCGGTCGCGGAGGCGGTGTGGGCGAAGGAGAACGGGCTCGCCGGGATCCTGATCCCGACCACGCCGCCGGACGTCGCCGACATCCTCCCGTTGTACGCGCCGCAGTGGGACCGGTTGTGGCAGGTGTGCCAGGACCTGGAGTTGGCGGTGGTCAACCACGGCGGGTCGGGCTCGCCCGACTACGGCGACCATCCCGCGTCGACGTTCCTGTGGATCGCCGAGGCCACCTTGTTCTCGCGCCGCCCGCTGACCCACATGCTGTTGTCGGGCGCGTTCGAGCGGTTCCCGCGGCTGAAGTTCGCGATCACCGAGCAGGGCGCGGCGTGGATCCCGCCGGTACTGCGGCAGTTGGACGGCTACCACGCACAGATGGCGTCGGGGCGGATCGGCGAACTCAAGTACACCGAGGCCGACCGGCTCGCCCAGCCGCCGAGCGCCTACTTCGCCCGCAACTGCTGGGTGGGCGCGAGCTTCCCCTCGCCCACCGAGGCGCACGCCCGGCACGAACTGGGCCTGGACCGCTACATGTGGGGCGCGGACTACCCGCACGACGAGGGCACGTATCCGTACACGCGCGAGGCCCTGCGGCGCTCCTTCCACGACGCGCCGGCGGACGAGCTGCGCGCCGTCCTGGCGGGCAACGCGGCACAGCTGTACGGGTTCGACCTCACCGCACTGGACGCGCTCGCGGCGAAGGTCGGACCCACCCACGCCGAGGTCGCGACGCCGCTGGGGGAGGTGCCAGGGGACAGCAACAGCCCGGCGTTCACCCGGGATTGACGCGCGCGGGCCGGGCGTGGGTCAGCGACCGAGCACGTGCCCGCCGCTGACGTTGACGAACTCGCCGGACATGTAGCCGGCTTCCGGCGAGGCCACGAACACCACCGCCGCCGCGATGTCCTCGGGCCGACCCACCCGCTTGACCAGGGTGGCCTCGGCCCGGCGGGCGTGCTCGGCCTCGTCGATCGTCATGTCGAAGCGGAAGCCGGTGTCCGCGACGAAGCCGGGGATCACCACGTTGGCGGTGATGCCGTCGGGGCCCACCCGGGTCGCGAGGGTGTGGTTCCACGCGTGCACGGCGGCCTTGGCCGCGCCGTAGGCGTTGTTGCCGCGCAGCCCGGCGGTCGAGCCGATCGACACGATCCGACCGCCCGGGCGGGCGATGCGCGGGAGCAGGGCCTCGGTCAACAGCACGGCGGGCAGCACCACGTGGTCGAACTGGGCGCGCCAGTGCGCCGCGACGTCAACCAGGTCGGGGCCGGCGGCCGGCGGAACACGCTCGCCGGCGTTGTTGACCAGGACGTCGATGTGCTCGGGCAGCCGTGCACAGGCGTCCTCCACGGCCTGCGGATCGGTCAGGTCGACGGCGAGCGCCGTACCGCCGAACTCCTCGGCCGCTGCGGTGATCCGGTCGAGGCGCCGACCGAGCACGATCACCCGGTCGCCCGACTTCGCGAACCGGCGGGCAACGGCCAAGCCGATACCGCTGCCACCGCCACTGACCACGACGCAACGCTCGGTTCGCATGCCGAATCCCCTCCCAGGTGCCGGAATCCTACGAGGACGCCGCCCGCGCCCCCGGATAATGTGACCAAGGGCTCCTGACCGGTTACCCGGCTGTGCAAGAGTGGCCGGATGCGTTTCGTCGAGCACCTGCTGAAGACCCTCGCGCTCGTGGTGGCCGCGGTGTGCGCGCTGGTGGCCCCCGCGATGTGGCAGGACAGCTTGCCGTCGGAGCGGACCGCCGCGGCGCTCGTGCTGGGAGCGGTCGGCGCGGTGGCCCTGGCGGCGGCGGTGGGCGGCTACGTGATCGGCAACCGGGCTCGGCGGCGCGCCGCAACCCAACCGGTGCCCTCGACGCTGCCGTTCCCGCCCAGCCCCGGACAGACCTGGCTCGACGCGGCGGCCTGGGCATCCCTGCCCGACCCCGCGCCCGCCGCGCCGCGGCCCAAGGTGTGGGCCGACCCGACGATGCCCGAAGTCCCCGTACCGCCCGACGAGATCCTGCGCCGGCTGTGGCTGGCCCGCGCGCACGTGGGGACCTACAAGAGCACCGCATTGGCGAGCGCTCGGGTCGGCGCCGCCTGGGTTCTGGGCATCGTGTTCGCCGTCGACGGTCTGCTGTTCGCGTACGGCGTCGACACCCGTCTGAACGCGGTCGACGCCGACGAGCGTGCCCAAGGGCTCGGCGGCATCCTGGCCGGCGCCGTGTTCGCGCTACCGGTGCTGCGTCTGCTCCAGGTGGTGATCTCCGACGCCCGGGCCACGTTCCGCCGCTACAACCTGCTCAACCGCGAGATCGAGACCCTGGAGGCAGCGGACGCCCGCCGCTCCTCGGGCCCCCTCGACACGTCGCACACCGGGCGCCGGGCCACCCCCGAGGTCGCCTGGACCTACGGCCTGCGGCCGGCCCTGGATCGCGCCGTCGCGGCATTCCCACAACCCGATGGTTTCCGGGACCCGATGACCATTGATGGTTCGCGGGGTCGCGGCTAGAGTCGCGCAACCCAACCCCGCACGTGCCTCTTGGAGACGGATCATGTCGGAACAGAAGAACGACGAGTTCATCGAGCCCTCGCCCGAGGAGATCGTCCTCTTCACCAAGGAGCACGTCTCGCAGATGGAGCAGACGGACGGTGACGACGTCTGGCTCCTCGCGGGCATGAACCACGTCCTGGTGCACACGGTCGGCCGCAAGAGCGGCAAGATGCACAAGGTCGCGCTGCCGTTCTGGGCGGACGAGAACGGCCACCGCGTCGTGGTCGCGTCCTTCGCCGGCGCCGAGCGCAATCCGTCGTGGTTCGTCAACCTCGCCGACCGCACGGCCAACCCGCAACTGCTCGTTCGCGTCCAAGGCGCCACGTTCTGGAGCACCGCCGAGATCCTCGAAGGCGACGACTACACCAAGACGTGGGCCGCGCTGACCGCGGACCGCGACTACTACAACAACTACCAGACCCGCACCGAACGCCGGATCCCCCTGGTCCGCCTCCCGGAGACGAGCCTGATTGCCCGCCGCGCCTGACACACCGTCAACACCCCCGTGCGCAAAGCCTCCCGGCTGTCCCGGGAGGCTTTGTCACGTTCGCGAACGGGGCCGTCACCCCGTCCCGTCACCCCGTGTCGAGCCGCCCGGTCGGGTTGTGGCGGGCGGCTCGGGTGGGGGTGGGGTCAGGCGATGGTGGGGAGTTGCGCGGTGAGGGTGGTGGGTACGGCGACGACGTCGTCGAAGCTGTACTTGCCGGGGCCGAAGTCGGCGGCGGTCAAGGCTTTCTTGCCGCCGGTGACGGTGAGCCAGACGGTGGCGTTGTCGGGTGAGACGAGCAGTGTGCCCACGCTCGGCGCACTCTTGGCGGCTGCCGTGCCCAACCACGTGCCCGGGACGCCCATCAGGGGTGCCTTGTCGTAGCCCATGCCGGTGAAGTCGGCGTAGGACAGCCGGATCGCCATGCCGCCGGCCAGGACGTACACCGTCGAGTCGGCCCCCGAGGCGTTGGTGACCACGGTCTTGTTCGAGAGCGGACGGGCCACCGCCGCCTGCAGCCAGGTCCCCGGAACGCCCATCAGGATCCGGGTGTTGTAGCCGTTCGCGGTCCACTCGGTGCCCGAGATCGGCAGCGCCGTGCCGTTCACGATCACGTACCGGCTCGCGTCCGTGCCGGACTGGTCCATCAGGACGAGTCCGGTGGAGGGCGTGCTGTTCGTCGCGGTTTGCAGCCAGGAGGTGGGTACGCCCATGTCGGGGCGGGTGTCGTAGCCGTCGGCGGTCCATTCCGCGCCGGTGATCGGCAGCGCCGCGCCGTCGACCACGACGTAGCGGTTCGCACCGCCGGCCTGGTCGTGGACGACCGTGCCGCTGGGCGGCGTGGTCGACAGGGCGTTGAAGGCCGCGTCGTCAACGATCACGATCTTGCTCAGGTCGTAGTGGTCGGGGCCCACGTCGGAGCCCGCGACGGGAAGACCGGCCCCGGCGATGATCACCTTGACGGAGGCGTTGTTCGCCGACTTCACCAACGTGCCCGAAGGCAACGTGGCCGGATTGGGGTAGGAGGGATTCGTCGGGTACGGGTTCGCGTGGTCGGTGTCCAAGCCGGTGCCGGGGGCACAGGCCCAGGCGCCCGGGCCCTGACCGGCGAGGGTCTTCTCGGCGATCAGGATCTGCTGTTGCTTCGTGGCCAGATGGGCGTTGGAGGCGTAGGCGTGCCCGCCGTACGCAGCCCACGTGCTCGCCGAGAACTGTAGGCCGCCGTAATAGCCGTTCCCGGTGTTGGCGGCCCAGTTGCCGCTGCTTTCGCACTTGGCGACCTTGTCCCACGTCGCCACGGATGCGGCGGACGCTTGGCCGCCGACCGCGAGTGTGGCGGCCAAGGACAGGAGGGCGGTGGTGGTGACGGCGAGAACGGACTTTCTGCGGGCGGTGAAAGGCATGGCGATGTCCCTCGGTGAGTACAGGCGGTGGGCGGCGTGCGGCAACCGTCGATCGGTGAGCGCAGCCGCCCGGCCGAGGTGCGGCGGGTGGCTGCGCGACGATGTGGGTCAGGCGACGGTGGGGAGTTGCGCGGTGAGGGTGGTGGGGACGGTGACGACGTCGTCGAAGCTGTACTTGCCGGGGCCGAAGTCGGCCGCGGTCAAGGCCTTCTTGCCGCCGGCGACGGTCAGCCAGACGGTGGCGTTGTCCGGCGAGACCAGCAGCGTGCCCACGCTCGGCGCACTCTTGGCGGCGAGGGTTGTCAGCCACGTGCCGGGGATGCCCATCAGTGGTGCCTTGTCGTAGCCCATGCCGGTGAAGTCGGCGTAGGACAACGGGACCGCCATGCCGCCGGCCATCACGTAGACGGTTCCGCCGCCGTTGTTGTAGGCGGTGACCACGGTCTTGTTCGGGAGCGGACGGGCCACCGCCGCCTGCAGCCAGGTTCCGGGAACGCCCATCAGCGGCCGGAGCCGGTAGTCGTCGGTGTCCCACTCGGCGCCCGAGATCGGCAGTGCGGCGCCGTCGACCATCACGTACCGGCTCGCGTCCGTGCCGGACTGGTTCATCAGTACGGTTCCGGTGGACGGAGTCCTCGAAACCGCGCTCCTGAGCCAGGTGCCGGGGACGCCCATCAGCAGCCGGGTGTCATAGCCGTTCGCGGTCCACTCGGCTCCCGAGATCGGCAGTGCGGCGCCGTCGACCATCACGTAGCGGCTCGCGTCCGTGCCGGACTGGTCCATCAGGACGAGTCCGGTGGAGGGCGTGCTGTTCGTCGCGGTTTGCAGCCAGGAGGTGGGTACGCCCATGTCGGGGCGGGTGTCGTAGCCGTCGGCGGTCCATTCCGCGCCGGTGATCGGCAGCGCCGCGCCGTCGACCACGACGTAGCGGTTCGCACCGCCGGCCTGGTCGTGGACGACCGTGCCGCTGGGCGGCGTGGTCGACAGGGCGTTGAAGGCCGCGTCGTCCACGATCACGATCTTGCTCAGGTCGTAGTGGTCGGGGCCCACGTCGGAGCCCGCGACGGGAAGACCGGCCCCGGCGATGATCACCTTGACGGAGGCGTTGTTCGCCGACTTCACCAACGTGCCCGAAGGCAACGTGG
>NZ_WWJX01001595.1 GCF_009865215.1 Streptomyces sp. SID3343 | reverse complement strand
TAGAACGACATCTGCGCGGGCCACGCCGTGCCAACCGAAGCGGCCATCATCACCGTGACCATCACAAAGTCACGGCGAACGAGAACCGCATCGAGCCGCTTGCGCCAACGAAGGTTCCGGGCAGCACGGGCAGCAGCCTTGTCCTGCTCAGCACCGTCCCGCGTGGTGCGCTCCATCTCGCGCTGAACGGTGGCGATCCTTGCAGCGGCTTCCGCCTGAGCAAACGCCGATTCCGCCTGCTTGGCCTGCGCAGCGGCCTGGGCCTCGATCACCTTGGCCTTGTCGAGCTGTCGGCCGGCGCGCATCGAGTAGACGGTGTCGGTCACGCTGCCCACCGCCTCGCGACAAAACGGCGCGGCAAGGCGTGAACGGTCGCCGTCTCGCCGAGCAACTGTGCGGCGTAGGCAGCCAACTCGGGGTCCTCACGCCACAGCGCGGTCAGAATGTCGTGCGCGGCGTCGACCCGGGCGGCCCGCTCTTCGGCGGACTCCCCGTCGACACCCGTGAACAGCTCCGGGTCGACGCCCAGCGCCAACTCGGTGAACTCGAAGTTCGTCACGGCCAGTCGGCCGTTCACAATGGTTCTCACGGTCGTGCTCCTCTCAGGAAGGTCACGGCCCACGGGGCGGCTGCCTCCCGGCAAGGATCGGCAGCCGCCCCGGAACACGTATGAAGTAGCCCCGTCG
>NZ_WWJX01001594.1 GCF_009865215.1 Streptomyces sp. SID3343 | reverse complement strand
TGCAGGGTGACGCCCCGGCGGACCGGTCCGGCGAGGTCGAGGCCGCGCCGGTCGCGCCGGTCGCCGAACCGGCGGCTCCCCGTACGTCCGACGAAAGCACCGCCATGCACGCCCCCCCCGCGGCACCCACTCCCGAGACTGCGGCACCGCACCCGCGGGCTGTCGACGCGTCGGGCGAGGTGCCCCGGATCCCGCCGCCGCCCGCCCC
>NZ_WWJX01000165.1 GCF_009865215.1 Streptomyces sp. SID3343 | reverse complement strand
GGCGGCCGGGACGGGCTCAGGCCGACTGCGGGCGGGCCGGGCCCACGTGCGGCCGGCGGCGGCCGTACCCGGTCGCGGCCTCGAACGCCGCGCCGACCTGGAGAACCGTCAGGTCCGTACGAGGCGCCGTGACGATCTGCAGGCCCACCGGCAGCCCGCCGGGCGTGAATCCGGCCGGCACGGACAGGGCGGGCGCGCCGAGCAGGGTGACGAAGTACGCGGAACGCATCCAGTCGAGGTAGGTGTGCTGCTCGACGCCCGCGACGGTGGGCGGGTATTCCAGGTCGGCGTCGAACGCGACGACCTGGCTCACGGGGGCGAGCAGGACGTCGTAGCGGTCGAAGAAGTCGATGCCCTCGGCGTACAGCCTGCTGTGCCCGATGGTGGCACGAGCGAGGTCGTCCGAGCCGAGCCGGCGGCCCTCCTCGATGTTCCACACCAGGCTCGGCTTGAGCGCCGCGCGGGAGGACTCCAGGACGTCGCCGAGGCCGAGGTTGAACTCGTGCGCGCGCAAAGTCCGAAAGACGTCGTCGGCGCCTCGGAAGTCGGGGCTGTCCCGCTCGACGTGGCAGCCCAGGTCGGCGAAGACCGCGAGGCGGCTTTCCAGGACGGCGAGTACCTCCGGGTCGACCGGCACGGCGCCGCCGAGGTCGGGGGCCCAGGCCACCCGCAGGCCGGCGAGGTCACGCTCCAAGGGCACCGCGAACGCCGAGCCGGGAGTCTCCAGGGAGATCGGGCTACGCGGGTCGGGCCCGGCCATCGCGGAGAGCAGCAGCGCGGTGTCGGCGACGGTACGGGCCATCGGGCCGACCACCGAAAGGGTCTCCCAACTGCTGCCGGAGGGCGGCGACGGGATCCGCCCGGGGGTGGGGCGCAGGCCGACGACGTTGCAAAACGACGCCGGGTTGCGCAGCGAGCCGCCCATGTCGCTGCCGTCGGCGATCGGCTGCATGCCGGCGGCGAGGGCGGCTGCCGCGCCGCCGCTGCTGCCGCCCGCCGAACGGCCGAGATCGTACGGATTGCGGGTGGTGCCGAAGACGGTGTTGAACGTGTGCGAGCCGGCCGCGAACTCGGGGACGTTGGTCTTGCCGATCCGGATCGCCCCGGCCGCCTGGATCCGGGCCACCAGCGGATCGTCCCGGTCCGGGACGTCGTCGGCGTGCAGCGGGGAACCGTGCGTGGTGCGCATGCCACGGGTGTGGTGGGTGTCCTTGAAGGCGATCGGCAGGCCGTGCAGCGGGCCGGGGGTGGCGCCGCGCGCGAGCAGGGTGTCGGCGGCGTCGGCGGCGGCGAGAGCGCCGTCGGGGTCGAGCGTGACGATCGCGTTGATCGCGGGGTTGACCTCGGCGATGCGGTCCAGATGGGCCTGGACGACCTCACGGCTGGAGAGTTCGCGGCGCCGGATGCGGGCGGCGAGGTCGGTGGCGTCGAGGTGGGTGATGTCGTCGGTCATGGCTGTCCTGGTGCAGGGGCTGGGGGGCGAGGCGAGGTGGGGGTGGGG
>NZ_WWJX01001593.1 GCF_009865215.1 Streptomyces sp. SID3343 | reverse complement strand
ATCCCCGCCGCCGGCACCCCCGCCGTCCCCACGACGTAGCGGGCCGGCCGCTCCGCACGTCCTTGTCGGGCTCTTCCCGGAGCTCACGCTCTCGGCCACCCGACCCGGCCCGATCCCGTTCCACTCTGCTCTGCTTCGCTCCCGCTTCCGTCCGCCCCGCCCCGCTTCGCGAGGAGAACACCCTTGCCCCCGCTTCCCGCCACCCGCCGCGACCTGCTG
>NZ_WWJX01001592.1 GCF_009865215.1 Streptomyces sp. SID3343 | reverse complement strand
GGTCTGGGCGAGTCCACCGGCGACATCATGGGCGCGCTGACCGAGGCCTACGTCAACGAGCCCGCGCCCTACGACACGCCCGACTACACCGTCGGTGAAAGCGTCAACCTGGTCGGCCAGGGCCCGATCCGCTACATGTACAACCCCTCCACCAACGGCGACCCCAGCTGTTACAGCTCGTCGGTGCCTACGATGGAGGAGCACGCGGCGGCCGGGCCGATGAACCACTGGTTCTACCTGCTCGCCGAGGGCACCAACCCCGGTGGTGGCAAGCCCAACAGCCCCACCTGCAACAACACCACCTCCACCGGGATCGGCATCCAGCAGGCCGGCAAGGTCTTCTACGGCGGCATGCTGCTCAAGACGAGCGGCATGACGTACCGGAAGTACCGCACCGCGACGCTGAAGTCGGCCAAGACGCTCGACCCCACGTGTGGTCTGTTCAACAAGACCAAGGCCGCGTGGGACGCCGTCAGCGTGCCCGTGCAGACCGGTGACCCGACCTGCACCGACACGGGCAACCCGGACTTCTCGCTGGCGCTGAGCCCGACTTCGGGCACGGCCAAGCAGGGTGCGAGCGCCACCACGACCGTCACCACCGCCGTCACCGGCGGTGCGGCGCAGTCCGTGACGCTCTCCGCGTCGAACCTGCCCAGCGGCGTGACCGCGAACTTCAACCCGGCGACCGTCCAGGCGGGCGGCAGTTCGACGTTGACCCTGTCCGCGTCCGCGACCGCGCCGGTCGGCACGTACTCCGTGACCGTCACCGGTACCGGCACGTCGGCCACGCACACCGCGCAGTACTCGCTGACCGTCAGCACCACCGGCACGCCGCCCACCGGCGCGCCCGACATCAGCGTGACGAACGTCCAGGCGCACCTGTCCCAGCTCCAGAGCATCGCCACCCAAAACGGCGGCAACCGCCGTGCGGGCAGCGCCGGTTACACCGCGTCCGTGGCCTACGTGAAGGGCAAGCTCCAGGCCGCCGGCTTCACCGTGTCCGAGCAGGTCTGCACGTCCTGCCAGTACCGCTCCAACAACCTGATCGCCGACTGGCCGGGCGGTCCCGCCGACCAGGTCGTCATGTTCGGCGC
>NZ_WWJX01001591.1 GCF_009865215.1 Streptomyces sp. SID3343 | reverse complement strand
GCCGGCTCGCCGCCCCGGCCGCGGGGGTGCACCGGTCGAGGGCGGCGGCGCCGGTCGTGCCCCGCAACTCCGCGCCGCGAATGCGAACCTCGGTCGCCGGGTACCCCGTACGGATGCCAACGATCGCGCGTTGTCGGCGCGTTCGTGAGCCGATCGAGGGCGAGCGTTGCGTACGCACGTGCGTGCGTGCGTGCGTTGGTACGTCCGCCCGTCCGCACGTCCGCACGTCCGCACGTCCGCACGTCCGCACGTCCGACGAGGAGAATCCGTCATGCAGCAGGACAAGCACCCCACCTACGGTCCCGTGGTCTTTCGGGATCGCTCCGCCGGTTACGCCTTCCTCACCCGCTCGACCGCCACCAGCGAGCAGACGATCGAGTGGGACGACGGCAAGACGTATCCGGTCGTGGATGTGGAGATCTCGTCGGAGAGCCATCCCTTCTTCACCGGGCAGGCGCGGCCGGTGGACCCGGAGGGCGAGATCGCCAAGTTCGAACGACGCTACGGCTCGGGGCCGGACGCGAAGTAGGTCGGTGCCGGGCGTCGGCCCTGCGGATCGGTGCCGGGGGGCGCCCGTCGCCGGCTGCTTGAGCTCGCCCGCTCGGGGTACGCGAATCGTATGAACGTGTCTTCGCGGCAGTCGCCGAAGCATCCTCGCGGGAGCGAAGCGGCCCACCCGCGCAGTGACCTGCAGGCACGGCTCGTGATGTCCGGGATCGCGTTGCCGTTCTT
>NZ_WWJX01001590.1 GCF_009865215.1 Streptomyces sp. SID3343 | reverse complement strand
CGGCGGCCACGGCCGCGGCCGAGGACAGGAAGGCGGCCGAGGACGCCGAGGCGGGCGAGCCGGACGAGAGCGCCGAAGCGGCGGACGACGCGGCCCCCGCCCCGACGCCCGCCGCGAAGCCCGGCAAGGCCGGCGGCCCCGCCCCTGCGGGCACGAGGAAGGCACAGCCCGCCGAGAGCCCGGCCGCGGCAGCCGACGCCGCCCCGGACGCGGCCACACCCGTGGCCACGCCGCCCGCCG
>NZ_WWJX01001589.1 GCF_009865215.1 Streptomyces sp. SID3343 | reverse complement strand
TTGCCACAGGCCCCGGCCGACCGATTCGACCCGGCCTGCGTCGCGCAGGCCGGTCAGGGTGTTGCTGACACTCGTGGGTTTGGCGTCCGGCATCGCGTCGCGCAGCGCCTTGACGTACATGGGGCCGTCCTCCAGGAGCGCCAGAATGCGCTCCTGGAGGGTGGCCGGCCGGGCCGCCGGACGCGCGGCGGCCGAGGCGGCAGACGGAAAGGCCGGCCCGGCCGGGGCGGCGGCGGTCGTGC
>NZ_WWJX01001588.1 GCF_009865215.1 Streptomyces sp. SID3343 | reverse complement strand
CCAGAACGCGGCGGCGGGGTGTGCGCCGGGGGCTCGACGGGCGCGGCCGAGCACGCGCACGGCGTCGGTGACGGACAGGCGCACGGCCGGGTGGGTGACCGGGTTGCCGTCGGAATCGAGCACGGTCACGCGGTCGGCCGCGCCGTCGGGGTCGGGGTCGCCGAGATCGTCGGGGTCGTTCGGGCTGCCCGGGTCGTTCGGACCGTCCGGGTAGGGCCAGAAGGCGACGGTGCCGGCGCGCGGCGGGTCGGCCGGGGTGAACGTGGCGGCGCACCGGATCAGGGTGGCGGCGTCGGGGGCGGCGGTGGCGATGTTCGCAACTCCTGGGCGTGGGGCGTGTGGGGCGTGTGGGGCGTGGG
>NZ_WWJX01001587.1 GCF_009865215.1 Streptomyces sp. SID3343 | reverse complement strand
CCCGCCCGGACACCGGCCCCGCCGCGGGCCAAGTCGCCGACCGAATCGGAGACGGAGCGCGATGAACCTCCTCGACAAACGCTCGGCGGGACTGGGACTGGTCCTCGCGATCCTCGCGTGCGTGGCGATCCCCAACATCCTGTCGCCCTACTGGCTCTACCTCGCCATCACCAGCGTGATCAGCGCCGTGATCATGCAGAGCTACGGCGTGATCGTCGGCCGCGCCGGCGTGATGTCGCTGTGCCAGCTCTCCTTCGCCGCCATCGGCGCGTGGGTCGTCATGCGTCTCAACCTCGCCGACGCCCCCGGCGGCCTGCTCCTGTGGCTGGTCCTGGGCGGCCTGGCCGCCGCGCCCGTCGGCGTGCTGATCGGACTGCCCGCCCTACGAGTACGCGGCGTCAACCTCGCGGTGATCACCTTCGGCGCCGCGGTCTCCACGGACATCGTCCTCAACGCCCGCCAGTTCCCCGGTACCGAGGAACTCAAGACCGTCGCGCGCCCCGCCCAATTCGCGAGCAACGCCAACTACTTCGTGCTCGTGGTGATCGTCTTCACCGTGATCGCGTTCGGGCTGTTGCTGCTCGACAAGACCCGGCTGGGCATGTCCTGGCTCGAACTGCGCCACTCCGAGCGGATCGCCGCCTCGCACGGCATCTCGGTGGCCCGCAGCAAGCTCGCCGCGTTCGCGATCAGCGCCTTCATCGCGGGCGTCGGCGGCGGCCTGATGGCCGGTCAGCTCGGCCTGGTGGTCTCCGGCAACTTCGCGATGGGCCAGTCGGTGACGCTGTTCGCCATCGCGATCCTGATCGGCCCCCACCACCCCGAAGGGGCCCTGATGAGCGGGGTCTTCGGCGCCACGATGGCCACCATCCTGGAGAAGATCAAACTGCCGCAGGACCTCGGCGGCATCATCTTCGGCATCGTGCCGATCTTCGCGCTGCGCAGCGGGATGAGCCAGACCGACTTCACCCGCAACCGCAAACGCCTCGCCAAGGCCCGCACCCTCGTCGACGCCGCCGACGCCGGCGCCGAGGAGCGCATCGACGCGAGCAAGCCGGCGGAGCGCGTCGTCGGCGCCCCGGCCCGCCCCCTCGGTACGGGCCCGGCGCTCGTCGTCACCGGCCTGACCGTGCGCTACGGCCCGGTCGTCGCCCTCGACGCGGTCGACCTCACCGTGCCGGCCGGCACCGTGGTGGGCCTGATCGGACCCAACGGCGCGGGCAAGTCCACCTTCATCTCGGCGGTCGGCGGCTTCCTCGGCAAGACCGAGGGGACCGTACACCTCGACGGCGCCCGGCTCGACGGCCTCGCCCCACAGGTACGGGCCGCCCGCGGGCTGCGCCGGACCTTCCAGACCAGCCTGATCGCCCCCGAACTGACCCAATACCAATACCTGGACATCGGCGCGGGCCGCCGCCTCGACCGCGCCGAGGCCGACGAACTCCTGGAGTTCTTCGGCTGCCCGGTCGGCGACCTGCCCATCTCGATCATCGACGCCGGCACCCGCCGGCTGCTCGACGTCGCCGCCGCGATCGCCGCGCGACCTGCGGTGGCCCTGCTCGACGAGCCGGCCGCCGGCCAGTCGGCCGCCGAATCGCTGCGCCTGGGCGCTCGCCTGGCCGAGGTGCCCGAACGCTACGGCGTGAGCATCCTGTTGGTCGAGCACGACATGGAACTGGTCAGGGTCGCCTGCCGCGAGGTCACCGTCCTGGACTTCGGCCACGTGATCGCGAGCGGGCCCACCGAGGAGGTACTGCACGACCCCGCGGTGATGGACGCCTACCTGGGCACCTCCGACACTTCGGAGTCGGCTGACACCGTCGACACCGCGCCGGCGGTCTCGGCGCCGACGGGCTGAACCGGCGCGACCCGCCCGGGACTTCGACATCTCGCCTTCATATAGGCCGCGTTCGCTCCGGCGCCGTCCGAGCCATCCCGTCCCAGCCACCCCGTCCGTCCCCCGTGTCCCGCGCCTCGGGCGCCTCGCGCCTGCGCGCAGCCGGACCCGGGTCCGTCCGGCATGCCCCCCGACCGGATCGGCCGCGCGCCGATCCTCCATGACAAGGACGTTCACCATGAAGCGCTCCCTCGTGAGCCGGCTGGCCGTGGTCGCCGCGCTCGCCTTGACCGCGGCGGCG
>NZ_WWJX01001586.1 GCF_009865215.1 Streptomyces sp. SID3343 | reverse complement strand
GGCCGACCTGGCCGCGGTGCACGCCGACGCCGCGGGCCTGGCCGCCGAAACGCGCGTGCGCGAACTGCTGGGCCTGGGCGACGGCGTGGCCGACGCGGATCAGGCCGCGCTCCCGCTCGACCGGGCCGCCGACGTGCTGCGCGAACTGCTCAACGAAGCCGTCACCGACGGCGAACGCACACTCTTCGGGCTGCGCACCGACGCCGCCGACGACTCGCGCATCCTCGGCGCACTCGGCGACGGCGGACTGCTGCCGGCCGGCCCCGACGTGCTCGCCGCCGTCGAACTGCTGGGCGAACACGGCATTCCCGCGCTGCCCGGCTGGCGTTACCTGGCCCAGTCGGTACCCCCGCAGCGGCACGCCGGTGTGCTCGCGGCCCGCCCCGAACTCGTCGACGGCGTGATCGTCACGATGAAGAACGCGATGGACCGCGCCCGCGACGTGCTCGCCGAGGCCGCCCTCCTGCCGCGCTCGGCCGTCGCGGTCGGCACCCCCGAGGCCCTGTTGGAACCGGGCGCCGACCGACCCGACACGTTCCTGGTCCCGCCCAACCCGGCGATGCACGACGAGCGGGCCGCCGACACCGAGCGCGACGCGCTGCGCCGCCGGGCCGCCGACCGCCAGGAC
>NZ_WWJX01001585.1 GCF_009865215.1 Streptomyces sp. SID3343 | reverse complement strand
GCTCGCCGCCTCCGGCGCGCCCACCACCGCGCACTCACTGACCGCGCTGGTCGAACTCGCCGACCACCGGCGCGAGCTGCTTCGCGATGCCCAGCGGGTGAGCGACGCGCAGGTGGCGGCGGTGCGCGAAGCCGGAGCCGAACTCACCGAGGCCCGCGCCGAGTCGGGCCGCGCCGAAGGTGAACGCGCGGCCTGGGAGCAGCGCTGGTACGACCTCGTGTACGGCCTGGACCTTCCCGAGGGCGATCCCGACACGGTCGCCGCCGCGGTGACCACCTTGGCCCGGGTCGCCGCCGAACTCGGGCACGCGGCCGAGGCGGACCGCCGCCGGGCCAGGGCGGC
>NZ_WWJX01000164.1 GCF_009865215.1 Streptomyces sp. SID3343 | reverse complement strand
GCCGTCGATGGTGCGGTCGGCGCGCAAAGTCGCCCACAGCGCATCGGCGTCGGGCTGCACTATGGCGACCCGCGCGCCCTGGTAACGCCAAGGAACCGTGATGAACTTCGTGTTGTGCAAATCGATGTTCTTCATCGACATCGCGAACGACGTCAGCTTGTCCACCGAACCGAGACCGGGGTCCACGGTCAGTGATTTGGTGGCCGCGTCGGCGAGGGGGAACAGCGACGTGGGGTCGAGACCCTTTCCCTTGACCTGCTTGATCAGGGCGGCGACGAACGCCTGTTGGCGTTGGATGCGACCTATGTCGGACCCGTCGCCGATCCCGTGCCGCACGCGTACGTAGTCCAGTGCCTTGCGACCGGACACCGACTGCGGCCCCTTGCGGAACAGCAGTTCGCCGCGCGCGCCGAGGTTCGGATCGAGGTCGCCCTGATACACGTCGTTGGGTACGCACACGTCCACGCCGCCGACGGCGGAGGTCATCGTGGCGAAGCCCGCGAAGTCGACGACGACGGTGTGGTCGACGCGCAGTCCCATCAGCTTCTCGACCGTGTTCTGGGTACAGGCCGGATTGCCCTTGGCGGTGTCGCCGACGGAGAACGCCGAGTTGAACATGGCGTTGTTCGTCGTGGTGGTCCAATCGCCGTTCGGCAGCCGGCACGGGGGTATCTCCACCAGGGCGTCACGGGGCACGGCCACCGCGACGGCGTGCTTGTGATCGGCGTAGACGTGCAGCAGGAACGCGGTGTCCGAGCGGCCGACTTCACCGTCGCCGCCACCCAACGAACTGTTGTCCCCGGATCGCGAATCCGAGCCGATGACCAGTATGTTGCGGCCGGCGCTGTCCGCGGGTCGATCGGGCGCCACGCCGTCCAGGGAAAACGTCCTGATGTTGCCGTTGAGCCGCAGATAGATCCATCCGCCCGCCGCGACCAGGACGAGCCCGAGGGCCAGCGCCGTGCCCGCGATCCATCGCCCGCGTCGCCGCCGTCGTGGTCGCCGGCGTCGGCGACCCGGCGTCTCGCCGACGTCATCGCGCGCTGCTTCCGTCCTGTGGCTGCGTGTCATCGTCACCTCGTCCGGATGGGTCGGCGGGGCGAAGACGCCTGACCCCGACCGTCGGTTGTATAGTTGCGCAATATAGCAAGTGTTGCGTCGCGACGGCCCCGGCCGGCTGCGGTCGCGAGGCACCCGCGAAGCACCCGAGGAGAGGAACGGCATTGCTACGCAACGCAATCGAACCCTGGCACGTACTGATCGTGGTGGTCGTGGCGATCATGCTGTTCGGCTCCAAGAAACTGCCCGACACCGCCCGGGCACTGGGCAGGTCGATGCGCATCCTCAAAAGCGAGGCCGCAGCGATGAAGAAGGACGGTGCCTCGGAGGCGCCACCGTCGACCGAGAGCCCCGAACCGGAGGCGGTGGTACGGCCGATCCAGCCCGCCCCGACATCCCCGGCCGACGACGGCCGGACCCGGGAGCACAGCGGGACCGGCCCGCATTGACCGGCCGAGCCGCGCTCCCCTTCGGCTGGACTTCCGGCAACGTCCCGCTGGACGTCCGGCACAACGCCCGGTACGAGCCGTCCACCCGGCATCCGCAGCGCCGACCCAAAGCGCAAAGCGCAAAGCGCCGATCCGCAGCGCCGGTCCCGCCGCGCCACGACGACAGCGCCGATCCCGCCGTGCCACGAAGGCAGCGCCGGTCCCGCCGCGCCACGACGACAGCGCCGATCCCGCCGTGCCACGAAGGCAGGGCCGGTCCCCACCTCCGGTTATGACGAAGGCATCGGACCACCGTGGTGCGTAGCATCCTCGGATGCCCGAGATCCAGCGTCTTCGTCTCGACCACGGTCCCGCCCTCCTCGCGTTCGAGGAGGAGAATCGGGCGTTCTTCGCCGCCTCGATACCGGATCGAGGCAACGCCTACTTCGCCCGCTTCGACGCGCGGCACGCCGCTTTGCTCGCCGAACAGGCCGCCGGATCGCACCACTTCCACGTGGTGGTGGGCGATGGCGGCGAGGTGTTGGGGCGGGTCAACCTGTTCGACGTGGCAGCAGACTCGGCCGAACTCGGGTATCGGATCGCCGAGAAGGCCGGCCGCCGAGGGTTGGCCACGAACGTCGTCGGCCGCATCTGCGTGATGGCCGCCGACGAGTACGGGCTGACCGCGTTGCGGGCCGCGACGACCGTCGACAACGCGGGCTCACGGGCGGTGTTGGCTCGTACGGGATTTCGACCCGTCGGCGAGATCCTCCTGAGTGGCCGGCCGGGAATCCGCTACCTACGGCACCTGAACGACGCACCGGACGTGCCGGCCGGTGGCGCAGAGCGGTGAGCGGCTGCCCGGTGGGCGCGGGTTCGCGCTTCGACGGCCGGATCGGGCATCGGTAGCATCGCCGGACCGCCTCGTTGCGTCCGCGTGCGTCGTCGGCGGTGACGACGCCAAGTCACGGAGAACGCCATGTCGAAGGCATTTGCCGACCTGTCCACGCCGTTGGTGGCCGACGCCTGCGTGCGCAACGGTGTGCCGTTGCGGGCCGCGCCGACCGGCATCGGCCCGGTGCTGCCCGGGCGGCCGATCGCCGGGCGCGTACTGCCTGTTCGGCACTACGGCAGTGTGGACGTGTTCCTGGAGGCGTTCGGCGGGGCCGAGCCGGGAGACGTGTTGATCGTCGACAACGGCGGACGATCCGACGAAGCGTGTATCGGCGACCTGACGGCACTGGAGGCCGAAGCGGCGGGGGTGGCGGCCCTGGTGGTGTGGGGGCTGCACCGGGATACGCCGGAGTTGGTGGAGATCGGCCTGCCGGTGTTCAGTTACGGGGCCTACCCGCCCGGCCCGATGCGGTTGGACGAACGCGAGCCGGAGGCGCTGACCACGGCTTGGTTCGGGGAACACCTGGTGAGCGCCGACGACGTGGTCTTCGGTGACGACGACGGCGTGTTGTTCGTCGCCGCCGAGCACGTCGACACGGTGTCGGCGACGGCACGGCGCATCCGCGACGTCGAGCGAGAGCAGGCCCGCCGGATCCGATCGGGCGAAACCCTGCGCCGACAGACGACCTTCGCCGAATACATGGAGCGCCGCGCCGCCGACCCGTCGTACACCTTCCGGCAACACCTGCGCCGAACCGGCGGCGCGATCGAGGAGTGAGCAGCCCGCCACCTGCGGCCGCCTCGGCCCTTCGTCGATCCGCCCCGGGCGCCCCTGGATCCGGCTCGCGGGCCCGTCAATCCGGCTCACGGGCCCGTCAATCCGGCTCGGGGACCCGTCACTCCGGCTCGGGAGGCGGCGAGTCGAGTACTCGCGCGAGTCCCAACACCAAGGCGTCGTCGGTCAGGCGCAGGGTCCCGACGTGTCGCATCAGGTCGTCGCCCAGTCGCTCCACCGCCGCAGCCGGATCGGCCTTGTCCAGGCGGCCGTCACCGAGTAGGTACACGATTCGGTCGACCAGCCGATAGTTCTGGCCGCCGGCGTCGCGCGCGTCGGCGAATCCGTCGGTCATCAAGAGCAGTAGGTCGCCCTCGCCGAACGGCACCACCCACTCGGCGGGCTGATCCGGATCCAGTTCGCCCAAGCCCAACGGCACGCCGGGGTCCGGAGGTTCGAGAACATGCACGCTGCCGTGCGCGCGCACCATCACCGGTTGTTCGTGGCCCCGGTGTACCAGCGCCACATGCTCGGGACGGAACTCGACGAGTAGTGCGGTGACGAACCGGTCCGCGGGCGCGTTCCTCGTCACGCTGGCATCGACGCGGCGGGCCACGGCGTTCAGTTCGGGCTCGTCGTACGCGGCCTCGCGAAACGCCCCGATGGTGATCGCGGCCGTCCGCACCGCCCCCAAACCCTTGCCGAGCACGTCGCCGATGATCAGGCGCAGACCGAACGGCGTGTCGAGCCCGAGATAGAGGTCCCCGCCGAGTTCGGCCTCCTCGGCCACCGCGAAATAGCGCACCGCGAGCCGCAATCCGCCCACTTCGTCGGCCGGCGGTAACAGGATCGCGCGTTGCGCGGCGAGGGCCACCTCGGACACGGCGACCAAGGCACGCTCACGGCGGATGCGCGACCCGGCCAGATACATGCTCAGCGCGGTCGCCATGACGTATATCCACGTGCTGGTCTCGAAGAGGTCGGTGTACTCGGAGCCGAGATAGCCGTCGACCGAGGCCAGCCAGTATCGCAGCCCGAGGGAGACGCCACCGATGATCAGGATCGCCAACGGTGTCGCGGTGGCGGCGGCGAGCGTGGGGGCGAGGAGGAGAAACGGATAGAACACCGACGAGTGACCCGTCGCCAGATCCACCGTCGGGACGAGAATCAAAATGGCGACAGGCAGCCAGATCCGCCGGAACAGCGACCGTGTCGCGATTCCGGCCACACGATCCGGCTCCGGGCTCTTCATGGGTCCGTCCATGGTCACCCGAGACCGGGAGGTGCTTTCACTTCGCCGCGCGCGCCGAACAGGTGACGTGGGGCGGGGGAGACGGTCGCTCGATCAAACGTCACTCAACCGGAAAGGGCACCCGCGAAACGGGCGCCCTTCGGTTCGGAGCCGCTGTCTCCGAGACGACACATCGGGTCGGTTGTCGGCGACGCGTACAGACATGACTTACGAGGTGGGCTCCCTGCGCCGGCATTGTCCGGATCAGGTGCTAGGGGTCGCCTTCCGGTCTGTTCGACCTTCCGGCCTCTCAGCCTGACCTTCCTGACTTTCTCGACCTTGGCCTTCTGCTCTCCAAAGCCGCCGGTTGATCAAACTCCCTCGCTCGCCCCGTAAGCCACTTACCAGCATACTCCCGGACAAAGCGGGTGCCAAGAGGGTGGTTTCGCGTACTTCCCTCCGCGCCGACACTCGACAGACCGGAGCCCCGAGGCCAACCGGACCCGGGACTCCGACCATGGTGAGTGAGCGACTCGATCAGCGCGCGGTGCGCCTTCCGCTGCGCCTTTCGCTGCGCTCGATGCGGGCCAACAGGGCTGCCCGGTCGTTGTGCGCGAAGGTCGGCACGGGGCGTACTCGTTGATAGTGAGGGCCTGCCTTTCCAACTCGGCGCCATCCGCAAGGTACTCGGCGACCTTGGTGCGGCGGGCCAACTCGCACAGTCGCCGGCGGTGTTGGCCGCTCCCCAGTGTCTTGTCGAACGGCTTTGATACTTCTTCTGGGGTTACGGCGAAAAGCGGTGTGTCGAGGTGCGTTGAGCATGAGTCCTGATGTTCACCCGTCTGTGCGACAGCATGCCGGCGCCGACCGACCGGCCGGCCGTCACGAACGGGCAGCGGCCGATGTCGCCACGGTGCGCGCGGTGGGTTCGGTCGAGCCGGGTGTGGCCGCCGCGACCCGGCGTTCGCGCAGCAGCAGGCCGGCGGTCAGGGCCACCGACGCGGCGGTGAGGCCGTGGACCCCGTACGCGGTGCCGGCCGAGCCGTCTTCGGAAAGCACGATCACCATGTCGCCGACGGGTACGAACGCGATCGCCGCCATCGCCCAGCCGAGGGCCTTGCGGTGCCCGGTCACGAGCAGCGCGAAGACGACCAGCCCGGTCCCGATGTCCCGGACGCCCTTGACCGCGAGGAACGCGGTGCCGTCGTGCTGTGGCCACGTCGGTACGCCGAACCCGGACGCCATCGACTGCGGCGCGAACAGATAGCCGAGCCCGATGTAGACGATGAACGCGCCGCCGAGAGCGGCAAGTCCGGTGGTGAGGTTCTTCAGGTTCATCGCAGGCCCCCAAGACGTGAAGTGTTCCGATGCGAAGAGGTTCGCCGGGGCCTCCTGGAAGGGACCTGGAAGCGACTTGGAGGCGCGTGGAGATGGGGAAAGGTGGTGGGAAGCCGGGGGAAGGTGGTGGCGCACAGCGCTGTCGGCAGGTGATATTCGACGCATGGATCGAGTGGACGAGAACGTCGACGACCTCGCGTTGAGCGCCGAGGAGTATGCAGCGGTGCATGCCGCCGTCACCGCTGTCGTCCGGGCTCGGGCCGGCGACCGGACTGTCACCCTCGGCTCGCTGTTCGAGCGTTGGAGCGGTATCGCCGAGGAGGTGGAGGAGGGCTATTCGTGGTGTGCGCCGGAGTTCGACAACGACATCTGGTGCCGAGGTGCCCTGGCGGGAGTCTGGCCGCTGCTCCCGGCCCGAGTCCGAGCGATCAGACAGCCGGAACTCGACGGCATCGACGAGCGGTATCGCCGGGCCACGGTCGGTTGGCCGGGCCGGCCCGAGGACGAGGCCGGGTGGTGGGCTCGGCGGGTTCCCCGGCGTCTGGAGGTCGAGGCGTCGGAACAGCGCGAGGGAGACTGGCCGCCGGGTTGGGCCATGCTGCCGTTTCCCAAGCCGGATTCGGTGGAGGTCACCTGCTGGGCGTGACCCGAGCCGGCCGGCCCGCACCGGCCCGACCGAATGCGGTTGTTCGCGACGCCGCCGGCATGCTCGACTTGCGGGCGCCGCCGTGCCCGATCCGGGTGACGTCGCGTCCGGTCGCGGACGGCACGTATTGCTTTCGCAGCTTGACGGCACGTGTCGCTTTCGCGGCCTGACGGCGCGTATCGCCTTCGCGGCTTGACGGCGCGCGTACCGATATCGCGGTTCGTCGAAGAGCAGTACCCCGGACGCACTCGCCGCCCGGGAGCCGGCGCGTGGTGCGCTCGGTCCCGGGCGGCGGGTGTCGGTGGTTTCAGGGAGTGGCCGGTTGGGGTGCGCGGGTCGCCGCGTGGTCCGTCCCCGTCAGATCAGGGCCCTGGCGTCTCCCGCGATCAAGCGGGCGCGGTCCGCCGGGATGGTGCGGCCGGCCTGGTTGTCGGCCCAGCGGGCGAGGGCCTCGTACTGGTCGTGGGCGACCATCGTGGTCAAGGTGGCCACCGCGTTGCGGTCCGCGTTCGAGGTCAGGATCAGGTAGGCGAGGCCGGGCCGGGACGCGGTCACGGTGAAGGTCGAGTCGACCACCGTGGTACCGCCGGGGCCCTTGGCCTCGGCCCGCAGGGTGTGCGCGCCCAGGGCGAGCGTGGTGCTGTCGATCGGCGTGCCGGCGGCCAAGTCCTTGCCGTCCAGGGTGAGTCGGACCGATTCGGCGCCGGTGGTGTCGAGCGCGGGGACCGGGTTGGCGGCGCGCTCCACCAGGGCGCCCGCGGCCGGCGCGAGCACCTTGACCGTCGGCGCGGCCGGCTGTACCGGCGTGCCGCCTTGTCGCCAGGCCGCGTTCCAGCCGGCCAGTTCGGCGGGGCGGTTGGTGATGATCGCGTCCGCGCCGCCCGCCTCCAGGGTCTTCCACGAGGGCGCGTCGTCGACCGTCCACACCATCACCGCGACCCCCGCCCTGTGCAGGTCCGCGACCGCGCCCGGACGCTTGGCGAGCCCGGCGGCGGAGGGGTTGTACGCCTTGAGGCCGAGCTTCTTGGCGAGCGCCACCGGATCGGCGTCCAGGTCGCCCCGGAGCAGGCCCAGCGGCAGGTCCGGGGCCAACTCCCGGGTGTATTCGAGGGCATCGACCTCGAAGCTCTGGACGAACACCCGGCCGCTCATCCCGGTGTCGCGGACGTCCCGCACGATCCGGGCCACCTCGTCCTTGGTGTGCTTGCCCTTGATCTCCAGGAGCAGGTTGCCGCCGCGCGTGCGCAGGTCGTCGAGCTGGGCGCGCAGGGTCGGCACCCGGGCCCCGGTGTGCAGCGGGCTGAACCACGAACCGGCGTCCAGGGCGGCGAGTTGAGCCGACGTCAGGTCGCGGACCCGGCCCTTGCCGTTGGTGGTCCGGTCGACGGTGTCGTCGTGCACGATGTGCGGTACGCCGTCCTTGCTGGGCTGGACGTCGTTTTCGATCCAGTCGGCGCCGGCCCGGCGGGCGGTCTCGTCGGAGATCAGCGTGTTCTCGGGCGCGGCCGAGGACGCGCCGCGGTGCGCGACGACGGTGAGCGCCGCGCCGGGGGCGCGCAGGTAGGAGTTCTCCTCCGGCGCGAGCTTGGTGACCTTGACGTCGTCGAAGGAGACCCGCGCGCCGTTGACGAGGAGGGCCTGCGCGCCGTCGGCGGTGCGCTGGACCCGGGTGGTGCGCAGCGCCTCGCGGCCGTCGACGACCAGGCGGGCCCGGTTGTCGTGGACCTCGACCGCGACCTTGACGTCGCGCCCGGTGCCGGCGGCGGTGGGCGCGGATCCGGTGTCGGTGACGTTCCACGCGTTGCCGGTGGTGCGCTGGGCGAACTCCAGGCCGTTGGCCGCGGTGGTGCCCGTGCGCATGGTGGCGATCGACCACGGGGTCGCCCCGGTCGCGGGCACGTCCAGGCCGAAGGCGGTCCAGCGGGCGCTGTCGGCGGCGCTCTCGAAGCGGGCGACGGCCTCGAACCGGTAGTCCGCGAGGTGTCGGCCGAAGGTGATCCGGCTCTGCTGCGCCGAGTTCGCCGAGTTGCCGACGAGCCGGCCGTTCTCGACCTTCCAGTCGCCCTCGACGGCCTGCCAACCGGCGGGCAGCGCGGCGCCGGAGAAGTCCTCCGAAACCACCACCTCACCGGTCGACCGAGCGGCGTCGGAGTCGGCCGAGGCGGCGCCCGAGACACCCGCGAGCGCGGCGGTGGTACCGATGCCCAGGGCCGCGACCAGGGCGCCGGCGCGCAGCCGGGAACGGTGACGTCGGGGCAGCCGGAAGGGGGACGAAGATCTCTGCGAAGGCATGATCGAAACGGTAGAGAGGGCGGGCGAACCCCCGGTCACACGCCGCTTAAGCTCCGCCGAACGATCGGGAACGCCCGGCCGCCGGGACGGGCGCCACGCCACTCGCCGCCGTGACG
>NZ_WWJX01001584.1 GCF_009865215.1 Streptomyces sp. SID3343 | reverse complement strand
CCCGCGCTGCGCGAGGCGTATCGCACCGCCCGCGTGCTGTACGAGAAGGTCGGGGTCGGCGCCGACCTGCGTGCCGAACAGGCCCGCGCGGAGAGCGAGGAGTCCGCCGCGCAGAGCACGCTGGACCGGCTCACCGCGAAGGTGCGGCGCCAAGCCGCCGAGCTGCTCGACGGGTTCGACGGCTCCGACGGGCCCTCGCGCCTGGCCGCCGCGGGGCGGGCCGAGGACCACGTGCGCACGTTGGAGGGTCGCGCCGACGCCGCCACCGAACTCGTGGGCCGACTGCGCGGGGAAGTCGAGCGACACGCCCCCGCCGAGGGCCGTGAGCACCACATCGAGCTGCCCGAGGAGCGGCAACCGCGCGATGGGGCCCACGCGCAGGAACTGCTTCGGGCCGCCGCCACCGAGCACGCCGCGCGTACCGACGACGTACTGGCCGCCCGCGAGACGCACGGCCGACTGGTAC
>NZ_WWJX01001583.1 GCF_009865215.1 Streptomyces sp. SID3343 | reverse complement strand
CCGTGCCGCGCCGTGCCCGGGTCGAGGCCGGGCCGAGGCCGACGCAGCCGCGACCCGGACGGCCGGCGGCATCCACATCACGGTACCGAGTGACATCGGCGCCCCAACCGCCGTGGCCGCGCCGACCCCAGGCCGCCGGGCGGTAGTCGCGGTGACGACGGCTCCGCCGATCGTCGGCCGCGTCGCGGGCCGCCGCGCGTGGCGGCGGCCCACGCCCGGGAGCCGCCGCCGCGTAGTCCTCACTCCAGCAGTTCGCCCACCGCGTCCCACGCGTCCTCCGCGTCGATGCCCGCCAAGCCCAAGGCCACCGCCGCCTCGCACGCGGCCAACGCGAACACGCCCGCCACCCACGTGCGTTCGCCCGGGGTGAGCCGTCGCCACTCGATCGCGCCGCCGGCCCCGTCCGCGAGATCGGACGCCACCACCAACCAGCCCCACTCGGCGCCGCCGCGCCCGGCCGCCAACGCGCGCAACACGCCC
>NZ_WWJX01001582.1 GCF_009865215.1 Streptomyces sp. SID3343 | reverse complement strand
GCCCCGCCGGGTCCGCCGCCCGCGTGGCCGATGCCCGGCCCCGTACCGCCGCCCACGCCGAATCCGCGCCCGCACGTCACCGCCGCGCACCCCGCCGACGCCGGGCCGACCGCCGACTGGTTCCAACAGGAGCGCGGTCCCTCGCCGTTCCCCGCCGGCGGCACGTTCGCCGACGCGGCGCACACACCCGTACACGGCGTCCACGGTGTCCCGCCGGCGCGGGACGTACCAGCGGCTCCCGACTGGTATCGCGGGGGCTCTCCCCCACCGCCGGGTCCCCTGTCGCCGACTCCGCCGGGCCCGTCGTTCGAGCGCACCCTGCTTTTCGTCGTGCTCGCGGTCGTGATCGTGGCCGCCCTGGGCACCCTGGTCGCGCTGCGCCCGTGGGAGGACGACGCGTCCCCGTCGGCGCATACGACGCACAGCCCGATGACACCCCAGGACTCGCGCGGGCCGCAGGGCACCGCCCGTCCGTCCGACGGC
>NZ_WWJX01001581.1 GCF_009865215.1 Streptomyces sp. SID3343 | reverse complement strand
CCGCGCCGCAGGGCCCGTTCGCGTTGCCGCCGGGCACCGTGGCGCCGGTCCCGCTCGTACCCGCGAGCGCCGTCGAAGGGCAGCACGAGCGGCCCGGCTCCGGCGGATACGACGACGCCGAGGAGGCCGCGCGCAACAACAGCGGCGCGTTCGAGGCGGTCTATCCGCCGCGATCCCGTCGCGGCCGACCGTCCCGGGACGCCCACGAGTCCAACGAGTCCTCGGCCGGCCCCTCCGGCTCGCACCGCGGCGTGTCCCAAACGCATACCCCGGACCACGGCGACAACGGCGAACCGAGCCCGCCCACGGCCCTGCCCCAGCGGCCCACCCCCGCGAGCGCCCCCGCCGAAGCCCCGGCCGCCGCATCGGGGCGGGCCAACGGCACCGCCACACCGCAGGGCGCCCAAGCCCGTCGCCGGCTCTCCATCCCGCCGACCCCGATCCCCGCGCAGAGCCGCGCGACGGACGCCCAGGGCCGAGCAACGGATGCGCAGGGTCGCACGACGGACGCCCAAGGCCGCTCGACCAGCGTCCGCGACCGCCCCGGCGCCGGCCGCGCCGTCCCGGACGACATGCCCACCGAACTGCTGCCGCCCATCCCGGCCGCGCCCGACCAGGCGATCCCGCTCCAGGGCCGGCGCGGCGGATTCCCCGCGCTGCCGCCCG
>NZ_WWJX01001580.1 GCF_009865215.1 Streptomyces sp. SID3343 | reverse complement strand
CCGACCGGGGCGCCTGTGCCCGCCTGACCGGCGGGCGCGAAGGGGCGGCCACCTTCGACTTCACCACGGCCGTCACGCGGGAGTTCGGCACGGCCCCGAGGCGGTAGGGCTTTGCGGAGGCACGGCTCCGGGGCGGTACGGCTTTGGGTGATACCGCCACGAACTCCGGGTCGCGGAGGTGGAGTCGGTGGTTCGGGGCGGGCCCGGGCCCGAAACGGGGATGTTCGGATCAGGAGGTATTCGGGGGGATGCCGCAGTGCAGGTAGGCGGTTTCGCCGGTGGTGAGGGCTCGCGCGCACGCGTCGAGACGCCGGGCCATGTGCGGGGCCATCAGCCGCTGCCACGCGCTGGGTTCGGCGAAGCGCCACGAGCGCAATTCGCTTCGGTCGAGGCGGATCCGATGCTCGGCGTCGGCGGTGCCGAGCGTGCCACCGTCGAACACGTGGTTCGCGAGTGCGGGCCGACCGTCCGGCAACGCCGGCACCCAGTCGACGGCGAGCAGTCGGCCGGGCGTGAGGTCGAGGCCGAGTTCCTCGGCGATCTCGCGGCGCGCGGTGTCCCAGGGCAGTTCGCCGGGGTCCGCCCCTCCGCCGGGGATCTCCCACGTGCCGTCGCCGTACAGGGGTTCCACGAGCAGGATGCGGTGGTCGTCGTCGCGCAGGATCACACCGGCGGCGGCGATGTGCCGAGGTAGCGACGCGTAGTACTCGGCCGGCGGGAGTCTCCGGGTGGGGTGGGAACCGGCTTCGGGCGCGATGTGGCCCGGGTTTCGGTCGGGGGTGGGGCCGGGGTTTCGGTCGGGGTCGAGACCCGGCTTTCG
>NZ_WWJX01001579.1 GCF_009865215.1 Streptomyces sp. SID3343 | reverse complement strand
GCGGAGCGCTGCCAGGACTGCGAGCCGGGCGGTGGTGGCGGCGGAACCACCGGCGGAGGTGGCACCACCGGTGGCGGCGGGACGGGCGGCGGGGGCGGTACGAGTACCCCCACCCGGCACGTTCGGCTGATCGGCACCACCGCGACCACCGACGCCGAAGGCATCTTCGGCGACAACAAGCACTGCACCGACGCCTTCGAGTACGAGCTGGCCGCCCCGATCGGACAGTGGACGGTGAGCCGGCGGGACAGCTTCTGCGGCGGCGAGGTGCGGTTGGAGACGTACGTGGACGTCTTCCCGGCGACCGACGGAACGATGCAGGCGGTGGTGCGCCTCAAGCTGTTCGAGGGGACCAACTACCAGACGCAGGACCTGGACGGCGAGGCGAGCAAGATCCTGCCGACCATCGCGGCGAGCGGGTCCGGCGGGGCGCTCGTGTACGTGCACAGCGGCGAGGGCGCCGCCGACGACGGCAAGTCGAACATCACCGTCGAGAACTTCTGAGCGCGTCGCAGCAACGATCGGACGGCGCGGCCCGGCCCGGGGGAAACGGACGGTGGCCGAGCGAGCGGCCGATCGACACGACAACGAACGAACCAACGAGGGGGATCGGATCCATGCGGGACAAGGTTTGGCGTCGGATACGCAAGGCGGCGGTGCTCACGGCCGGTACCACGCTGGCGGCGGGCATGCTCACGATCGGCTCCGCGTCGGCGGAGCGCTGCCAGGACTGCGAGCCGGGCGGCGGCGGGGGCGGCGGCACGGGGGGCGGCGGCACGACCACGCCGGTGGTCTACCGGCACGTCGGCCTGGAGGGCTGGGTGAACCTGTACGACCACGAGGGCGGCAGCAGCTACACGCGCTGTGAAGGCAGCGGCGGCGACTACTTCTGGTACGACCTGATGGCGCCGGTCGGCCGGTGGACCGAGAGCCGGCGGGACAGTTTCTGCGGCGGCGAGGTGCGGCTGGAAAGCCGGATCGAGGTCCGGCCGAACGCGGACGGCACGCTGGACTACCGGGGTTCGCAACTGCTCTACGAGGGCACCAGCACCTCGACCAACGACCTCGACGGCAAGGCGGCCATCCCGCAGGGCGCCCCGGTGGCGGCGGGGGGCACCACCGGCTTCGACGTCGCGGCCAAGAACGGCAACGAACAGGGGCACATCAACTTCGAGTTCGGCTCGACCGACGACGGTTTCCAGGTCTCGTTCAACTGGGTCCACGACGAGGGCGATCCCACCGACTTCACCGTCTCCCGGTTCCGAGTCCACAACGTCTGATCGGGCGCTCCGGCACGGGGTGGTGACGCCGGATGCGGCCCGAACACCGGTGCAACCGGGAGGTGTTCGGGCCGCTCGTCGGCGACAAACAGTAGGCCGTCCTACGGGATGTCCTGTTCGGCCCAGACGATCTTGCCGGTGGGGGTGCGGCACGAACCCCAGCCCCGGCACAGCATGTTGATCAACTGGAGCCCGCGGCCGCCTTCGTCGCTGAGCGACGAGTGTTGGATCTGGGGCAGATCCGGTCCGGTGTCGGAGAGTTCGACCACCAGGCGGTCGTGCCGCAGCAGTCGCAGTTGTCCCGGGGCGCCCCCGTAGCGCAGCGCGTTGCCGACGAGTTCGCTGACCACGAGTTCGGTGACGTCCGTGAGGTCTTCGAGGTGCCAGACGTCGAGCTGGTCCCGGACCAGCTTGCGGGCGGCGCCGGCCGCCGAGCCGTGCGCGGGCAGGTTCCACGTCTGCAGGTCGGTGCCCAGGAGCGTTTCCTGCGTGGCGGCCACCAGCATCACGGCCTCGTCGAACCGCGCGCCGCCGTCGGGTACGAGATCGCCGAGCGTACAGGCGTCCAACTCGGAGGGAGCCATCCCGGCGGCGCGCGTGCGCAGTCGGGCGAGTTGTACGTCTATGTCCTCGGTACGCGACTTGACCAGCCCGTCGGTGTAGAGCACGAGTCGGCTGCCCGGCGGGACGGACAGGCGCAGCGGGTCGTAGGGGATGACGCCGGCGCCGATGGGCGCGCCGACGGGCACGTCCACGAACGACGCGTGGCCGTCCGGAGTGATCAGCAGCGGCGGCGGGTGGCCGGCGCTGACCAGGGTGTAGGTGGCCTCGGCCGGGTCGTAGACGGCGCACAGACACGTGGCGACCTGGTCGTCCTCCAGGTCGCGCGCGGCCAGGTCGAGCCGGGCGAGCATGCGTTCGGGGGTCAGGTCGAGCGCCATCAGGGTCCGGGCGA
>NZ_WWJX01001578.1 GCF_009865215.1 Streptomyces sp. SID3343 | reverse complement strand
CGCCGATCGTCTCTCGGCCACGGCGGGCGCCTACGTCACGTGGGACGGACAGGGCAAGCCGGGAGTGCTGTTGGCCGGCCCACTGGCCAAACTCACCCTCGCACTCGCCGCCCAGGGCCGGGACGTCACCGCGATCGGCGGACTCGACGCGGAAGCCGGGCTGCGTTCCCTCATGGTGACCACGGGCGCCGACACCGGCCGCTTCGCCGACCGCAACCCGTACGTGGCGGACAACGCCAACACCTTCGGGCAGGCGTACTCCGTCCTGGCCCTGGCCCGCACCAAGCGCGGCGTGCCGGAGGAGGCCGTCCGGTATCTGCTGCGCACCCAATGCGCGTCGGGAGGCTATCGACTGATGCCGGGCGACGGCACGTCGTGCCTGTCGGACGCCGACACCACCGCCCTGGTCGTTCAGGCGCTGCTCACCGTGCCCCGGACACCACAGGTGGCCGACTCCCTTGCCCGGGCGGTGGGTTGGCTACTGTCGAAGCAGGACGCCACGACCGGGGCGTTCGGCGGGACCGGCCCCACCGCGGCCGTGAACGCCAACTCCACCGGCCTGATCGCCCAGACCCTCGCCGCCACCGGCCAACGGGACCAGACCGCGCGGGCCGCGGCGTGGCTGCGGTCGATGGCCCTGACCGAGGGCCGCGACGCCGGCGCGCTCGCCTACAACGCCGACGCGCTGGTCGACGCCCGTGCCAACGGTGTCGACGACGTCACCCGCGACCAATGGCGCCGTTCCACCGCCCAGGCGGTACTCGGCCTCGGCGTACCGGTGTTCGGGCACATCGGTGTTCGCGACCCGGCACCGGTCGAGCCGGTCGTCCCGGCCGATCCCGGTCCCAAGGATCCTGGGCCCGGGGGCCCGGGGCCGGGCGATCCGGGGCCGGGTGGTCCCGATCCTCACGGCAGGCCGGTGGCCGTCGCCTCGCCCGCGACCATCCGCCCGGGGCAGACCGTGACCGTCAACGGCCGCGGGTTCGGCCCGGGTCGGCCGGTCACCGCCGCGATCACC
>NZ_WWJX01001577.1 GCF_009865215.1 Streptomyces sp. SID3343 | reverse complement strand
ATCGGCGTCGGCGGCCACCACGGCGCCGGAGACCGGACCGGGCGCGCTGTCGGGCGTACCCCACGCGGAACGGGCGAGCAGCCACGCGCCGATCGCCAGCGCGGGCGGCAGGGCCGTGATCGAGCCCGCCCCCAGGCACACGTCGAGGTCGACCCCGTAGGGCGCGAAGGAGCCGATCCCACCGGCGTCCAGGAGTGCCTCGGTGGGTCCGTTGCCCACCACCACCAGACGGTCGGGCGCGGCCCTCGCCAGTTCGGCGACCGCCTCGTCACATGCCGCGCGCAGGGCGTCGAGCTCCGCGACGGCCCCGCGGGCCAACTCGGGCACGATCATCGGGGGACACGGGACTACCGCGGCGGCTACGAGCATTCAGGGAGAGTACTAAGCGGTCGGCGCGCCGCCGTCAAGGCCACGTGATGGGATGGATCACATGAGTGAACTGATGCTCGTGCGACACGGCGAGACCGAGTGGAGCAGGACCGGGCGGCATACGGGTCTGACCGACATCGCCCTGACCGCGGCGGGCGAGACGCAGGCCAAGGCCGTCGCGGACGCCCTCGCGGGGCGAACCTTCGGGCTCGCTTTGGTGAGCCCGCTCGGGCGGGCCCGGCACACCGCCGAACTGGCCGGGATCACCGGCACCGAGATCGAACCCGATCTGGTCGAGTGGGACTACGGCGGCTACGAGGGGATCACCACCGACGAGATCCGCGAAAGTGTGCCCGGTTGGTATCTGTGGCGCGACGGCGTGATCCCCGGCGATGCCGAGCACCCGGGCGAGTCGATCGCCGATGTGGGTCGCCGCGTGGACCGGGTGCTGGAGCGGGCTCGGCCGGTCCTGGCGGGCGGCCGCGACGTGGTGCTGGTCGCGCACGGACACCTGCTGCGGGTGCTCACCGCCCGCTGGCTCGGGCTGCCGCCCGAGGACGGTCGGCTGTTCCGGCTGGAGACGGCTCGGCTCTCCACTCTCGGCCACGAGCGCGAGACGCCGGTGCTGCTGACGTGGAACACGCCCTGACGCGACGCCGAAAGGCGCCCTGACGCGGCCGTCGACGTCGGTCGCGGCAGCCCGGGTCAGTCGCGGCAACCGGCGGCGGCCG
>NZ_WWJX01001576.1 GCF_009865215.1 Streptomyces sp. SID3343 | reverse complement strand
GGCCGTCGCGCATCTCGACGGTGTCCGGCGGGCCGGGAGCCCCGAAGGGCCGGGACACGTCGAACCGGTCAGGCGTCGGCGAAGGTCTGCCGCTGTCCGCCCAGACCGCTGATCGCCAACTCGACGGTGTCGCCCGCGCGCAGGTACGGCTTGGGCTCGGGCTGCCCCAGGGCGACCCCGGCCGGCGTGCCCGTGTTGATCACGTCTCCGGGGTGGAGCGTCATGAACTGCGACAGATACTCGACCAGGAACGCCACCGGGAAGATCATGTCCGCCGTCGACCCGTTCTGCCGGAGGATGCCGTTGACGCTCAGGGTCAGCGTGAGCGCCTGCGGGTCGGGCACCTCGTCGGCTGTGACGAGCCACGGTCCGAACGGGTTGAACGTCGCGCAGTTCTTGCCCTTGTCCCACTGGCCGCCGCGCGACAGCTGGAAGTCGCGCTCGGACACGTCGTGGCTGATCGCGTAGCCGGCAACGTAGTCGAGTGGATTCTGATCGGCCGTCAGATAGGCGGCGGTACGGCCGATCACGATCGCGAGCTCGACCTCCCAGTCGGTGGCCAGGGACGTGCGCGGCACGAGCACCGTGTCGTCGGGGCCGACCATCGTGTCGGGGGCCTTCATGAACACGATCGGCTCGACGGGTATCTCCGCGCCGGTCTCGCGCGCGTGGTCGTGGTAGTTCAACCCGACGCACACGATCTTGCCGGGGCGCGCGAGCGGCGGTCCGTACCGCAGCCCGACCGGCGCGTCCAGCACCGGCAACGACGCGGGGTCCGGCAGCACCGACAGGTCGGCGAGCAACGCCGCGTCGATGTCGGAGACCACGCCCGACAGGTCCCGCAGCAACCCGTCACGGTCCAGGACGGCCGGACGCTCACAGCCGGGCTCGCCCACGCGGACTAGCTTCACAGGATCTCCTCTGGCACTCGAATGCAGCAGTCATCCGATGTATACACCACAATGGGCTGTCCAGACACGTCGAATGTGGCTAATCTTTCGACACTGATCGAAGAACTCTCGGGTATTGATCGGATCAATGCTGGACGGGCGGGCGCCTGTCGCGATATACATCGGATGTCTGGAGCACATCGGATGTCTGGCGCGTCAGGGCCACGCCCGCCACAGGCACCCCGCCGAGGCACCCCGCCACAGGCACTCGCCACCAGGCACCCGCCACCGGGAGCCCACCCCGTTCGCGT
>NZ_WWJX01001575.1 GCF_009865215.1 Streptomyces sp. SID3343 | reverse complement strand
CGTCGGCGCGCCCATCGCCCAGGACGAGCCGCCCCGGCGCGCCCTCGCACGCGCCCCGATCGGCCCGCCCCACCCATCTCGAAGCTTTCCTGGAGGTCCAGTGGCTCTTGGCCAGCTCCATCGCACCGGCCTCTCCCGACGGAGCCTGCTGCGCGTCGGCGCCGGCGTCGCGCTCGCGACCGCCCTGTCCGCGTGCGGTGGTACCGACGACGGCGTGGGCGCCGACGGTCGCGTCACCATCGAACTGTGGCACGGGCAGTCGGACACCGGCCGCGAAGCCGTCGAAGCACTGGTGGACATGTTCCACCGCGCCCATCCCGACATTCGCGTCGACCTCGGCGGCGGCGTCCTGGCCGACGCGATGCTGCAGAAGATCACCGCGGCCCTCGCATCCGGCTCCTACCCGGACGTCGCCTACATCTTCGGCTCCGACCTCGCCGGCGTCGCCCGCAGCCCCCAGGTGGTCGACCTGACCGACACGGTGCGCTCGGCCCCCACCCCGTGGGAGAACTACTGGGACTCCGCCCGAGACGGCGTCACCGTCCGCGGCCACGTCCGGGCGTCGCCGGCCCTGCTCGACGCGCTGGCCGTGGTCTGCAACAAGAAGATCTTCCGCGACGCCGGCGTACCCCTGCCGGAACCCGGCTGGACCTGGCAGGACTTCCAGGACACCGCCGCGCGGCTGACCGACTCCGGTCGCGGCATCTTCGGCACCGGCTGGCCGGGCGTGGGCGACGAGGACACCGTGTGGCGCCTGTGGCCGATGGTGTGGGACCTGGGCGGCGACGTGGTCGCCCCCGACGGCCGCAACATCGGTTTCCGCGACGTCGGAGCCCGCGCCCTGGGCACCGTGGAGGCACTCGCCCGCGCCAAGAGCATGTACATCGACCCGAAACCCGGCAGCGAGCAGATGTACCAGGTCTTCCACTCCGGCCGGATGGGCATGGTCCTCACCGGCCCGTGGCAGCTCCCCGACATCATCCAGGCGCAGGTCGACTACCACGTCGTACCGCTGCCCAGCTACAGCGGACGACCGATCACCATCTCCGGACCCGACACCTGGACGGTCTTCGACAACGGCACCGCCCGAGTGCGCGCCGCCCGCACGTTCGTGTCCTGGCTGGCCCAGCCCGAGCAGGATGTCCAGTGGGACGTCCGCAGCGGCAGTCTGCCGCTCAGCCGGGGCAGCGAGGGCATGCCCGAGTGGCGGAACCACACCACCGAGGTCGAGGGCCTGGGCGTGTTCACCAAGGCCCTGGAGACGGCCCGGGTCCGCCCGGTGCACCCCGCCTACCCGCAGATCTCCATGGCGCTCGGGGAGGCCATCGTCTCCGTCCTGCTCGGCAAGAGCAGCCCGGAGCGCGCACTGAGTCGCTGCGCCGCCGCCGCCAAGGCCGCCCTCGTCATACCGCGTTGAGGAGCATTTCCATGTCATCTCCACCCGCTCCACTGACGCTGTCGGACCACGACCGTCGACAGCGTGAGACGCGCCGCAAGCGGCGCCGCGAGTCGGCGACCGCCTGGGCGTACATCTCTCCCGCCGTCCTGGTCATCGTGGGACTGAGCGTGGTGCCCTTCGTGTGGTCGCTCATGCTGTCCTTCCGGGCCGACGACCTGGTGACGCCCAGCCGTTGGGTCGGCCTCGACAACTACGACGCGCTCACCCAGGACCCGCACTTCAGCCAGGCCGTCCGCAACACGCTGCTGTACACGGTGTTGTACGTACCGCTGAGCATGGCGCTCGGCCTGTTCCTCGCGTTGGCGCTGAACCGGCGGATCCGCCTGGTCGGCCTGTACCGCACCCTCATCTTCGTCCCGTTCATCATCTCCGAGACGGCCCAGGGCGTGCTGTTCTCGTTCATCCTGGACCCCCAGTTCGGCGCGGCCAACTCCCTGCTGCACGCGCTGGGTCTGCCCTCCCAGGGATTCCTCACCGACACCAACCAGGCACTCGCCGTGCTCGTGGTGATCTCGGTGTGGAGCGGTACGGGCTTTTGCGTGGTGATCTACCTCGCCGCCCTCCAGGACGTACCACCCTCGCTGTTGGAGGCCGCCCGACTCGACGGCGCGGGACGCCTGCACCTGCTGCGCCACGTGGTGCTGCCGACACTCACCCCCGTCAGCGTCTTCCTGCTGCTGTGGCAGACGATCAAAGCCCTCCAAGTCTTCGACCTGGTCTACGTCACCACCAAGGGCGGTCCACTCGGGTCCACCACCACCGTCGTCTACTTCGTGTGGGAGCAGGCGTTCAAGAACTTCACCGCCGGCTACGGTGCCGCCGCCGCGTACGTGCTCGCGCTCGCCCTGTTGGTGATCGGCGTGGGCCAGCGACTGGTGCGGCGCCGCAAGGCCACCGGTGTCGAGGGGAGCGCCCGATGAGCGCCGTGACCGCCTCCGCGCCCGAGAGCGCCCGCCCACAGGCCGCGCCGGACTCGACGCCGAGCCCGCGCCGCAAGAAGTTGCCGTTCAGCGCCTGGCACCTGCTGCTCGCACCCTTGGCCATCCTTTTCGCGCTGCCGCTGTTCTGGCTCGTGCTCAGCTCGGTGATGAGCGACGCCGAGATCAACCGGTTCCCACCCGCGCTGTGGCCGTCCGGGATCCACCTCGGTGGCTACCACTACGTCCTGGGCAACGCGATGTTCCCGCGGTGGTTCGCGAACTCGCTGATCGTCTCGGCGGTCGCGGTCGCCTCCAACCTGGTGTTCGGCACGCTGGGCGGCTACGCGTTCGCCCGGATGCGGTTCGCCGGTTCGCGGGCCCTGATGGTGCTGATGCTGGCCACCATGGCGATCCCGTTCCAGCTCACGATGATCCCGACGTTTTTGATCATGAAGCAGCTCGGGCTCATCGACACCCTAGGTGCGCTGATCGTCCCCTCGCTGGTCACCCCGTTCGCGGTGTTCCTGCTCCGGCAGTTCTTCCTCTCCCTGCCCCGGGAACTGGAGGAGGCGGCCTGGATCGACGGGTGTTCGCGCATGCGCGTGCTCTTCCTCATCGTGCTGCCGCTGTCGAGACCCGCGCTCAGCACGGTCGCCGTCCTGACGTTCCTCACCACGTGGAACGACCTGACCTGGCCACTGATCGCGATCAACCACGACACCCAATACACCCTCCAACTGGGGCTGACCACCTTCCAGGGCCAGCACCACACCAAGTGGTCCGCCGTCATGGCGGGCAACGTGATCACCGTGCTGCCCGTGCTGATCGCCTTCCTCGGCGCACAGAAGTCGTTCATCCAATCCATCACCTCCAGCGGGCTCAAGGGCTGACGGCTCGCCGCCGCCCTGTTTTCGCCCGCCTCGGCCTCGGCCCCGCCCGAAGTCCCCGACCCACCCGGCGCGTCCGCGCGCACGCCTCGCACCTCATCCCAGGAAGTCCGATGCCGCACACCTTCGACCTTCTCGTCATCGGCGACGCCAATCCCGATGTCGTGGTCGGTCCGCTCGACGAGCCGTTGGCCTTCGGGCAACGCGAACAACTCGTGCCCACCGGCCTGCTCACCCTCGGCGGCTCCGCCGCGATCACCGCGTGCGGCGCCGCCCGACTCGGCCTGCGCGTCGCCATCGCCGCACGCGTCGGCGACGAC
>NZ_WWJX01000163.1 GCF_009865215.1 Streptomyces sp. SID3343 | reverse complement strand
CGCCGACCACAGGCGCCCGACCACCGGCCCCCGGCTACCGCGCCCGCAGCGCCGCGCGCTCGTAGACCTGGGCGAAGCCCGCGATCATGTGTCCGCGGGTGAACCGCGCCAGCACCCGCTCGCGCGCGGCGACGCCCATCCGCGCGCGCAGGGCGTGGTTCGTCAGCAGTTCACGACAGGCCGCCACCAGGCCCGGCCGATCGCCCGCGCGCACCAGTCGGCCCGTGACGCCGTCGGCGACCACGTCGGTGACCCCGCCCACCGCGGTGCCCACGACCGGAATGCCCGCGACCATCGCCTCCGCGACCGCGAGCCCGAAGCCCTCGTAGTGCGACGTGGACAGGAACAGGTCGGCCGCGTCGAACGCGTCGGTGAGCCGAGGCAGCGGCGGCACCACCCGCACGTGCCTACCGACCCCCAACTCCTCGATCAGCGCGGGGATCTGCGGGTCCTGACGGCCGACGATCAAGAACACCACGGGCGGTCCCGTGTCGCCGAGCTTACGCACCACGTCGGCGCCGACCCGGACCATCAGCGGGATGTTCTTCTGGGTGGCCCGGCCGACGCCGACCACCACGAGCGTCTCGGCCGAGATGCCCAACTCGGCGCGCAGCGCGCGGCCCGCGTCCGGGTCGGGTATGTGCACCGGAACTCCCAACGGCACCAGCGGAATGCGACCCGGGCGCCACCCCACGATGTCGGCCGTGGCATCGCGCACGTGAGTCGAGTGCGCGAACGGGCGAAAGCCCGCCGCCCGCACCATGGCGACCTCGATCCCGTTGGTCAGCTTCGAGTGCAGGCCGTCCTTGAGTGGCTCGTGCACCTCCAGGACCCGGGGCATCCTGGGAGAGCCGAGAGCGGCCGGCAGGGACAGCCGGGCGGTGCCGCTGTGCGCGTGCAGCACGTCGGGCCGCAACTCGCGCACCAAGCCCGCGATCCGCACCCCCAACCGCACCTCGTCCCGAGGTCTCGTCGGGCCCACGTGATCGAGCGGATGGACCGTCACATGCGGGCCGAGCTCGCCGAGTTCGTCCTCGGCGAGCGCCGGTCGCGCGGTGATCGCGTGGCAGTCGAACCGCGCGGGGTCCAAACCGGCGAGCACCTGCCGGCTGACCTGCGGAATGCCACCGCCCACGCTCAACCGCCAGACCACGTGGACGAGTTTGATCCGATCCCTGCCGTCTTTCACGATTCCCCCCGATGTCCGTTCCGCATCCCGCGCGCCGCGGCCTTCGCGCCGAGCAGCGCCCCGCCCACGCCGCGTCCTACCAGCCACGTCGTGTCGTACCGATCCGTCGCACCGAACCGGTGCTTGAACTCCTCCGCCCCGCGCAGGAAATCGAAGGTGCGCACACCGCGCGCCGCGAGCGCGGTCAACGTCTCGTGGAAGAGCACCGTGCCCAGACTGGCCTTGGCGTACCCGGGGTCCCACCCCAACTGGTAGTAGGCGAACGTGTCCTGCCACAGGAAGCCGTACAGAACGCCGATCGGCGCACCCACCGGATCCCGGGCGACCAACGCGCACGGCCCCCGATCCGGCGCGGCCCGCGCGGCGAGGGCCGCGTGCAGCGGACGCCGCGAGTGGTCGAACGCGCTCGCCCCGCCGATCGCGTCGCGGCGCAGCCGATGCAGCCGCAGCAGGTCGTCGAAGATGTCCGGCGTCATCTCGTCGGGGGCCACCCACGTGAACGTGACGCCCTCGTCCACGAGTTTGCGTGCCTTGCGCCGCACACCCTGCCGATGCCGGGCCGAACCGAGCGCGGCCGGATCCGCCGGCATCACCGGACACGCGGTGCGCTCGATCTCGCGCGCGCCCGGCGGCAGGTACGGATCACCCGTCGCCGGATCGAGGTGCGGCAGCACCATCGTGCGCCCACGCGCCATCGAGGCCAGCCACGCGCGCACGTCCTCGTGTCGGCGCGGATCCACCGCGAACCCGCAGTGGTCGGCGGCCCCGACGCCGCTGCCGAGCACCGTCCAGCACGCGACCCCGCCGGGCACGCGCGGGTGCAGGCGTTCGCGGATGCGCAGCAACGGCAC
>NZ_WWJX01001574.1 GCF_009865215.1 Streptomyces sp. SID3343 | reverse complement strand
CGCGACACCGAACACTCGATCCACCCCCAACGCGCCGCTCCCAGCCGGGACTTACCCGATCGGGCTCACCGACCACACGCCGGTGCGATCCCGCCGAATCCGGTCCACTGTCCCGTCGCCCCACGAGACGTCGACCCCGGCTCCCCCCGCAACTCCCGTCACTGCCGCGGTCACCTGCGGTGCCGGGGTCGTCGGGGCGTCGGTCCACGTCAGCGACACGACGCTTGCGGACAGCCCCCGTGACACCGTGCCCTCCAGCGCCGGCACCATCGCCCACTCGCCGTACGCGGTTCCGTGCGGGGCCGCCAGGACGCTCGCCCGTTCCCAGCCGAGGACGCCACTCAGCGTGCTGCGGACCGAGGCGGTGGCGACCTCGGCGTCGACGCCGGCCACCGACGACCGAAGCGCGTCGTCGGACTCTCCCGCGGGCGCCCAACCCGTTTCCCGTACGGCCGTTCCGGCCGGGGCTTCGATCCGATGTACCCGCACCTCGTACGGGCCCCGCACCACGCTCACCGACTCGATCCGCGCGTTCGGGACGGCCGTGGTCGGTATGTGGGCGGAAGCCGCCCATCCCGCGCCCGCGCCCAAGGGTTCGATCAGGCCGCGCTCGGTCACCCGGCCGTCGAGGACCAGGCCCACGTGGTTGTCCGCCGGATCGCCGGCTCGGGTGGGGCCGGTGAGGGTGGAATACGCCAGGCGCGCGTACAGCGGATCGTCCGGCGCCGTGGCGTCGCCCTGTTGGTGGTCGCTGCCGTGATTGACCAGGCGGGCGACGCCTCGGCCGGCGTGTACGAGCAGCCCCGGCCCGGCCAGTCCCCGCCCGACGTCAAGACCTTCGGCCGGACCGGGCAACTCCCTCGCGGTCCACACCTCGTGGTCGTCGGGGAGCAGCAGTCCGACGAAGCCTTTGGCCGCCCAGTACGGCGAGGCCGAGCCCGAATAGGGCTGGATCGTCGCGGCGTCCGGGCCGTACCAGCCCAGCGACAGCAGCCCGTCGCGCGCTGCGCCCCGGTCCAGGAAGTGCCGCAGCACACCACTGGCCAGGCGCCGGGTCGCCCCGGGCGCCAGCGGTGTCGCGTCGGTGAGGGCGCCCATCCACAGGGGTGCCGCCGCCGCGAACCGGTAGGTCAGCGACCGCCCTTGGTGCAGCGGCGCGCCCTCGCGGTCGAACAGCAACCCGTAGCCGTCGAGGAAAATGCGCAGCCGCTCTCGGGCGATCCGATCCGGTGTCGAGCCCGCGGCCACCGCGCACAGCAGCGGGTACAGGTGCATGGCCCAGCCGTTGTAGTGGTCGAAGCAGCGTCCCGCGCCGTCCGTGTACCAGCCGTCGCCGACGTACCAGTCCTCGATCCGAGCGAGGCCGCGCTCGATCGCGGCGCGGGACTCGTCGGGGAAGAAGCCGGCCGCCTCCAGGAACGTGCCCACCGCCACCGGGAACAGCCACCAGTTGTTGTCGACCGGCTCGTGCCGCAGGGCGCCGGCGAGCCAGGTCGCCGCTTGTTCGCGGGTGGCCTCGTCCAGCGCGTCCCACAGCTGACCCTTCGTCAGATGCAGGGCCAGTGCGATCGATGCGGCCTCGACCATGGCCTGGCCACGATCGACCACGTCCGGCCAACGCTCCGAGTCGTCCGAGCCGGAACCAAAGCCGGAGCCAGAGCCAGAGCCGGAACCAGAACCAAAGCCGGAGCCAGAGCCAGAGCCAGA
>NZ_WWJX01001573.1 GCF_009865215.1 Streptomyces sp. SID3343 | reverse complement strand
GGCTCGGTGGCGAAGGCCGCGGCCTGCGGCAGCACAACCAGTGAGGCGGCCAGCACGAAGCCGGCGCCGATCACCCGACCGGCCCGAACGGGGGCGCGTCCGCCGGTGGGCGAAACGGTCGTACGGCGCGGGGAAGGTATGAACACCGTGCTCCTTGAGGGACTTCGAACGGGTCACCGTCCGCAGACGGGGACCGCCACCGGGTGGTGACGCACATCCAGACGCACGGCCTTCCCCCAGGTTCCCGATCCCGACGATCTTTTTTTCACCACCTTCGAGCACAGCGCACGAGACGTCCGAGAACGCCTCGCACGACGTCCCAAACCGCCTCACGAAGGGTCGGAGGCCGCCTCACGAAGCGTCGGAGCCCAACGCCCCTCCCGGCCGGCTGTTCTTCCGACATTCACCCCCGCGCCGGGCGCGCCCCGACCACGCGTCGCCTGTTGCCGATTGACTCGATTCCCTCTGCACGCTCGGTGCTCTCGCGCGGTTTCCCCCGCGTCAGGACGACAGGAGATGGCGTTGCGACGAATCCTTCCCGCACTCGGCGTGGCCGGCGTGCTGTTGGCGACCGTGATCGCGGTGCCCGCCGCCGCGGCCCAGGACGACACGTCCCGCGCGTCGTGGCGGCCGTCGGCCGACCCGATCGTGATCGGCCATCGGGGCGCGAGCGGCTACCGGCCCGAGCACACCCTGGAGAGTTACCGTCTCGCGATCCGGATGGGCGCCGACTACATCGAGCCCGACCTCGTGTCCACCAGGGACGGAGTGCTGGTCGCCCGGCACGAAAACGAGATCTCCGGTACCACCGACGTCTCGGCGCACCCGGAGTTCGCCGCGCGCAAGGCGACCAAGACCATCGACGGCACCCCCGTGTCCGGGTGGTTCACCGAGGATTTCACCCTCGCCGAGCTCAAGACGCTGCGAGCCAAGGAGCGGCTGCCGCAGGTCCGGCCCACCAACACCGCGTTCGACGGGAAGCTGGAGGTGCCCACGTTCCAGGAGGTCCTCGACCTCGCGCGCACCGAGGGCCGCCGGTTGCACCGGACGATCGGCATCTACCCGGAGACCAAGCACCCGACCTACTTCCAGTCGATCGGCCTGCCGCTCGAAGAGCCGTTGGTGCGGGTGCTCAAGCACAACCGGCTCACCGGCCGCAAGGACAAGGTGTACATCCAGTCCTTCGAGACGGCGAACCTGCGCAAGCTCGACCGGATGATCGACGTCGAACTGGTCCAACTGCTCGACGCGACGGGTCGGCCGTACGACCTGGTGGTCGCGAACGACCCGCGCACGTACCAGGACCTGATCAGCCCCGAGAACCTGAAGTGGATCGGCACCTACGCCGACGGCATCGGCACCAACAAGAACCTGATCGTCCCGCGTGATGCCGCCGGCAAGCTGCTCGCCCCGACCACCGTGATCCGCGACGCGCACCGCGCCGGACTGATCGTGCACGCCTGGACGTTCCGCGCGGAAAACCAGTTCCTGCCGGCGGACTTCCGCATCGGCACCGACCCGAACGCCCGCGGTGACATCACCGCCGAGTACGAACTGTTCTACGGTCTCGGTCTCGACGGCGTCTTCGCCGACCAGCCGGACACCGCGGTCGCGGCCCGCACCGCACGCGCGGCCTGACCCACCGAGGGCTGCGCGACGAGGCGAGCATCCACGAGCATGGGCGAACCCCCGTCGCGCGTCCGCGCGTTGGCGCTGCCGAACGCGCGTCGCGGGGGCGTCAGCGAGTGGTGACG
>NZ_WWJX01001572.1 GCF_009865215.1 Streptomyces sp. SID3343 | reverse complement strand
ACGTGTTCGCGCTCGGCGACGCGGCGGCCGTGCCCGACCTCGCCAAGGGCGACGGCGCGCTGTGCCCGCCCACCGCGCAGTACGCGCACCGGCAGGCCAAGATCGCCGCGGCCAACGTGGTCGGGTCGCTGCGCGGGCAACAACTGCGCCCGTTCCGGCACAAGGACTTGGGCCTGGTGGTCGACCTCGGCGGCACCCAGGCGGTGGCCCGCCCGCTGGGCCATGAGATGCGCGGCCTCCCCGCGCAGGCGATCACCCGCGGCTATCACCTGATGACGGTCCCGTCGCTGCGGGCCCGCACGCGGGTGCTGTCCAACTGGGTTCAGCACGCGTTCGCGGGTGACGACCTGGTCCGGCTGGGCTTCATGTCCGACCTGGACGGCCGGATCGGCAACCTGGAGAAGACCGACGCGTATCTGACCCGGGACGAGATCACCGCCAGAACCGGGTCACGCGCCGCCCACCCGTGACCGTGGGCCCGGTGAGGCGGGCCGCCGTCGGACATCGCGCACCGACCCGCCTCACGCCTGGTCTCCGAGCGCTTGGCCTCCGAGCGCCTGGTCTCCGAGCGCTCGGCCCCCGAGCGCCTGGTCTCCGCACGCTTGGCCCCCGAGCGCCCGGTCCTCGACCGCCCGGCCGTCGAGCGCCCGGCCGTCGGCCGCCCGGTCCCTGCCGTTCAGTCTCCGACCGGTCGATGCGCACGTTCGCTGCGCTGCTTGAGGCCCTCCGCCTCCATCCGCAGGTATCGCCGGGTCAGGCCGCCCGCCAACATCCCCACCACGGGGGCGAGCAGACCGCTCTGCTGCAGCGTCAGGGTGAAGGTCACCCCCTCCTCGCCCGGCTCGATCCGATGGTCGGCGATCCCGTGGTCACCCCGCCGCTGCGGGTGATCCAGGTGAAGCAGCGGTCGGGCTCCAGGTCGGTGACCAGCCAACGCGCCGCGGGCAGTCGCGGCTGCTTGACGTGGAATCTGCTGCCGACGCCGAACGGCTCCGCGTCGAGGCGGCGCACGACGGACATCGAACGAGTCCAGGTGGGCCACTGTTCGACGTCGATCAGGACCGCCCAGACCCGCTCCGCCGGCGCGTCGATGTGGACGCTCTCGTCGTAGGACATCGTGCTCCCCCATCCCGCCGGCGAGTACGCCGGCCACGTATCGCTACCGCCCATGGTCCAAGCCGCCCCCCGGCGCGGACAAGAGTGGCGAAGGGCGTGCTTCGTGAGCTTTGCGTGGGTACACGGGGGCCATGGACGACGAGCGTTTGGCCGTACGGCTGCGGGCGGCTCTGGTGCGACGATTGCGCGATTCCGGCAGCATCCGCACCGACGCCGTCGAGGACGCCATGGCCGCGGTGCCGCGCGAGGTCTTCACGCCCGGCTCCACGACGCTCGACGAGGCGTACCAGGACCGTGTCGTGGTGTTGTCCACCGACGAACGCGGGCTGCCCGACAGCACGGTCAGCCAGCCGGCGATGATCGCCTTGATGCTGGAACAGCTCGATGTGCGGCCGGGGCTGCGGGTGTTGGAGATCGGCACCGGGAGCGGGTACAACACCGCGCTGCTGTCCCGGTTGGTCGGCCCCGACGTCGGCGTGGTGAGCATCGACGTGTCGGCCGAACTCGCCGGCGCGGCCGCGCGTCGGCTCGCCTCGCTCGGCATCGACGTGGACGTACGGGCCGGCGACGGGTGGGCCGGGGTCGCCGATCGGGCGCCGTTCGACCGGATCGAGGCGACGGTGGGCGTACCGGACCTGCCCCCGGCGTGGGTCGAGCAACTCGCGCCGGGCGGGCGGCTGGTGACGCCGTTGTGGTTGCGGCCCGGTCTGGAGCTCTCGGTGGCGTGGGAGCGCGGCGCGGACGGGGTGTTGCGCAGTGTGTCGGTGTCGCCGTGCGGGTTCCTGCAACTGCGCGGCGTGCACTCGGGCCCGGGCCGCACCCATCCGCTGACCGGCGACCTCGCGGTGACGGGCGAGGATCTGCCCGCGGCCGCGCTCGACGTGCTGC
>NZ_WWJX01001571.1 GCF_009865215.1 Streptomyces sp. SID3343 | reverse complement strand
CGGTGGCCCGCGACGCACGCCGCGACCGCCTCGGGCGCGATGGCCTGCGCCACGAGCGCCGCGGCGCCCGCGATCACACCGTCCAGCACGACCGGTACCCGCAACGCCGCCGCGCCGATGATGTAGCCGGCGATCGCCGCGTGCTCCAGACCGCCGACGGCCGCCAGTACGCCGATCGGGTCGGCCGGGTCCGGCTCGTGCAGTGCCAGCGCGGCCTTGACCACCTCGATCTTGCGCTCGTGCGTCGCGTCGTCGATGCCCGTGCCGCGTCCGGTGACCTCGGCCACGTCGGCGCCGGTGAACACCGAGATCAGCGCCGCCGAAGCGGTCGTGTTCGCGATGCCCATGTCGCCGGTGAGCAGGCCGCGGTTCCCGGCGGTGACCAGGTCGCGTGCGACCTCGATGCCGACCTCGACGGCCCGGATCGCCTCGTCGCGCGTCATCGCGGGACCCTGCGTCATGTCCCCGGTGCCCGAACGGACCCGGCGCGGGAGCAACCCGGTCGCGTTGGGCAGGTCGGTCGCGACACCGACGTCCACGACGCACACCTCGACGCCGATCTGCTTGGCGAACGCGTTGACCACCGCGCCGCCCGCGAGGAAGTTGCGCACCATCTGCGCGGTGACCTCCTGCGGCCACGGCGACACACCCTGCGCGTGCACCCCGTGGTCCCCGGCGAACACCGCGACCGCGGCGGGCTCGGGGACCGGCGGCGGGAACGTCCGGGCGAGCCCGGACAGTTGCGCGCCGATGGTCTCCAGGATGCCGAGCGAGCCCGGCGGCTTGGTCATCGTGCGCTGGTGCTCCCACGCGGCGCCGAGCGCCTTGGCGTCGAGCGGGCGCACCGCCTGGAGTGTCTCCTCCAGCAGGCTCACCGGCTCCTCGCCGGGAAGGCCGCGCCGACCGTACGTCTCCTCGTGCACGACCCACGACAGCGGCCGGGCCTTGGCCCAACCGGACGACGCGAGTTCGGGCTCTTCCGGGAACGCGTCCACGTAGCCCACACACAGGTACGCGACGACGTCGACGTGATCGGGCAGGCCGAGCGCATTGGCCAGCTCGCGTTCGTCGAAGAAGCTGACCCAACCGACACCGAGCCCCTCGGCTCGCGCGGCGAGCCACAGGTTCTCCACCGCGAGCGCGCTGGAGTAGGGGCCCATCTGCGGCTGGGTCTGCCGGCCGAGCGTGTGTCGACCGCCGCGCGTGGTGTCCACGGTGACCACGATGTTGACCGGGGTCTCCAGGATCGCCTCGACCTTGATCTCCAGGAACTGCTTGGCGCGGGCCTTCGGCAACGAGGACGCGTACGCCTCGCGCTGCCGCTGCGCCAGTTCCTGAACGACGACGCGGGTTTCCTCGGAGCGGATCACCACGAAGTCCCACGGCTGCGAGTAGCCGACGCTGGGCGCTGCGTGCGCGGCTTCCAGCACCCGCACGAGCACATCGTCGGGGACGGCGTCGGGTCGGAACCCGACGCGGATGTCGCGCCGCTCGCGCATGACGCGATGTACGGCCTCACGCGACGCGTCGTCGTACCCGGCGGCGGCGGGACCGCGGTCGACGGGCTCGTCCTCGACGGGTTCGCCGTCGGCCTCCGCTGCCTCGTCGGAAGCGGGGCCGTCGGCTTCCACGTCCGCCGCGCCGGAGCCGTTCGCGTCCGAACCGTCCACGTCGGGGCCCACCGCTTCGGGGGCGCCTGCGTCGGACGGCTCCGCGCCGGGAGCCGGGTCGGCCGGGGCCGGGACGGCCTCGGGCGCCGGGGCGTCCACCGTCGGGGCCTCGACTGCCGCCGCTTCTTTCTCGACGACCTGCTTCTCGACAACCTGCGGCTCGACGGCCTGCTTCTCGACGGCCTGCTCGGCGGCCTGCGGCTCGACGGCCGGTGCTTCGACGGCCGCGGTCTCGACAGCCTCGGCCACCGGGGCGGCGTCGGGCTCGGCCTTCGTCGCCACGTGGGTCGGGTCCTCGTTCGCCTCCTGCGTCACCACCGCCTGTGCGGACACCGGCTCGGCCGGCGGTTCCGGCGTCGTGGGCAGCAGCACCGTGACGGCGGTCGGGGAGACGGCCTCCACGGGCTGCGCCGCGCCTGCCGAAGGGGCGACCACGTCGGCCGCGGGCGGGCCGTCCGGGACCGCGCC
>NZ_WWJX01001570.1 GCF_009865215.1 Streptomyces sp. SID3343 | reverse complement strand
GGCGGTCGCCTCCTCGGCGGGAGCGGTCTCGCCTCGTCGGCCGGGCTCACCGCACCGACCGGGCGCGCTGCGCATGCCGGACCTGCCGGACCTGCCGGACCTGCCGGGCCTGCCGCGCTCACGTGCGAGGCCGAGCGCGTCGACGCGGGCCATCGGCTCGGCGGTACCACGACGTGGGTCGCGCACGGTGGACGCGCCGACGTGTACTCCGTGTTCGCCCGCAGCGGGCCGGGCGCGGACGACGTATCGTGCATCCTTGTCCTCGACGACGGTGCACACGGCCCGACGTTCGAGGTCACGGGCGGGTCCGCGATTCCGTTCGCCACCGCGCGGTGGGACGGCGTGGTGGTTACGGCCGAGCGACTCGTGGGCGCCGCGGGCCGGGCCGCCGAGATCGCGGCGGCCGTCCGTGACACCGGCCGCCTGGGCATCGCCGCGTGCGCCACGGGAATCGCCCAGGGGGCCTTGGACACCGCGCTCGACCACGCCGGCCCGAACCCGGTCCTCACCGACATGGCCGCGAGCGTCGCCTTGGCCCGAACGGTCTACCTGGACGCGGCCGCCCGCCGCGACGGGGGCCGACCGTACAGCCGCCAAGCCGACACCGCACGCGGCATCGCCACCGACATCGCCGTCCGCGTCGCCGGTTACGCCGCCCAACTGTCCATCGGTGCGGAACGCCGCCTCCGGGAGGCACACGCCCTGCAACTCCTCGAAGCCGCGGACCGCGCCCAACCCGCCCCCTACACCCCCCACTTCGCCGGCCGCCTCAACCACGCCGGCAGGTCACGCCAGGAACGCGTCCAGCAATAGCCGTGACACCCGGACTCACTGCTCGATCGTCGTCGACGACGATGCGCCATCACGTGGGAAGACCAGGCGCGTCGGCACCCGGTACCGACGACGGAACGTCGGCGCCATGGGGCGGCGTGACACCGAGCGTGGTCGCCGGATCGTGGTGACCCTGGACGGCGCGGGCCCGGATTCTGGAGGGTCATGTCCGGAGCGACGCCCGTTCCCGTTCCCGTTCCGTCGCCGGTTCCGGTCCCGGTCCCGGTCCCGTGACAGGCCGGTCGATCCGTGCCGACGCTGCACGCGTATCTGCTCGTCTTCGTGATCGCGGCCGTCGCGTCGGTGCTCGCCTTGATCGTCACACTGTTCCTGCCGGGTGAGTCCGGTGGGCGGCGAGGCACCGTCGGGCACGCCCCGGAGCGCGGACGCACCGCGCCCGCGCGGGGCAGCGACGCCGCGCGGCCCTGAACGTCGTCGGGCAGTGCAACGGACTTCCATCACACCACCGGAAGAACCGGCGGTGCGGCGAGAGCAGACGCCTCCGCTCACCGGTCGCGACGCGATCCTGCGCGCCGCGCGTCGCTCATCGTCAAGCACTTCGGCGGCAAGGAAGACCTGTTCGCCATCGTCGCGGACTTCGGGGAGAGCGCCGACGAGTTGTTCGCCGCCCCGCTCGGCCGGCACCTCGTACTCACCCTCGTCCGCAGCCGCCGCGAGCGCCAAAGCGATCCGCTCCTGCGTAGTGTTCTCGCTGGGCAACGACGACGAACGCGCGCTGCTCCGCGAGCGATTCGCCGAACAGGGTCACCAAGCGCCTGACCACGCTGCTCACCGGCCGCGAACGCGCGCTGCGGGCCGAGTTGATCGTGGGCCAACTCCTGGGACTCGGCGCGACGCTGAGCCTGCACCGCTCGGGCGCCACCAGGCGAGCCGGCGCCGAGCATGTGGCGGACCTGTATGCACCGGCCCTCCAGCGATTGGTCACCGGCTGACGCGTGCCGATGCGGGCCGGAGCGTAGGGACCGTCGCCCGCGGCAAAGAAAGCAGCGCGCATTCGAGAATTCAGCGCAACGGATCGAGGAACGCTCGCCGATTCGACCGAATGGGGTGCAATCGGCGTTCGACCGACTTCGGGTGGAGAATTCGAACGGACCCGTCCACATTTTCTGCTGCGGAACTCGGAATCGATGGGGACCGTTTCCTCGAATCCCCGAAGCACATCAGCGGACTTCGACGCCGGACAAGAAATGCCGCCGCCGGCGACCACCTCGCCCGACCACGCAACCCACCACCCCACACCCGCCGCATCGGCTGCCCTTGGGGAAGCCCAGGGGCAGTCCAGAGGCGAGCCGGGACCGGCGGGCACCCGGTGGGCGGGCGATCCCGTCGGGGGGAGGCGTCCGGGGCGCGCCGAGTCCCGGTCATGGACATCGACGCCCTCCCGCCCGCAGCGCGGGCGACGCCAGGCCCGCCGCGAGCGACACGAGTACGCCGCTGCCCACGACGAGCAGGGCCACGCGCGTGCCCGCAGAGTCGGCCAGTACGCCCGCGAGCGCGGCGCCCACCGGTTGGCCGCCCCACGCGATCATCCGGGCGGTCGTGTTGACCCGGGCCTGGAGCCGGTCGGGAGTGACCTGCTGGCGTACCACTATGCCGTTCAGGCTCACCAGCGAGTTGGTGAATTGCCGGCCCGCGAGCGCGAACAAGGCGGGGCCCACATGCGTGCTCTGCGCCCACGCCAGCAGCAGCAGCCAGTTGGCGGCGAGCGCGCCGAGAGTGATCCGGCCGACGGGTATCCGAGCCTGGAGTCGGGACAACAGCAGACCGGCGGCGAGGCTGCCGAGCGCGGCCGCGGCGAACACCAGGCCCAGCGCGCCACCGTGCGTGTCCAGGCCCAGGCGGCGGACCGCGACCACGACCACGAGACCGAGCACCGCGCCGGAGCCGAGACTGTTGCCGATGCCGATGCCGAGGAGAGTGAGCGGGCGGACCAGCGGATGAGTGCGGATGAAGGCGAGCCCTTCGGCGATCTCGGCACGGATGCGCCGGGACTCCGACACGGACACCGTCCGGGCCGGAACTCTGCCCCCCGACCCGGGCACAGTCCCGTCCACCGGTGCGGACACCGTCCCGCCCACCGGCCCGGACACAGCCCGGCCCACCGGTGCGGCCACCTCCCCGCACACCTCCCCGCCCACCCCGGCAAGCGGAAGCCGGGCCAACAACAAGGCCGCCGCCGTGTAACTCGCCGCGTCGAGGCCGATCGCCTCCGGCGCGCCGACGGTCGCCACCAAAACGCCCGCGACCGGCGGCCCGATCAGGGCGACCAGCGTGCTCACCGTCATCAGGCTGCCGGTGGCCGCGGCCACGCCCCCCGACCCGACCAGGGCCGGCAGCGCGCCGAACGCCGCCGCGTCGAAGAACACGAACGCGCACGCGGACAGACACGCCACCACCATCAGGTGAGCAGTCGTCAACACGTCGGCCGCGTCCGCGATCGGAATACTCCCGACCAGGACGGCGCTGCCGACACTCGTGACGGTGAGTGTGCGCCGGCGGTCCCAGCGATCCGCGAGGGCTCCGGCGGGCAGGCCGAGTACCAGATACGGCAGTGCTTCGAGGGCGACGAGCACGCCGCTCGCGGTGGCACTGCCGGTGCGCGCGAACAACAGGATCGGCAGGGCGACCAACGTGACGGCCGAGCCGGCCCACGAGACGCCCCGGGCCGGCAGGAAACGGCGGAAGGCACGGGCGGGCGCGGCGCGTTGCGGCCCGAGTGCGAGTGCCCGAGGAAGCAGATTCACGACGCCCCGTCAGAACGCGTCCGGGTGCAGGGCCTTGGCCAGGCCCCGCGCACCGTCGATTGCCCGTAGTCCGGAGAAGTCGGCCGACGGCACGCCGATCAGCCGCCCGCTCCGCACCGCCTGCCCGGCCGACAGGTTGCTCCGCAACCACGCCTCGCCCGCCCAGGCTGCGGGCCAAGCGGGGGAAGTCGCTTCCGGTGAGCTCCAGTTGCAGGCGTGAGCCGGGCGGCAACGTCACCGCGATCGGGCTGAGCGCGAGCGTCACGTCGTGCGTGGTGCCCGGCGCGGCCGGCCCGGGGTCCACACAGCCGTGCGCGATCTCGACGTGGTGGCCGTCCGGGGAAAGCTCGTTGAGCCGGACGACCCAGTCGGAGCGCGGGGCGCTGGTGGACGCCGCCAGGGCGACCCGGGCCCGGCCGTGCAGGGTCAGCGGGGCGTCCAGTGGCGGAGTGGTGAAGGACGCCGCGTCCGGCCGACTGGCGAGCGCCCGGCGGTCGGCGCCGGGCGGGCGGGAAGGGTACGGGTCGGTCGGGTCGTAGCGGAAGTGGCGGTGCGCGGCCGACTCGGGCGCGGTCGGGGCCGGCGTGCCGTCGGCATGTGCCCACAGGGTGTGCGGTGCGACAGTGGTCGTTGGCCAACTCGGCGCGTCGTACCAGCGGTTCGCGCCGATCACGAAGATCCGGGCGCGGTCCGGTTCGGCGACCACGGATGCGCCCGCGCGGAGGCCGAGCACGTCGCGCAGCCACTCGACCTGATACGCCCCCAGGTCCAGGCGCGCGGACCGGGCCGTGCTCGCGCGCGCCGACGGAGGTGCCCGGCGCGTACCCGAGGTCGTGCTCCCACGGCCCGATCACGAGCGCGCGTGGCGGACGTCGTGATCCGTACGCGGAGCCGACCACGTGCCACAACCGGAGTACCTCGTCGACGAGCAGGTCGTACCAGCCGCCGATGTGCAGCGCGGCGCACGGCAGGCCGGCGAGTTCGGCGTCGGCGAGTTCCTCGGTTGCCGGCGTGTGGGGGTCGGCGGTCGCGACGTCGGCCCACCCGGGTAGGTGCGCGCCGAGTCGGTCGGCGAGGTCGAGCACCGGGAGGTGGTCGAGCAGGTCGGGTTCCTCGCGGAAGACCTGCGCGGTGAGGCCGTCGCGGCTGGTTCGGCCGTCGGCGCGCTCCAGCCACCACGCGGCGTGTTCGGCCAGGCGCAGGATGCCGGACGGCTCGAACTTGGTACGGCGCAAGGCCATCGACGGCCCCATTCCGACCATGGCGGGCACTGCGGCGGGGCGCTCGGCGGCGAGCGCCCACGCGGTGAACCCGGCGTAACTGCCGCCGTACGGAATCAGTCGGCCGTCGCTCCACGGCTGCGCGGTGATCCAGTCGGCGAGGGCTGCGCCGTCGGCGCGTTCGTTGCGATAGGGCTGCCAGGTCCCGTCGGAGCCGTAGCGGCCGCGGACGTCCTGGACGACGTACGCGAAGCCGCGTCGGCGCCAACCGCAAGGTGGTTGGCCCGGTCGTACGGCGTTCGGGTGACCATGGTGGGCACGGGCCACACGGCGCGGTCGGGTACGTGCGCGTCGGTGGCGAGGATGGGGGCGTGTGGCCCGCCGCCCGCGACGCCCAGGTTGGTACGGATGTGATCGGCGACGCTCACGGTGCGCCGGTGCGGTCGGCGACGGCGGTCACGGGGAGGGGGAGCAGCGGGCGGTGGACGACGGTCGCGCGAGCCGGGTCGATGTCGAGCAGGTGGTCGGGTACGGCCGGCAGGCCGGTGGCGCACCAGGTCAGGACGTCGTGCGCGAGCATGCCCGAGAGCAGCGCGACGGCGGCGGCGCTCGGCCCGGGGACCGCCGGTAGCGGTACCTGTGGATCGTCCAAGTGCTGCCACAGGGCGGCGAGTTCGTCCGGTGATCCGGCGGCGGCCAGACGCCGGCCGCGGACGTCGGTGTAGCCGGCGGTGTGATCCGGCACGGTCATCGGGCCGACGACGTAGCCGGTGCCCTCGGCGTGGCAGCGATGCCAGGCGACCGCGTGCCGGGCACACCACCCGTCCACCTCGCGCCGGCGGCGGTCCGGGAGGTGGTCGGCGCAGCTGACCACGGCGTCGGCACGGGCGA
>NZ_WWJX01001569.1 GCF_009865215.1 Streptomyces sp. SID3343 | reverse complement strand
TGGTGTCCTTCCTGCGCTGCTGTGGGGTTCGGGGCGACGACGTCATCGCGGACTGCCTCCTGGACGCTGACCGGGCCGAAGTACGCAATGGACCGGGGGACGGACGAACCGACGCGGTGCGTGGTGTCCCCCTTTGCGAGGGACGGATCGATCAGGGTATCGATCGGATTTCGCACGCGCGTATCGACGGTATCGTGCGGACGTGCGAGCGCGTCCGCACGATACCGGTTGCCGGTTGCCGGTTGCCGGTTGCCGGTTGCGGCCGGACGCGCGTACGGCTAGCGGACGTCGTCGGGGATGGGTACGGCGGTGCCGCTCACCCGCACGCGGGCGTCGTCGGCGCGCAGTTCGACCGTCAGAGTGCCGGGGCGGCCCAGGTCCGCGCCCTGGTGCAGGGTGAGCACGGCGGCGGGGGGAACCAAATCCAGGGCGAGCAGGTAGTGGCCGAAGGCGGCCGCCGCCGCGCCGGTCGCCGGGTCCTCGACCACGCCGCCGACCGGGAAGGGGTCGCGGACGTGGAAGGTGCCGGGCGCCGGCGTACGCGTAGCGCGGCGGCAGTCGCGGGTCCAACTCGTCGGCGTTCCAACGCAGTAGGGTCAGGGCCTGCTCGACGTCGGCCGCGGGCGCGGCGTCCAGGTGCGGCTCGACGCTGGTGAGGGTGGCTCGCAGCGTGCCGTCGGCGTCGGCGGCCACGCTGACCGGCACCGCCCCGGCCTGCGTCGCGAAGACCACGTCGCCCGGACCGATCCGCTCCGCGAGCGCGACCGCCGCGGCCACGGTGGCGTGGCCGCAGAACGACACCTCGGCCAGTGGGCTGAAGTAGCGCACGGTGTACGTCCGTTCGGGCTCCCCGTCGGGGATGGTGAGGAACGCCGTCTCGGAGTAGCCCAGCTCGGCGGCGATCGCCGCCATCGCCGCGTCGGTCAGTCCTGCGGCGTCGAGCACGACTCCTGCCGGGTTGCCGCCGGCGGGGTCGGCGGAGAAGGCCGTGTAGCGCAGTGCCGCGGAGGCGGGAATCGTCGTCATATCGGGGTCCAACGCGCCCGCGCGGGCGGTCGATTCCCGAGCGGGCTCAGCAAATCCCCGCGTCCTCCACGTCGTCTGCGCTCTCTGCGCTTTCTGCGTCCGTTGCGCCGGTTGCGCTCTGTACGTCGTCCGCGTCCGCTGCGGCTCCCGCGTCCTCCTCTGCTCTCGCGGCGGCGCACTCTCCGGCCAGGCCGGCCCGGATCGCCGCGCCGATCCGGCCCAGCGCGATCACCTGATCCGGTGTCAGCACGCCGAAGAGGTGCTGTTGCACGATCGACGCGTGTACGGGCAGCGCCGCCGCCAACGCCGCACGGCCCTCGTCGGTGAGTTCCGCGATCCAGCCGCGCCGATCGCACGCGGCCGGGCGCCGGATGACCCATCCCGACTTCTCCATCACGTTCACCGCGTGCGAGAGCCGGCTGGTGGACGACTGCGACACCGTCGCCAGCTCGGTCATCCGCAACTGACGGCCGGGGGCCTCGGAGAGCACCGACAGGATCTCGAAATACGTCAACTGCATGCCCGCCTCGCGGCGCATGCGGCGGTCGAGGTGTGCCGCGAGTTCCATGGTCCCCGCGAGGTGAGCCCGCCAGACGTCACGCTCCGTGGCGGTCAGCCGCTGATTTCCGTTCATTTTGCCAGCATATAGCTAGTTGATGATTCAACAATCCGGTGGTAGGTTGCTGAGCGTTCAACAAATCGTCCCTACCCCTCGCGGCCTTCGAGCCGCGGCGCCTTCCCAAGGAGCCCCCCATGACCACGTCCGCCGAAACCGTCCCCGGCTACGTCGCGGGCAAGTGGACCATCGACCAGGTCCACTCCGACGTCTCCTTCTCGGTACGCCACCTCGGGGTGGCCAAGGTGCGCGGCCGCTTCGACGCCTTCGAGGGCTCGATCGTCACCGCCGAGAACCCGCTGGAATCGTCGGTCACCGCCACGATCGAGACCACCTCGGTCAACAGCAACAACGGCATGCGCGACGACCACATCCGCAACGAGGACTTCCTCGACGTCGGCAACCACCCGACGATGACCTTCGTGTCGACCGCGCTGCGCGCCGAGTCCGCCGCCGTCTACCAGGTCGACGGCGACCTGACCCTGCGCGGCGTCACCAAGCCCGTCACGCTCGAACTCGAACTCAACGGCTTCGGCACCGGCTTCGACGGCAGCCCGGTCGCGGGGTTCACCGCCACCACCACGATCAGCCGCGGCGACTTCGGCGTCACCGGCGGCGCGGCGGGCGCGGCCGTCGGCGACAAAATCACCATCATCCTGGAGATCGAAGCCAAGCAGGCCTGAGCGGACGCACCCGCGACACCCGGCACTTCGGGCCGCCCACGTCGCCTCGCGACGACCCGGCCCCGACGGTCCGCCGACAGCCCACCGGGCGTCGGCGGACCGTCTCGCGTTCGACCCGCGAACCACGCGCGTCACCGCGTCACCGCGTCCCCGCGTCCGCGCGTCACCCGGGCCGGCCCGAACCCGATGGGCTCGACAGCCCCCGCCCCGCCACGCCTCACCCCGCCACCCGCTCCCACGCGCCACCGCTCCCGCCGGCTCGGACGACCACCGTCGTTCGGGCCTTTTTCATGTCTTCCCGGCCTTTCCCGGTGATCCTGCTCCCGCTCCTTGCGCTTCTCGTTCGACCCCTCCTAAGGTCTGTTAATGGAAATGGTTTTCATTTGTGACAACGCATCGCCATACCGAGAGGACACCCCCATGCCGAAGTTCGCGTTCACCGAGATCGCCGCCGGCGGGTCGCTCGCCGCCCCGCAGGGTCCCGGTACGAACGCCCTCGTGCACAACCCGTTCGCGTTCGAGGAGATCGCGGTGGACGGCTCGCTCGCCGCCCCGCAGGGCCCCGGTACGAACGCGCTCGTGCACAACCCGTTCGCCTGGCAGGCCTGATCCGGCGGCGCGCGTGACGCGACGCCGGACGACCGGTGCGCGGGCCGTCCCCGACGGCGGCCCGCGCGCCCCCTCCCGACAGCGAGGAACCCATGGACACCATCGCCCCCGGCCACCACCTCTACCCCGGCCCCGACGGAGCCTGGCGATACTCGACACCTGACGAGCGCTTCGTTCGCGTGCAAGGCCCGCACGAGCAGCTCGAATCGATGGCCCGTCATCTCGCCGGTGAACGATCGCCCGCCGTGAGTGCCGCCTCCCGTGACGAGGACTTCGCCACCCTCGCCCGAAACCTGCGCGACCTCGGCGTCATCGTCACCCACACCTCGGAAACCGGCGCCCACAATCCCTCCACCCCGACGTCCCCAACCGCCCCGCAGACCGTCCACATCGACGGCACCGGCCCCGTCGCGGTGGCCGTCGCCGCGCTCCTCGACGCCGAACCCACCCTGGCC
>NZ_WWJX01001568.1 GCF_009865215.1 Streptomyces sp. SID3343 | reverse complement strand
CGACGGCGGCGCCGAGGGCGCGGACGAGCCACGCGTTCACGGACAGGCTCTCGCGCGTGGCGGCTGCCTCGATCCGGACCTTGAGGTGCTCGGGGAGGCGCAGGTTGATCCGGGTGATGGCCTCGTCGTCCTCGGTTCGGGGCGGCGCGGGCGGCGCCGGGGGGGCCGGCGCGCTGCCTTGCGCGGCTTCGCCGAACGACGGGTCGGTGGGCGGTGACGTCACGACGAACTCGGGGTCGAGTCCGCGCAGTCGGACGTCGACCGAACCGGGCGCCAACTCGCGGGTGATCTCGCCGGCGGCGTCCGAGAGTGCGTTCAGCAGCGTCAGCCGCATCGTCGACTCCAGTGGTGCGGTCAAGCGCTCGGCCAGCGCCCGGGCGTCTTCGCCCCCGGCCTCCGCGGCGACCGCGAGCTCGGAGCGGAGATGATCGATGTACGGCCTCAAGTCCATGGCATCATCATGATGCCAAAATGGCACTATGGCAAGCCTCGGGTGGTCTGGTGGTGGCGCCATGGCCGTTCGAACCGCCCTCCACCTGCGGTTCGGCGGGAAAGCGGTGTGTGGGTGAAGGGAGAGCGGTGGGCGGCCCCGGGCTGCCTTACCTCGCTCCGTCGACTGCCGCGCAGGCGGTGATTCCACGGCGCGAACGCTTCGAGTCACTAGGATGATCGGAGTGATCATGGGCTCGCGCGACGGCGACGGCGACGGCGACGGCGATCGTGATCAAGGTCGGTATCGGTATCGGGACCGAGGCCGGGTCGGGATGTCGGACCAGGATCGGGGGCCCGGACCGGGGCCCGGATCGGGATCGCGAACGGTCGGCAGCAGTTGGGCGAGCCCCCGCCCCGCGCACTCGGTGAGGAACCATGACGACGACCGACGCAGCCCTCGAACTCCTGCCCGCCACGCGCCGCGCCCTGCGGCATCGAATCGCGACCGGGCAGGCCGAGGGGCGGACGCCGTCCCTGGTCGGCGCGGTGTTCCGGGACGGCCACCGGGTGTGGGGCGAGGGGCGCGGACTGGTCGACGGCCGGCCGCCCGTCGCCGACGACACGCAGTATCGGATCGGCTCGATCACCAAGACGTTCGTCGCCGTCCTGATCATGCGCCTGCGCGACGACGGCCTCCTCGACCTCGCGGACCCGCTCGACAAACACCTTCCCGACATCGACACGCGCACGGGTACCGGTACGGGCACCGACATCGCCATGGACACGGGCGCAGGCAGGGCCACGGGTACCGGCACCGGTACGGCCGCGGACACGGACACGGACACCCGCGTCGGTCACCTCACCATCGCCGAACTCCTCGCCCACACCTCGGGGTTGGCCGCCGAGCCGCCCGGTCCCTGGTGGGAGCGCGTCCCCGGCACGTTGCGCCCCGGACTGGCCGACGTGATCGGTGACGACCCGCTGCGCCACCCCGCCGGCCGGCTCTTCCACTACTCCAATCTCGGCTACGCGCTGCTCGGCGCCGTCGTGGCGAAACTGCGCGGCAGGCCGTGGGGAGACGCCCTGCGCGACGAGATCCTGATCCCCCTGGGGATGACCCGCACCGCGCTCGACCCCACGGCGCCGTACGCCCGCGGCTTCGCCGTCCACCCCTGGGCCGACGCCCTGCTGCCCGAGCCCGAGCAGGACACCGGCCTGATGGGCCCCGCCGGACAGCTCTGGTCGACGGCCGCCGACCTGTGCCGCTGGGGCGTCGCCCTCGCGGGCGGCGAAGCGGACGTGCTGCGCCCGGAGACCGCGGCCGAGATGCGCGTCGGGGCCTCCGCGTCGTTGGCGGCCACTCCGCAAACGACGTACGGCCTGGGCATCCAGATCCTGCGCGTCGGCGACCGGGTACTGATCGGCCACGGCGGCTCCATGCCCGGCTTCCTGGCCAGTCTGTGGGTCGACCCGGACGACCACCTCGGCGCCGTCGTCCTGGCCAACTCCACGTCGGGCCCCGCGACGCACGCGATCGCGGCCGACCTGATCGACGCCGTCACCGAGCACGAGCCGCGTATCCCCGCCGCGTGGACGCCACTTGCCGACGTCGACGACGTGCTCCTTGCGATGACCGGCCCGTGGTACTGGGGCACGTTCCCCTTCGTCCTGCGCCTGACCGCCGACCGCGGCCTCGACCTGGCCCCGCTCGTCGGCCAGGGCCGCGGCAGCCGACTTCGCCCGCGACCCGACGGCACGTGGATCGGCCTCGACGGCTACTACACCGGCGAGATCCTGCGCCCGGTGTACGACGCCGACGGCAGGCTCACCCACCTCGACCTCGGCACCTTCGTCTTCACCCGTACCGCGTACGACCCGGCCGCCCCGATCCCGGGCGACGTCGACCCGAACGGCTGGCACGCGGGCTGAGGCACGACCGGCCCGGCCGCGGCCGACTCCGGTCCCGCCCCGGTCCGTGTGGCGATTGCGGGGCCGGCCCCCGCGTGGGCGAAGGACGGTGGGCGAGTACGTTCGTGATGCACGTGTTCTGCCGATGTGTCTGTCGGTCGCGCGGTCGCGCGGTCGATCGTGGGAACGGCTGTGCGTTCGGTCGCACGGTCGGTCGTGAAGTCGGCTGTGCGCCGTTCGGTCGCGTGGTCGCTCGCGTGGTCGATCGTTGGGTTCGGCGTAGGTTCGTTCGTTTGTGAGGGGTACGTCTGATGGTTCGCGTTCCTGCTGCCGGTGTCGCCGCGGTCGGGCTGGTCGGCGGCTACGCCGTTGCCCGTTACACGAAGAAGCGGGCGTTGGGGGGTGCGGTACTGGCCGCGGCCGGCGCGGTCGCGGCCAGGGAGTGGCAGGCGAAGGCCGGTACGCCGACGGCCGCCGCGTTGGTGGGGCTGTACACGGTCGGCTTCGGGGCCTCGCACCCGCTCGCCAAGAAGATCGGCGCCTGGCCGTCCGTGTTCACGGTGGCCGGGACCGTGGCCGCCGCGTCCTACGCGTTGGCGGAGCGCAAGGGCTGAGCCGACGCGACGCCCGACCGCGCTGTCCGGCGACGATGTCGGCAGCGGCATGCGCGCCGGCAGCGGCATGCCCCGGCGGAGACGTCGACGGCGGTGTCGGACGGCGACAGCAAACCACGACGTCGAACCACGGCGTCGAACCACGACGTCCGAAAGGCGCCTGACATCGGCCGTCGGCTCTGGTGGACTGGCCCGCATGACGACTACGTATGACAAGGCCGTGCTGTTCCGTTCGCTGCACGCCGACGGCGACGTGCTCGCCTTGGCGAACGTCTGGGACGC
>NZ_WWJX01001567.1 GCF_009865215.1 Streptomyces sp. SID3343 | reverse complement strand
AGCCGGTACGCGCTCCGGGGCCGGGACGCGCTCCGGGGCCGGTACGGGCCGCCGGGGCGGGATCGGCGCCGGCCCCGACTCCACCGCCGGCCGCACCCGCCGCTCGTGCTCGTACAGCAGTTCCACCACCGGGCGCGGCAGCCACGAGGCCGCTTCGTGGGCCCGCTCACGCCCCGCGAGTACGGTCCGGAAACCGTCGACCACCTGCTCCGTCGTGGGCCGCCGCCTGGCCCGGCGCTGGAGGCAGGACTCGACGAGCGGGGCCAGCGCGTCCGCGAGCCCGGTCAGGTCGGGCTCGCGGCTGCGCACCGCGCTCATGATCTTCATCGCGCTGCCCGCGTACGGAGCATGACCGGTGCCGGCGAACAGCAGCGTCGCGCCCATCGCGTACACGTCCGACTCACGGGTGCCGGAATCCCCCTCGACCTGCTCGGGGGCCATGTAGGCGATCGTGCCCACCAGGTTGGCGGTCTCCTGGTCGTCGGCCAACGCGAGCCCGAAGTCGATCACCTTCGGGCCGTCGAGGGTGACCAGGATGTTGCCGGGTGACAGGTCGCGGTGCACGAGCCCGACGCCGTGGATCGCCGACAGCGCCTCGGCCACGCCCGCCGCCAGCCACCGCACGGCGTCCGGCGGCAGCGGCCCGCACTCGTCGACCACGTCGCGCAGGGACGGCGCGGGCACGAAGGCGGTGGCCAGCCACGGGGTGTCGGCGTCCGGGTCGGCGGCCATCACGGCGGCGGTGAACACACCGCTGACCAGACGCGCGGCCTGGACCTCGCGGGCGAACCTGCGCCGGAAGTCCTCGTCGCGGCTGCGATCGGCGAGGATCGTCTTGACCGCGACCAACCGGCCGGCGGGGGACAGGGCCAGATAGACCCGCGCCATACCGCCGCGACCGAGCCGCGACACCAGTCGGTAGGGGCCGATCGTCCGTGGGTCGTATCGCTCCAACGGCGCGAAATCGCGCCGCTTCGCACCGGTCACGCTGCGTCTCCCAAGGCCACCCGATCGTCTGCCCTCATGATGCAGCCGCATGGGTGACGCCCGGAACGGGAAGCCAAAAGTCGTGCACTCGTGCGACCTGGGGCCGCGACGACTCAGGGCGCCTGGATCCGGCACCCAGGGTCAGGTGACGCGGCTCACGGTTTGTCCCGTAGGTGAGAGGTGGCTGCAAGGTCGCCTCGCGCGCCTGCTATTCGTATTGGTGCACACATGTCACAACGACCGGAACCGCACGGACACGATCCGGGTGGCCGCCGGAGCCTGAGCCGAGAAGTAGGGGACCCCCATGAGCGAGGACTCGGTAGTACTGCGCCACCAAGGAAACGAGCACACTTTTCCGCTGGTCGAGGGCACGATCGGCGACAACGCCGTGGACATCTCGGCACTTCGTGCCAAGACCGGCCTCGTGACGTACGACGGGGGGTTCGTCAACACCGCAGCGTGTAAATCGGCGATCACCTTCATCGACGGCGAGGAGGGCATTCTCCGCTACCGCGGTTATCCGATCGAGCAGATCGCCGACCAGGGCTCCTTCCTGGAGACGGCCTACCTGCTGATCTACGGTGAACTGCCGTCGGCGAGTTCGCTGGACAACTTCCGCGACGAGATCAGCCAGCACACGTTGCTGCACGAGGACGTCAAGCGCTTCTACGACGGCTTCCCGCGCGACGCGCACCCGATGGCGATGCTGTCCTCGGTGGTGTCCGCGCTGTCGACGTTCTACCAGGACAGCCACAACCCGTTCGACGAGGAGCAGGTCCGGCTCTCGACGATAAGGCTTCTCGCCAAGCTGCCGACGATCGCGGCCTACGCGTACAAGAAGTCGGTCGGCCAGCCGTTGCTGTACCCGGACAACTCGCTCGGCTACGTCGAGAACTTCCTGCGGATGACCTTCGCGGTGCCGGCGGAGTCGTACAAGGCCGACCCGGTCGTGGTCGACGCGCTCGACAAGCTGCTGATCCTGCACGGCGACCACGAGCAGAACTGCTCGACGTCGACGGTGCGGCTGGTCGGCTCCAGCCAGGCGAACCTCTTCGCGTCCATCTCGGCCGGCATCAACGCGCTGTGGGGCCCGCTGCACGGCGGCGCGAACCAGCAGGTGCTGGAGATGCTGGAGCAGATCAAGAACGACGGCGGCGACGTCGACGCGTTCGTGAACAAGGTGAAGAACCGCGAGGACGGCGTGCGCCTGATGGGCTTCGGCCACCGGGTGTACAAGAGCCGCGACCCGCGCGCGACGATCATCAAGAAGGCCGCCGACGACGTGCTGTCGCGGATGGGCAAGAAGGACGAACTGCTCGACCTCGCGATGCAGTTGGAGGAGCGCGCCCTCGCCGACGACTACTTCGTCGAGCGCAAGCTCTACCCCAACGTGGACTTCTACACCGGTCTGATCTACCGGGCGATGGGCTTCCCCACCGAGATGTTCACGGTGCTCTTCGCGATCGGTCGACTTCCCGGCTGGATCGCCCACTGGCGCGAGATGATCGGCGACCCGAAGGCCAAGATCGGCCGCCCGCGGCAGGTCTACACGGGCATCCCGGAGCGCAACTACACGCCCATCGGCGCCCGCTGAGCCTGCGCGCGGAAACGATCTCGGAGTCGGGCGCCCGAAACCTCGGTTGCGGGCGCCGTGACCCCGAGATCGTTTCCGCGTGTGGCGGGTCGGACCCGGTAGGCGGTTGCTTCCCGGGCTCCAGGCGCCGAACGCGGGTCGGCCGACCGGCTTGGTCGGATGACCGGCGAGCAGGTTCCGGAGTAGTCGAACGGGCTCGGGTCGACGCCCGACAGGCGACTGCACGGGGTCGGGTCGTACTTGCCGGTGAAGCCGGACGGCGCGGTCGGGTGATCTCGCATCTCTTGCCCGACGCGTCGACAAGCATCCCGTCGCCGCGGGTTCAGGCGCCCGGGCCGGCTTCCGAGGGGCCCTTTCCGGTGGCCGCGTCGAGCACGTACAGGTGCCGGTCCGCGCTGCCCACGAAAAGCAGCCCGTCGGCCACGATCGGCGACGTCACCCGGCCGCCCGTGGTGAAGCGCCACCGGGGTTCGCCGCCCGTGCCGACCGCTATCACCGAGCCGTTGCTGCTGCCCGCGTAGACGGTCTCGTCGGCCACCACCGGCGAGGTGACCCAGCCTTCGGCCCCGAACCGCCATACGCAGCGCGTGGTGTTGACGTCGACCGCGTACAGACCGCCGTCGCCGCTGCCGAAGAAGGACAGATTGCCCGCCGTCGCCGGCTGGGCCACCGGACCGCCCGCGCCGAACCAGCCGCGCATCGCGCCGTCGGCGGCGTTGAGCAGGTACAGATACTGGTCGGTGCTGCCCACGTGCACGATGCCGTTCGCCACCGTCGGCGAGGACACCCAGCCGCCCGTGGCGAAACGCCAGCGACACCAACCCGTGGACGCGTCCAGCGCGTACACACAGCGGTCGCTGGAGCCGAAGTAGACCGTGCCGTCCACCACGGTCGGCGACGTCGCCCAGCCGCCCGTGGGAAAGCGCCAGCGACAGCGCCCGGTCGCCGCGTCCACCGCGTACAGCGCGTTGTCGCTCGACCCGAAGTAGACCGTGCCGTCGGCGACCACCGGAGCGGCCACCACCTCACCGCCGGTCGGGAAGCTCCACCGCCACTGACGCGACGTCAGTTCCAGCGCGTACACGTGGTTGTCCTGGCTGGAGAGGTACATCAACTCGCCGTCCACCGCGGGCGGGTGCGACCAACCGGTCGAGTCGAACCGCCACTCGCGCGTGGCGAGGTGCAACGTGTGCAGGCCGTTGTCGTTGCTGTGCACGTGCACCCTGGCGGTGCGCCCCGAGCCGGCGCGCACCGGAGGCGTCAGGATCTCGCCGGTCGCGGTGAAGCGCCACACCGGCGAGGCCTCCAGACCTCCGGTGGGCGTACGCGGCGGCGTGGGGTGCTGGCGTGGTACATCCGGTGCGCTCTCCGGCCACATGACCGGGGAATTGGGTATCGGGCCGGCCTGCTGCGGCCTGGCCGTCCGCTCGGTGGGCAGCGCCGGCGAGGGCGACGACGTGGACACCCGACGCGGCTCGGCCGCCGGGCGGGACTCGCCGGGC
>NZ_WWJX01001566.1 GCF_009865215.1 Streptomyces sp. SID3343 | reverse complement strand
GCCGTCGTCGATGACGCCGAGCTCGGCGCCGATCTCGACCGTTTCGTCTTCCTGGGCCTTGATCGACACCAGGATGCCGGCGGCAGGGGCGGGGATCTCGGTGTCGACCTTGTCGGTCGAGACCTCGAGCAGCGGCTCGTCCAGCTCGACTCGCTCACCCTCCTGCTTGAGCCAGCGGGTGATCGTGCCCTCCTGCACGCTCTCGCCGAGCGCGGGCAGTGTTACGGAGACCGGCATGGGTCAGAGACTCCTTCTCAACGCTTCAAGCTCAACGCTTCAAGGCGTGGGTCTTGGATGACGGGCGCGACGCGGGACGCGTCAGTCGTGGACGTGCAGCGGCTTGCCCGCCAACGCGAGGTGGGCCTCGCCGAGCGCCTCGGACTGCGTCGGGTGCGGGTGAATGAGCTGGGCGACCTCGGACGGGAGGGCTTCCCAGTTGTAGATCAGCTGGGCTTCCGCGGTCAGTTCGCCCATGCGGGCACCGACCATGTGGATGCCGACGACCGGGCCGTCCTTGACCGAGACGACCTTGACCTGGCCCGTCGTCTTGAGGATCTGGCTCTTGCCGTTGCCGCCGAGGCTGTAGCTGATGGTGGCGAGCTTGTCCGAGCCGTAGCGCTCGACCGCCTGCGCCTCGGTGAGGCCCACCGAGGCCACCTCCGGGTCGCAGTAGGTGACCCGGGGCACACCCGCGTAGTCGATCGGGACCGGGCTCAGTCCGGCGATCCGCTCGGCGACGAGGATGCCCTCGCCGAAGCCCACGTGGGCGAGCTGGAGGGTGGGGATCAGGTCGCCCACGGCCGAGATCGTCGGCACGTTGGTGGCGCAGTACTCGTCGACCAGGACGTAGCCGCGATCCATCGCGACGCCGGCCTCCTCGTAGCCCAGACCGGCCGAGACGGGGCCGCGACCGACCGCGACGAGCAGCAGCTCGGCCTCGATCTGCTTGCCGTTCTCCAGCGAGACCCGAACGCCCGCGTCGGTGTACTCGACGCCGCTGAAGCGCGAGCCGAGCTCGAACTTGATGCCGCGGCGACGGAAGGCACGCTCCAAGAGCTTGCTGCTGGCCTCGTCCTCCAGCGCGACGAGGTGCGGAAGCGCCTCGACGATCGTCACGTCCACGCCGAAGGACTTCCAGGCGCTCGCGAACTCGACCCCGATCACGCCGCCGCCCAGGACCACCGCGGATTGCGGGACCCGGTCGAGCACGAGCGCGTGGTCGCTGTTGACGACGCGGTTGCCGTCGATCTCCAGGCCCGGGAGCGACTTCGGCACGGAGCCGGTCGCCAGTACCACGTGTCGACCCTCGTAGCGCTGCCCGTTCACCTCGACCGCGGTCGGCGACACGAGCTTGCCGGCACCCTCGACGACAGTGATGTTGCGGCTCTTGATCAGGCCGGTCAGGCCCTTGAACAGGCGCGAGATGACGCCGTCCTTGTATGCGTGCACAGCGGAGATGTCGATGCCGTCGAACGTCGACTTGACGCCGAACTGCTCGCTCTCACGGGTCTGGTCCGCGACCTCGCCGGCGTGCAGAAGCGCCTTGGTCGGGATGCAGCCGTTGTGCAGACACGTGCCGCCGAGCTTGCCCTTTTCGATGAGGACGACCTGCATGCCGAGTTCGGCCGCACGGAGGGCGCAGGCGTATCCGCCGCTTCCGCCTCCGAGAATGACTACATCGAAAACGGCTCCGGCGTCGTTCGCCACGTCTCGTCCTCCTGTGATCGCGATGCCCACCCGGGCGGGACGCACCGGGTAGCACCCCCTTCTTGTGGAAGGTCCTTAGTGCCGGTACAACATCCTCCCACCTCTCGAGAGGGACCGAGCACTCCGCCCCGGTGTTGCCTGTCCCACAAGGACCGCACCCAATGGGTCGATCGCGGGGCACAACGCGCGGGTGTGACTCGTTGTTCCGTGACGAGCCCGACTCCCGCGCGTCCGACAGGAAGGAGTTCCCGTGGGGTTGTTCCGACGCAAACGAGGAGCCGGCGCCGGCGCGCCCGACCGCAAGGAGGCCACCGCCGTCACCGCACACCTGACCGAGTTCGCCAAGAGCCGCAAGGGCGTGGAGGCGTACATAGAACCCGTCACGACGCTGAGTGGATCCACGGTCGTGTTCGTCGCCGACACGGGGGAGTGGACCAGGCGCCGGATCGCCGACGAGCAGGTGGCCCGCTCCCTGGCCCGCAAGCTCGGCATACCGGCATACGAGGCGGCCCTGGTGGGCTACCCCAAGCGCATGCGTGAGTGGACCCGCCGACAGTCCGGCCAGGGAGCCTGACCCGGCACCGTTCGCCGCGCCGCCGATCCGGCCGGGACGCCTGCGTGTCCCGGCCGGATCGGTACCGCGAAGCAACGCGCGGGCGACAACGGATCCGCCGCGCGCGAACGCCGGGTGCTCAGATCCGGTTGTCCGCGACGTCCTGCGCGACCTGGAGCAGCGAGCGCACCGCGACGCCCGTGCCACCCTTCGCCTTGTAGCCGGTGACCTCGCCCTCGTTGTACGCCGGGCCCGCGATGTCCAGGTGTGCCCAGCTGACGCCGTCGGGCACGAACTCCTGGAGGAAGAGACCGGCCACGAGGCCGCCACCCATCCGCGAGCCCATGTTCTTGATGTCGGCGATCGGCGAGTCCATCGACTTGCGCAGTTCGGTCGGCAGCGGCATCGGCCAGGCCGGCTCGCCCACACGTGTCGCGGCGTCGTGCACGGCGCCGCGGAAGTCGTCGTCGTTGGACATGATCCCGTACGTGTCGTTGCCCAGGGCGACCATCATCGCGCCGGTCAGCGTCGCGACGTCGATCAGCATCTGCGGCTCCTCCTCGCACGCGCGCGTGATCGCGTCGGCGAGGACGAGCCGGCCCTCGGCGTCGGTGTTGAGCACCTCGACCGTGCGGCCGCCGTACATCCGCAGCACGTCGCCGGGACGCGTCGCGGTGCCGGAGGGCATGTTCTCGGCGAGCGCGAGCCAGCCGGTCACGTTGACCGCCAGGCCCAGCCGGGCGACGGCGGTGACCGCGCCCAGGACGGCCGCGGCGCCGCCCATGTCCATCTTCATCGTCTCGTTGGAGCCGGCCGGCTTGAGCGAGATGCCGCCCGAGTCGTAGGTGATGCCCTTGCCGACGAGCGCGATCGTGCGCTTGGCCTTGGGGTGTGTGTAGCCCAGGCGGACCAGACGCGGCTTGGCGGCCGAGCCCTGGCCGACGCCCAGGATCCCGCCGAAGCCCTGCTTGGCGAGCATCTTGTCGTCGAGCACCTCAACCTTGAACCCGGCGTTCTTGCCGGTGTCCACCGCGATCGCGGCGAAGTCCTTGGGGTTGAGGTCGTTGGGCGGCGTGTTGACCAGGTCACGGGCCTGGTTGACACTCGCCGCGGTGATCGCGGCCCGCTCGATCGCGGCCTTGGCGCCCTTGTCGCGGGCCTTGACGCCCAGGAGCACGACGTCCTTGACGGCGTCCTTGCGGCCCTCGCGCGACTTCTCGCGGTAGACCTCGAACGAGTACGCGCCGAGCAGGACGCCCTCGCCGAACGCGCCGACCGCCTCCGCGCCGGTCAGCGGCAGTGCGACGCCGGCCTTCTTGACGCCGGTCAGGGCCCGCGCGACGTTGCCGCCGGCGCGACGCAGCGCGTCGGCGGTGAAGCCGTCGGCGGGCGCCTCGCCCAGACCCACGACCAGGACGAGCGGGGCCTTGGCGGCGCCGAACGTCGGGATGCGGTGCAGCTCGCCCTCGGCGCCGGTGGCGCCGACGGCGGTCAGGGTGTCGGTGAGCCGGCCGTCGAAGGCCGCGACGAGGCTTTCGCCGCCCGCGGCGACGACGGCGCCGTCCTCGCCCTTGGTGGCGCCGATGACAAGCACGTCGGCGCGCAGGGAAAGGGCCGCGGTGGAGCCGATACTCAGTGTGGTCACGGGTTTCCTGTCTCTCGAATTCGCTGAGCGTCCCTCAAGAGGCGCACCGGACCAGGGAATCCGTGCTCGGTGCCCTTACGGTGCGCTGGGGGGCGGATGGGAAGGTACGTTCGCCTCCCAGCATTTCACGCCCTCGGCGGAACGTCTCAACCAGTGGACAGGACCACGAGCGCGACGCACCCGACGGTCTCCACGACGGCGCCCAAAACGTCCCCCGTGATGCCGCCGAAGCGGCGAACCGTATGCCGCAACAGCAGTGCCCCGCAGGCGAGTCCGGCCACCGCGGCACCGAGCGCGCGCAGCCCCTCGGCCGGGCCTTGGACGATCCAGTACAGACCGGCCGCGCCGGTCAGCACGAGCGACCACGCGAGCAGGACGCCGCGGCCCACCGTGCCCGCGACCATCGCGCCCAGCCCGTCGGGGCGGGCCGAAGGCACTCCCGGGCCACACGCGAGGGCGAGCGCGGCGCGTCCGGTGACCGCGGCGCCCACGAGCGCGGCGACGGCCCATCCCGAGCCCGCGCGCTGGAGTTGGACCAGCGCGCCGACCTGGACGAGCACTGTGAACAGCAGCGTCAACACGCCGAACGGCCCGATGTCCGACGCCTTCATGATCCGCAGCGCGTCGGCCGCGGGCTTGGCCGAGCCGAGGCCGTCGGCGGTGTCGGCGAGCCCGTCCAGGTGCAGTCCGCGGGTGAG
>NZ_WWJX01001565.1 GCF_009865215.1 Streptomyces sp. SID3343 | reverse complement strand
CCGCGTCGCTCGCCGACGCGCCGTTCCCGCCGGTTCGGCCGGCGCGCCGACCACGGTGCCGCGCTCGGTGGCGGCGAGGATGCCGGCCAGGGACGAACGCGCGTCCCGTCGGCGACCTGCGACCTGCGACCGGCGCCATGGCGGGCGGATCGCCGCCCGATCGCCGCCCCCTCACTCCTTGTCGAAGGCCGACGGTGGTTGGGTGAAGCGGGGAGGAGAGGGGGACACCGCCCCGGGTACCTTGCGGCTCATGTCGAGGTAGCTCTCGCAGCGGTACGCCTCCGCCGTGCCGCGCCGGCCCGACAGCAGCACGGTGTCGCCGCCGGACGCGCTCTGGAGCGTGCACACGACCTGTCCCAGGGCCACCGTGGCGAGCGCCGAGAGGGGGGCGTCCAAGCGGAAGAGCGTGGGCGGATCGCCGTCGCGTTGCGGCGCGGCGACCAGGCCGCCCGCCGGCAGCCCGGTCGTGAAGCCGTCCAGCGCCTCGGCGTCGTTGGGGCCCAGGTGCAGCTCCTCCAGGAGCTGGTTGACCTGCTCGGCGCGGACCCGGTCCGCGTTGCCCTCGGCCGGGCGCAGTTGGAGTCGGCCGGTCCGCGGCAGTGCCTGAAGCCGGTTGTCCTTCACGAGGTACACGATGTGCCGTTCCGTGCCCGGCAGTTGCGCCTGGGCGGACGGCGTCGTGCGGTTGGCGGGCTTGCCCGCGCCCACCGGCCCCTCGGTCGGCCGAATCCCGCAGGACGACAGCGCGGCGAGCACACCCGTGGTCGCGAAGACCACCATCACAAGTCGTCGCTGCGGGCTCACCGCACGCCTCCCCGCTCGTCGGGACTCGGGGCGGCGCTCGCGGTGCCCTTGTTGGGAGCCGAGTCGTACTCCGCGTCGAGGTCGGCGTGGACCCCGTCGTCCTCGACACCCTCGTCCGGGTCGACCAGGTCCTCGTCCACCGGGCGAACCAGCGGCAGGCGCAGGGTGAACATCGCGCCGCCGGCGGGCACGTTGGACGCGTAGGCCGTGCCGCCGTGGATACGCGCGTTCTCCATCACGATCGACAGGCCAAGACCGCTGCCCTCGGAGCGGGCCCGCGAGCTGTCGGCCTTGTAGAAGCGGTCGAACACGTGCGGCAGGACGTCCTCAGGGATGCCCGGCCCGGTGTCGGACACGCGGATCACCAACTCCTCCGCGTCCGGATCACCGTGGGTGCCGGGCGCGAACTCGCGCGGTTCGCTGTGGATTTCCACGGTCACCGGCGAACCGCCGTGCCGCAGTGCGTTGCCGACTAGGTTGGACACCATGACGTCCAGTCTGCGGGGGTCCACTCGGGCGAGGATGCCCCGGGGTGCCCGAAGGTCCACCGCGTCCATCCACGCACGGGCGTCCAGGCACGCGGTGACCAGGTCGGTGATGTCCACCTCGTCGGTGACCAGGGCCGCGGTGCCCGCGTCGAAACGGGACACCTCCATGAGGTCCTCGACCAGGGTCGCGAGCCGTTCGATCTCGGCGACCACCAGGCGCGCGGCGGGCGCGCCCTGCTCGCCGAGACTGTCGGCCTCCTCCTCCAGGAGTTCGCTGACCGCCGTCATCGCGGCGAGCGGCGTGCGCAACTCGTGCGAGACGTCGGCGACGAAGCGCCGGGACGAGGATTCGAGCGCGCGCAGTTCCGCGACGCTGCGCTCCAGCTTCTGCGCGGCGTCGTTGAACGTGCGCGACAGGTCCGCGAGTTCGTCCGATCCACGTACGTCGAGCCGGGTGTCCAGCCGACCCGCGCCCAACTCGCGGGCGGCATGCCCGAGTTTGCGCACCGGCCGCAGGATGTGTCGGGCACCCAACAGCGCGACCACCGCCGCCGCGACGAGCGCGAGCAGCGTGCCGACGATCAAGTAGCGCGCGAGCGAGTTGAGATCGGCCTGTTCGTCCTTGAGCGACTTGAACATGTAGCCGGTGGGCCCGTCGGGGACCACGCGGGTGCCGCCGACGAGATACGGCTGACCGTCGATGTCGATCCGTTGGAAGTACATGTGGAAGCCGCCGTTGTCGTCGGCGGTGTTCACCGTGCGCTGCAACCGCGCCGGGACGCGCTCCAGGGGGAACTTGGGATTGGACGCCTGCGTCTGCCCGTCGGCGCCGACCAGGACCACCGCGTAGCCGAAGCTGCTCTCCTGCATCTGGTCCACTGCGGGCCCCAGGGACGCGCGGGTCGGGTTCGGCGGCAAACCGCCGGAGACCCGCCCCAGATTGTCCCGGAACTCGGTCAGCACGGAGTTCTGCGCGCGCTCCAGGACGGCGTTACGGGTCAACCAGTACGCGACGCCGGAGGCGGAGACCGCCGCGATCAACGCGACTATCGCGAACGCGACGAGGATTCGAAAACGCAGCGAGCGCAGCTTCAACGTGGGGGCGACCCGCCGAACGAACCTGCGGCCGAGAGTCGGTCGGGCCGTCACTGGGGCGGATCGAGGCGGTAACCGACGCCTCGGACAGTGCGGATGAGCGTGGGGGCGGACGGCGTCTGCTCGACCTTGGCGCGCAGCCGCTGCACGCACGCGTCCACCAGTCGCGAGTCGCCGAGGTAGTCGTGCTCCCACACGAGCCGCAGCAACTGCTGTCGGGACAGCGCCTGGCCGGGCCGCCGGCTGAGTTCGACCAGCAGGCGCAACTCGGTCGGCGTGAGCTGGAGTTCCTCGCCGGCCTTGGTCACCGTCATCGCGTTGCGGTCGACCACGAGGTCGCCGAACACCGACGCGTCCGACACCTCGCGTTCGCCGCGGCGCAGTACCGCGCGGATGCGCGCGTCGAGCACTCGCGGCTGGACGGGCTTGACCACGTAGTCGTCGGCGCCGGATTCCAGACCCACCACGACATCGATGTCGTCGTTGCGCGCGGTGAGCAGGATGATGGGCAGCGAGTCGGTGCGGCGGATGCGCCGGCACACCTCGAATCCGTCGATGCCCGGGAGCATCACATCAAGCACGATCAGGTCGGGGCGTTGCTCACGCCACCGTTCCAGACCGGCTTCACCGGTGGCAGCGGTGACCACGCGGTGGCCCTGGCGGCCCAGGGCGAGTTCGAGTCCGGTTCGTACGGAGTCGTCATCCTCGATAAGCAGCAGGTAGGGCACGCAGGCCATTGTGTCTGACGTCACGGGTGGGAAGAACACGGGGCAGCCCTTCGCGGTTCGCCCCCCGCAGGCGCTGTTGCATACCTGTGACAGCTCACCGACGTTGTGATGAACCCCGCCAAGCAGGCTGTACTCCAGAGAACGAGCTCCGGAACTGGGGGAGAAGTCATGCAGTCGCAGGCCATTCGCAAGGACAATCGCCGCACCGTCGTCGCCCTCGCCCCGCTGAACGGATATGCGCGCAGCGCTCCGTGCACGGACAGTGTCGACGACGAATTCACCGCGTACGTCCGCGAGCGCCGCTCGGCGTTGTTCGCCACGGCCTACCACCTGACCGGTGACCGCAACGAGGCCGAAGACCTGTTGCAGAGCGCGCTGATGAGTACCTATCAGGCGTGGGGGCGGATCCAGGACAAGGCCGCGCTCGGTGGCTACCTGCGTCGCACGATGACCAACCTGCACATATCGGCCTGGCGTCGGCGCCGGATCAACGAGTACCCCTCGGAGGAGCTGCCCGAGCGCCCCGACGGGTCGGACTCGATGGGCGACACCGAGCTGCGCGCCGTGCTGTGGCGCGCGCTTGCGAAGCTCCCCGAGCCGCAGCGCACGATGCTCGTGCTGCGCTACTACGAGGGTCGTACCGACCCCGAGGTCGCCGACGTGCTCGGTTGCAGTGTCGGCACCGTCAAGTCGAGCATCTGGCGGGCGCTGCGCCGGCTGCGCGAGGACGACGCGCTCAGCTTCGGCGCGGACGAGGCGTTCGCCGAACTGGTCGCGTAACCGGTCGGCTCACCCGAGTCCTCGACCGAGGCTCGGGACCGCAAGGTCCGACCTCCGCGTCTTGCTTCGTGGTTGCGGTTCCGGTGACGTCCGGACCTCGCGACCCGAAGACTTCGCGACTTCGCGCTTCTCACTGTTCAGTTGTCGGGGTTCCGTGATCCGGACCCGGAATGTTCCTGTCGTGTTCGTGTCATCGGCAGGGACGGCGGGAGAGGCTGTGACGGTTCCGTCGAATTCGGAGCACATTCGGGACATGTGCGGACGGGGTGCCGAATTGCCTTTCTCGTAGTCGAGTGGCTACGTTGCGTGGTCAATCGCGTACCCGACAGGGAAGGGCCTCCCGCATGTCCTCCGTTCTTCGCACCGTCCTCGCCGTGACCTCTCTCGGCGCCGCCGCCGCGTTCGGCATCGCCGGGCCCGCCGCCGCCGCGCCTTCCGCTCCCGAGGGGACGTCCCGGCCCGACTCGCCCGTCGGCCAGACCTCCGGTGCCGCCGCGGCCACCGGCGCTGCCGCGGCCACCGATGCCGTGCTCGGCGTCGCGGAGCGCCTCCAGCTCAACCCGATGAACGGCGGCGGCCTCAACCCGCTGTCCAACACCGCGGGCGCCGACGTCGGCGGCGCGCCGGTCAGCACCGGCATGGTCACGGACGACCTGGCCAACGGCATGACCGTGGACGAAGCGCTCAAGAGCCTCTGAGGCCTCCGGCCTCGGCTGTCCGTGGCGCGCCCGTGCGCGCGCCGTCGCTTTTCGAGGCTCGGGTGGGCCGGTGAGGACGCCCCGAAGCTCTCGTGGCGCCCTTCCTGAGTCTTCGCGGGCCCTCTCGTCGAGGCCGGCGTCCTGCCTCCGGCCGTGCGTCCGTCTACCCTGAGCCGCGAACGTGGCCACGGGGAGGCAGTCGGATGCGGCAGGAAACGGATCGTTTGCGGGAGCCGGCGGCGTGGGCGCTGGTCGGCTTCCTGGCACTGCAACTGATCGTCGACGCGCTACGCGTGTTCTTGGGTGTCGGGTCGGGGGTGGACGGTTTTCGGGCGCGGGCCTACGGCGGCCAGTCGGCCCTGCTCGACGTGCTCACCCCGGTGCTGCTCGCCGTCGCGGTGTTGCTCACCACGCACGCCGGGAGTCGTACGCCGAGGGCTCGGACCCTCACGCGGGCCGCGCTCGGGGTGCTCGCCGCGCAGGCGGTCGCGGGCCTCGCGGTTGCCCTGGGCGGGCTCGCCTACGAGGGCGGCGGATTCGCCGACATACCGGCGGCGGCTCGGGTCGAGCAGACCGCGGTCAACGCCGGGGTCCTCGTACTGTTCGCGCTGTGCGCGTACTTCATGATCGTCGTGCTCGGGGCGCCCGTCCCGCCGACGGTCACCCGCGGCAAGTCGTTGCCGCACCAGGAGTGGCCTTCGTACGCGCAGGGCGTTGCCTACCAGGCCGCGCAGGCCGGTTCGGTCCCGGCACAGGGCATGCCGTCGGGCACTCGGACCGCGGAGCCGGCGCCGACCGGCACGGTCCC
>NZ_WWJX01000162.1 GCF_009865215.1 Streptomyces sp. SID3343 | reverse complement strand
GTGCCGGAGGCGGCGCCGGGGCGGGAGGTACGAAGGTCTCCTGCGACGCGTTCACCCTGTCCGGAGGAAAGTATTCCGTCCACATCGGCAAGGGCGCTGCGGGCGGTGCCGGGGGCAAGTACGGGTACTCCGGCGACGACACCAAAATCACCACCGCCGGCGAGTTCAAGTTCGACGTCGCCCTGGCCAAGGGCGGCGGAGGCGGCAAGGACGCCACCGGCGCCGGCCCCGGTGCCGGCGGCTCGCACTACGAGGGCAGTAAATGCCTCCGGGAGGAGGGATCCGTCATCGAAAACCACGACGGCTTCGGCGGCGGCAAGCCCCCCGGCGGGGGTCGTGTGGGTCTAGGCGGTTACGAGACCAACGCCCAGGCCCCGCACATCTGCCTGGGCCAGGGCAACGGCGGCAAGGGCGGTGACGGCGGCGACCGAACCGGCGGCGACAGCGGCTCATCCGGTCACGGCGGCTGCATCGTCATCACCTGGTAACCGCGACCGCACGAAGCCCCTGACTCCTGCCTCCTGGGACGCTGTTCGTTGATCCGGGGGCTCGCGTGACGTCGGCCTTCAAGACCCGGTTGTGGTCCTGAAGGCCGACGTCGTCGTATGGGGTGGTTTGGTGACGTTGCGTCCCCGCGGCGATGTCGAGCAGGAACGAGACCGGACTCAGCCGCGCCCGCGCCGGCACTCCCTTGTCGGCGGCCGGAGTCGCGGCCAGCATCCGCGCCGGTATCCACGCCGGTATCCATGCTGCAATCTGCGCCGAATCCTGCGCCGAGTTTCGTGGCGAGTACAGATTCCGACCCGCGGCCGGAACCGGAACCGGAACCGCTGCCGCGGCCGGAACCGGGGCCGAAAGCGGAGCAGTGAGCCCTGCCCGTCGAAGCGCCCCGGCTCCGCCCTAGATCGACCGATTCGCCGCGTCCGTCAGGAACCGGCCTCGGCAGCGGCTTCCGCGGCGGCCGCCGCTTCCGCCGCGGCGGCTCGGGCCGCGATCTGGAGGGTCTGTACCGGGGTGTTCGTGCGCAGCGCTTCCACGAAGATCAGTTGCTCCGGGGCCATTTGCGCGTGCAACACGCCGGTCTCGACGACGGCTTTGTCGATCCAGCCCGCATCGACCAGCGCGGTGACGATCGCGTCCAGATCCTCGGGTCGGGTCGCGGTGAGCGCGGCGAGGAAGGGCAGGTCGCAGCGGGACGCGCCCGTCGCGTCGGAGTGCGCGGCGATGCACGCGGCCGCCAACCGCACCTGCGCGGGCTGCCTGCGCAGCTTCTTGTACGAGATCACGCGCGCGATCCAGCCCGATGCCCGGGTGCGCGGCAGCTTGCCCAGCGAGAAGCCTTCCGCGCCCGGGACGCCGCATCCGACCGGGTCCTCCTCGGTCGCGAGCAACTCCTCGACGTCGGCCTCCAGCCAGCCGGACGTGGTCAACTCGCCGACCGCCAGCTCGCCTTCCGTGCCGCACACGATGCGCAGGTCCGGACCGGTCAGGTTGGCCTTGCCCGTGCCGACACCCCGCAGCAGGCACACGAGCGCGAGCAACCGGGACACCGACGCGTTGCCCGGAGTGGTCGACGCGATGTGGTTCAGTGCCCCACGCACAGGCTGCCCGAGGCCGCTGACCGGCCAATGGCCGTCGGACCCGCCGTCGGCGAGCGTGCTCTCGTACGGGATGCCCTGCTGCTGGGCGATCTGGCGCAGCGTCGTTTCGTACGCCTTCGTGGCCCGGTCGGCCTCGGTCCGCACGATCCGGGTGCCCACCGGGTAGGGCTCCTCCGCCCACTGTTCGAGGGCGGCCGCCTTGCGCTTGGTCAACTCGGCGATCACCGTCAGGTCCGGCGTGCCGGATGCCTGGTGCGCACGGAAACCCTCCACGATGGCGGCCAGTTCGTCCAGGAGGGGCTGAGGCAGGCCCTCGTCGGGCACGGTGAGGACCCCGAACCGCCGGTTGGCCTTGCGGGCTTCCTTCGGCTTGCGCGGTTCCTTGGACACACGGGTCTCGCGGACCGGCTCACGCGCTTCCTTGGGCTCGCGGACTTCCCGGACCTGCTGGGTTTCCCGGGGTTCGCGCACCTCGCGGGCCTCCCGGGGTTCGCCGATCGGGCCGGCTTCGCGCGTCTCCCGCGCCGCGTGGGCC
>NZ_WWJX01001564.1 GCF_009865215.1 Streptomyces sp. SID3343 | reverse complement strand
CAGGTCCCGCGGCCGGACCGGCACCGCGCCCGCGGCGACGGCGTACGGCTGGAGCCACATCGCGAGCACGGCGACCGCGCCCCACAGCGGCGTGGTGACGCACGCCCCGGTGTACGCGGCGGCCTCGCCGAGCCCGCCGACCAGGTTCGGCCACACCGGCACACCCGTCGCGCGCAGCCACCGCTTGCGCCGCGAAGGATCCGACCCGAGTGCGATCAGGCGCGGCGCCACGGCGTGCCCGGTCTCGAAGGCCGCGTACGGCTTGAGCGCGGCGGTCAGCGCGATCAGCTCGGAAGGTTCCAGGTCGGCCTGTTCGGCCGCGTCGATCCCGGCCCGGGCGAGCACGTCCGTACGCACCACCAGCGCGTGCCCGGCGCCTCGGCCCCGCGCCAGGGGGTCGGTACGCACCTTCTTCGGGTCGAGCCGACCGAGCAGGGTCAGCAGGTGGTCGGAGGGAAGATCGCCGGGGACGAGGTCGAGAAGCAGGAGGTGTTCGCGCTCGGCGTGCGCGACCGCCGCGCGGACCGTGCCGGGCTCGACCCGCACACCCACCGCAGCCAGCACCGTCCACGCGTCGGACGCGTGAGACGCGTGTGACTCGTCGGCCCGGACCGCTTCGGCTCCCTCGTCGAACGCCTTGGATACCTCGAACGCGTCGGACGCGTCGGACGCGTCGGACACATCGGACGCGTCGCCTTCTTCCCCCAACACCGGCAGTTCCCGCACCCGCGACCGCAGCTTGCGGGTCGCCCCCGCGAGGCCGAGCACGATCAGCAGGGCCAGCCACGGGAACGGACTGACGGAGGTGCTCAACACAGCTTCTCCAGACGGTCGGCGGCAACCGCGGCGCCTCCGGCCGCGGCGAACGATTCACGCACCCGGACGGCGCCGGCGCGCAGTTCGGGCCGGTAGAGCACGTCGGCGACCGCCGCCCGAAGCTCGGGCACGTGCGCCCGCCCGAACCGGACCCGCACTCCCGCGCCCGCGGACACCACCTGGCGGGCCACGATCGGCTGGTCGTCCCGGATCGGCGCGACCACGAGCGGCAATCCGAAGGCCAGCGCCTCGCAGACGGTGTTGTGGCCGCCGTGCGTCACCACCGCGTCCAGGTGTGGGAGCAGCGCCGGTTGCGGCACGAACTCCCGGACGAGGACATGGGCGGCAGGCTCCCCGGCAAGGTGCTCGGGAGCCGCGAGGACCACCTGTACCCGGTCCGCGAACGGCCGGGTCGCCTCGACCAGGGCCGGATAGAACCGCGCGCCCGCGTCGCGATTGAGCGTTCCGAGCGAGACCAGAACGCGCTTGCGGCCCGGATCGAGCCGGTCCCACGGGAAGTCGACGTCCTCGGCTCGGGCCCCGAACGCCGGCCCCACGTAGCAGTGGTGCGCCGGCACGCCGGCCACCGGATCGAGCCCGACCAGGTGCGGCGTGGAGAACACCACGACCAGCCGCTCGGAGAACCGCGGATCGTGCTCGGCGGGCAGCCCGGCCGCGACCGCCGCACCGGCGATCTGCTCGCGCACCCACCCGTCGACCTTGGGAAACCCGACCAGCGGGCGGGTGAACTCGGCCGACGTGGTCGCCGACGTCGCCCACGGCACGCCGGCCGACTCGGCCGCGAACGCACCGGCGAACGCCTGCTGATCGGCCACCACGACATCGGGCCGATACGTAGCCAACGCGGCGCGGACGCCGGGCAGCATCGCGTGCGCGAGCGGTACGAGCGTCTCCTCGACCAAGAAGCGCAGCGCCGCGACCCCGCGCAGCCGCTGCCAATTCGCGTGCAGGCGGGCATAGCCGCCGGCCGGCGACTCACCGCCCGTCGAGTAACGGGTCGCGGTCTCGGGGAGCAGACCGCGGATCTCGGCGGGACCGCACCACGCGACCTCGTGTCCGCGCTCGGCCAGCGCCGCGGCGACCGGGATCGTCGGGTTCACGTGGCCCGTGAACGGCGGTACGACAAAAAGGAACCTCATCCGTCCACCCCCGGCGGGAAGGTTTCGAGCTCGTGGCGGGGCAACCAGTCGAGCAGCGCGGCCAGGACCGTGTCGGTGGCCTCGCGCAGGACCGTGTGGGCCACGCCCGGCAGGATGGCGAGCGTGCACTCGGGCAGCAGCTCGGCCAACCGCCGGGCGGACACGACCAGTTCGGACAGCTCTCCGTACAGCGCGAGCACCGGGCAGGCCACCCCGCGCAGTTCGTCCGGCTCCGGGGCGCGGACCAGCGTGACGTCCTCGATCAGGGTCGTGCCGTTGAGCAGCGCGTCGGCGCCCGCCCGCAACCGGGCCGTCTTGCGGGCGGCGCCGGTCACCGGCCCGGTAGAGCCGCGATGCGCCTCCAGGCCCAGCGCGGCGAGGTTGAGCGTGTTGGCCATCTCCTCGACCCAGCCGCCGTCGTACGGCTCGCCGGGTCGCCGCGTGTCCAGGCACTGACCCTCGATCAGGATCAGGCTCGCCACCAGGTCGGGCCGGGTCCTGGCCGCGTGCAGCGCGATCAGGCCGCCGAAACTGTTCCCGACGAGGTGTACGGGGACGCCGATGTGGCACGCCTCCAGTACGGCGGCCAGGTCGGCGACGGCGGTGTCCACGTCGTAGCCCGTGGCCGGCCGGTCGGTTCGGCCGTGGCCGCGCTGGTCGTACAGCACGACGTCGGCGCCGGTCCGCGCGATCGGCGCGGCGAGCGTGTAGTAGAAGCTCGACATGTTGTCCAGGACCAACCCGTGCAGGAACACCACCGGCGTGACCGGGCCGCGGACTCCCGCCGGCCCCCTCAGCCGTTGCACGTGAAACCGCAGGCCGTTCGCGAGCACCTCGCTCACCGCGCACCGCCGACCGACTCGCCGCGGGTGCACGTCGCGATGTGCGCGACCAGGTGTCCCACGGTCATCGTCATGATCTCCTCGATCTCCAGGCCCGCGAGGAACTCGATGAAGTCGACGCGGTCCCCGTAGCGTTCCTGGAGGCGACCGGCGAGCGCGACGAACTCGATGCTCTCCAGGGCGAGATCGTCGTCGAAGCCGCTGTCGTGGGTGATCTCGACGGCGAGCAGGATCTCGTCGCCGACGATGTCGGCGAGCATGCCCGCGACCTCGGCGAGGATTCGGTCCGCGTGGGCGTCCGCGCTCATGGCGTACTCCAAGGGGTGTCGGGACGGGCGAGGGGTTCGGGGTCCGCGGCGGGTTCGAGGAGGTCGAGGGTCGCCGGACGCGTCGCGGGCGCGCCGGCCGTCGGATCCGTGGGCTCGGCTTCCGCGCACGTCCACGCGACCACGTAGTGATCCACGCGCGATCCGTCCGGGGCCGCGTCCTCGACCACACGGGTCCGAACGAGGTGGGCCGGTCCGCCGGGCGCTCGGGAGGCGATGTGCAGGCCCGCGTCCTGGGCGCCGTGGTCCGGCAGGACCGACGTCACGAGCCGATCGAGCGGCCGACCGGCAAGCCCGGTGCCGTCCGCCTTGCCGGCTGCCTCCTTCGCGCACCAAAACCGCAGCACCCACCGATGCCGCAGGTCGCGGTCGTGCCCCGCGAGGGTGTCCAACAGCCGCCGCTCGTCCGCGCCGAACGCGGAACGCTCCAGCGCGGAGGCATCCGACCCGGGGTCGATCAGTTCGATGTCGATCCCCGCAGGCTCGGCACGGGCCAGCGCGACCGCGAGCCGATGGCTGTGCGCCACCGACACCACGGGCGGCGGCCCGGCTTCGGGGTCGCCGGGTCCGCCCACGACGCGCACGAGTGGCCGGCCGTCGCCGTGGTGGGTCACCTCCACCTGGGCGGGATACAGCGGCCCGTGCCCGCCCCGCCACACATACCGGCGGACGGCGTCCTTGACCGCGACCCGCCCCAGCAGCCAACTCTGCCGCGCACGCGGCGCCTTCGTGGCGAACTCGGCCCGCTCGGCGCGGTTCAGGTAGCGCCGCATCACCAGGTCCTGTGACGCGGGGTCGGGCCAGCGGGTGCGCAGCAGGCACCAACCCTCGGGCTGCGGTTCGCCGATACCGGTGGTGTGCGGGGTGAACTTCATCGGCCACACCCGTTCGTCGGCCGCGAACCGGCGGTACACCCAGCCCCGCACCCGGATCCGGACCAAGCCCGTGTCCGGGTCGACGAGTTCGACGTCGCCACGCACGGTCGTCGGTGTGACGTCACGGATCCGTGCGGTGGTCAGCAGCCGCGAACCGGTCGCGGGACGCGGCCCGTAGAGGTCGATCGCCTCGACCGACATCGGGAACACGAGCCGATCCGTCGGCAATCGCACCTGCATCCAGTGCCCGAGCAGTTGCCCCGCCGCGTCGAGCAGCGCGCCCGGTGCCGGGAGGGTCCGCAGGATGCCCCTGATTCCGTCGTCGGCGAGCGTGAGCACCTGCTCGACTCCGGCGAAACCCGAGCCGTGGAACATCCACCGGTCCGCGTACAGCGCGTGCGCGCGCACCGGCGCGGGCCCCTCGTTCGTAAGCGGGGCGCCGTCGGGCGCGGGCGCGGGACGCGGCGTACGGGCGTCGGCGAGTACCACGACCGCCGACGTGAACGCGCCGAACTCGATCCGGACCCGGTCCGCGTCCACCGGGATACGCACCACATCGGTCGTCGTGGCCGGCGCCACCGGCAGCCAGCGCAGCGCGCGCACGTCGGTGTAGCCGGCGACGACTCGACCCGGCCCGGCCGCCGTGAGCGCCTCGGCGCCCGCCAGATCGACCAGCGTGGTCATCGGTACCACCGGGAAGCGGTCCGCGTCGTCCGGCCACCAGTCGGGCTGTTCGTACACACAGTGGTCGCGCACGTAAGGGTGCGTCGTCAACGAGAACTCGCACGTACGGCGAGACTCGGCGGTGTCGACGGGCGGTGGCTGCCGCGACACGGTCGGCGGCTGCCGCGACGCGGGCGCCGGCGCCG
>NZ_WWJX01001563.1 GCF_009865215.1 Streptomyces sp. SID3343 | reverse complement strand
CGAAGTCCTCGGGCATGTTCGAGGACGTCTCGATCACGCCGGCCGCCGAGGCCCGCGAACTCGACCGGAGCGGCCGTACCGCCGGCAAGATCGTCCTGACCGTCGACCCACCGCACCACCCGACTCCGCAGAAGGAGATCCGATGACCACGTACATACTCGTCCCCGGGGCCTGGCACGGCGCCTGGACCTTTGGACCACTCGCCCGAAGCCTGCGCGAACACGGCCACGAGGCCTACCCGTTGACCCTGACCGGGGTCGGCGACCGAAAGCATCTCCTGACGGCCTCGGTCAACCTCGACACCCACATCACGGACGTGGTGAACCTGCTGGAGGACGAACGGATCACCGATGCCGTGCTGGTGGGGCACAGCTATGGCGGCATGGTCATCACCGGCGCCGCGGACCGCGCCGAAGACCGGGTGGCCGGTCTGGTCTATGTCGACGCCCTGGTGCCGCGGGACGGCGAGTCCTGCTGGTCCCTCGTCAACGATCAGGAGCGCTCCTGGTATCTGAGCGGCGTCGGTCGCGACGGATACACGAGCGAGCCGCTGCCGTTCTTCGATCCCCGGGCCACGCCGCATCCGTTGGCGTCGCTGATGCAGGCGGTGCGCCTGCGCGGCGACCTCGACCGGTTCGCCCGCAAGGACTTCGTGTACGCCACGGGCTGGGACGGCGAATCGCCGTTCGAGTCGGTCTATCGGCGGCTCCTCGACGACCCCGCCTGGCGGGTGCACGCCGTCCGCTCCGGACACAACGTCATGCGGGACGCCCCGGACGAGCTCCTGAAGGTCCTCTTGGCGACCACCTGACCGTTCGAGCACGAGGGCACGCGGCCGGATTGGGCCTTACGGGTTAATCCATGCCGATTCGCCGGCATTGTTCCGCCGAATCTTCGACTGTGGAAGGAGAACCGCAACAACGAGGCAGTGCCGGGAGATTCGATTATGGCGACTTGGGATGACCTGATCGCGCACGTGCAGTCCGTGCCGGAAGGTGTGTACGAGGGCTGGAACGCCACGGACGGCTACGACAACCACACCAAGTGGGGCGCCGAGTTCGGCGAGGACGGGGTCTCGTGGTGCGTGATCTTCGATTGGTGCATGTACAACGACGTCGGCTTGGCTGACATCGTGCCTAAGGTCGACAACGTGTCGGCCTTCGCCGCGTGGGCCCGGACGCACGGTGGGTGGTCGGAATACCCGTCCTGGGGCGCCTGGGTGGACTTCGGCAACGGCCAACACACCGAGATCGTGGTGCGGTTCGACGCCCACCAGGTCTGGACCAAGGGCGGCAACACCGTTCCCACGGGTGCTGCCGGCGGCCAGGGCAAGGGCGTCTACAGCCACGTGTACGACCGGCGCGACTCGCACATCACCGGTTATTTCGCGCCCCGCTTCCCCGACGGCTGCCCGCCCACGGCCGATCCGCACGACTATCGGGGCGGCAGCGGCTCGGCCGAGCCGAAGGTCAGCCTCGCCAACGTCCTCGACGCGGCCCGCCGCGACCCGGCCGCCCCCCAGGGCTCGGCCTCGCACCGGACCGACACCCTCATCGTCGAACAGGCCCTCGGCGCCGAGGGGTTGCTGCCGTCATCGTGGATCGACGGCTCGTACGGCACCAAGACCATCGACGCGTACGCCGCCTATCAGCGCCGACTCGGCTACTCCGGCGCCGACGCCGACGGCATCCCGGGCCAACGCTCGCTCACCAGCCTCGGCGCGCACCACGGTTTCCAGGTCGTCAAGTAGCGCGTGCCGTCCCCTCCGACCCGACTCGGAGGGGACGGTTGACGGCCCGTCAGCCCAAAACCTTGACCGCCTCGTAGTAGGTCCACGCCGTGCCGTTGCACGTGGCACGGGTCACCGTGCCGTAGCCCGAACACACCCTCTTGAGGTCTTCGTACAGCGCGCTGTCGAGGCGCGCCTTGTTCGCGGGAAAAGCCCCCGCCGCCTTGTAGTTGCGGTATCCGAAGTCGTGCCGGGCGCACGAGTTCCGGAAGGGGAAGCCGAAGGGGTTGTCGGGGGAACCACTGCAGTAGTCGGTCGACCAGTCGAAGCCGTAAGCGGCCCACGGGTCCTGGTTTTGACGGGCGGAGTACCAGGCGTTGTAGCTGTCGGCGCTCGTCTGGGTCCAACGGGACAGGACTTGCGGCTTGTCGGCCGGGACGGCGTGGACGGGCGAGGCCACGCCGACTCCGGCGACGACGGTCATCGCTGTCGCGGCAAGGGTGGTGGTCAGGCGACGCATCGGACACCTCCGGGATTCCGACACCTCCACCAGGGAGCGTCGGGGCAGGGAACTGCGACCGAACTTCGAACTCCCCGCCGGAGACCGGGAAAAGCACGACCCGGGCGAGATCGAGGAGTGGAGTCCATCCCACCTGCCGGAGGAACCACACGTCCATAGTCCAACCCGACTCGGTCCGACAATTCACCCGTCCGGCCCTTCGCGTTCGCCCGTCGTACGGGGCGGACGAGCGAACGGGTGAACGGGTGAACGGGTGGGCCGGTACACGGGCGAAAGGTCTTGTGGGTCAGGCCACTTCGCGCAACAGGCGGCCGGCGTAGATGTCGGTGACGTGTCCGTTGAGGTGCGCCCAGACGGCGACCTCACACGGGAACTCGCTGTCGCGGTAGGCGATGAAGACGTTCGCGTCGCGGCCGAACAGCCCGTGCTCGGCGTCCCGGTGCGCCGGCCAGTCGCGGACGACGGCGCGTGCGTGCTCGGCGTCGACGCAGCGCAGGGCCACCACCGTGAGCCCCTCGAACTCCGCGGGAATCGTGTGGGCGAGGACCTGCACGTCGCCCATGTGCCGCGCGAAGCCGCGCAGATGGTCGTCGCGTTCCCACGGTCGGTTCGAAGCCCAAGTGCCGCACGAGCAGGACGCTTTCGTGGCGACGAAGCCGAGCGTGTCGTGATTCCCGGGGTACGGGGTGAACTCGATCCGGTGGCGGTCGAGCCGGACGAGCGGGTCGTGGGTGTAGTACGGCATGGTCATGGCGGTGCCCCCGAAACGGTGCGGCGTGATTCGTTTCGAGAGTAGGCAGCGACACCGACAACCGCGACCGGATATCACGGCAGCGGCCGGAGACCGAATGCCATCGCTTCGCCACTCGCACACAGCACTCGACCTGCTCCGAGGTCAGGTGTCCGAGTGCGCTTGCCGCCTCCACATCGCCAGGGTTTCTCCCGCTGCGTGAACCGCCCGTAATCGGCACGCGGTTCGGCCGCCGACGGCTCCTGGTTCTCCCTCGATCTTGCGACCGCTTCCTAGATGCTCTAGGTTTTTGCCTTGAGGGCCTAGTAAGACCTTGCCCAATGGACACGGAACACGACAGGAACACGTGATGAGCAAGCCCACGACCGGCACCCTTGAGGTGCCCGGCGCCACCCTTCGCTACGAAAAGCGGGGCAGCGGCCCGGTCCTGCTGCTGATACCCGGCGGTGCGGCCGACGCCGGACTGTACGAGGGGATGGCCGCGGATCTCGCCGCCCGCCACACCGTGGTCTCCTACGACCCGCGCGGCCTGTCCCGTAGTCCCCTCGACGGACCGCCCGCCGACCAGCGCGTCGAGGTCTGGAGCGACGACGCGCGCCGACTGCTCGAACTGCTGTCGCCGCTCGACGGCGCGGCAGTCTTCGGCAGCAGCTCGGGCGCAATCGTCGCGCTCGACCTGTTGGCCCGACACCCCCGGCGCGTGCGCCGTGTGATCGCGCACGAACCGCCGCTCGTGGAACTGCTCGCGGACCCGACCCCGCACCGGGCGCTCTTCGCCGAGGTGCGCGAGATCTTTCGCGCGGAGGGGGTCGGCCCCGCGATGGTCCGGTTCAGCGCGGGGCTCGGCGGACGGTCGGCCGATCGGCCGACCGAACTGGCTCCCGGGATCAGGGAGATGGCTCCGCGTATGCACGCGAACCTGCCCGTCTTCCTGGAACACGTGCTGTGCCCGTTCACGGCGACCTTGCCCGACGTCACCGCGCTGCGATCGGTCGCGGAGCGTTTGGTGTTGGCCGTCGGGCGGGAGTCGCGCGAGCAGTTGCCGCTGTACGGACCGGCCACCCGGCTCGCGCGCCTCCTCGGCACCGACATCGTGGAGTTCCCGGGCGGACACGTCGGATGCACCGAACACCCGGAGCAGTTCGGCAAGCAGCTCCTGACCGTGCTCGACTGAGGGGTGCTCGACTGAGGGGTGCTCGATTGAGGGGTGCTCGACTCGGTCGTCCGTCCGTCATCACCGCGCACTCACCAGGACCCCGACGGCGAGCCGTCGGGTCGCCCCCGCCGAGCGCGATGCCCACCGACCGACACGGCCGGCGCCGCCGACTCCGAAGCACCCCATGAGCCGGTCGTGGGCCGGCAAGGGCGAGGCCAAGGGACCGCCAAGCGGGCCTCAAGCTCTCGACGCGGACACTGCCGCGAACCCGAATACGGCTGAAAATCCGGGCGAATGGCCCCGAATTGCCCATGATTGGCCAGGCGGGGGGAGGCTCGCGCCCGACTGCGCCGGGCGTACAGTCGACCGCCGTGGGTCCGCCCGATTTCTCCCGGACCCTGCGACTCGGCCGCCCCGTCCGTCTACCGGGGCATGCTCGGCCGCGCCTCCCCTGCCTCCGGAGCCGCCATGTCCTCCCCCACCGCGTCGGCCGTCGCGCACGCGACCCACGTGCCCCCCTTCGACGGGACGCGCGTCGTCACGGAGTGGACCTTCGAGCCGCTGACCGCGGTGGCCGCGGTCCTGCTCGGCGCGGCCTATCTGGTCGGCGTGCGCCGCGTCCGCGCGCGGGGCGGCAGGTGGCGGCCCTCGCACACCGGCTACTTCGTGGGCCTGGGCCTGGGCATGTGGGTGCTCGCGACGATGTCGTTCCTCGGGGTCTACCAGGATGTGCTCTTCTGGCCGCGCGCGGTGCAGAACATGCTGCTGCTGATGGTCGTCCCGCTGTTCCTGGCCGAGGGCGCACCGCTGACCCTGCTGCGCGAGAACCTCTCGCCGGCCGCCGTCGCGAGGCTGGGCCGGATCCGGCGCGGAAGGCTCGCGGTGGGACTGACCTTCCCGCTGTTCCCGTCGGCGGTGTTCGTGCTGACTCCGTTCGTGCTGTATCTCAGCGGCTGGTATCCCGCGACGCTGCACGGCGGCGCGCTGCCGCACGTGACCAGGTTGGTCCTGGTGGCGATCGGCGCGGTGTACTTCTGGACGCGCGTGCAGGCCGATCCGGTACCGCGCCGCTATCCGCACCTGGTGTCGATGTGGCTGACCTTCGTCGAGGTGGTGTTCGACGGCGCACTGGGTCTGTACATCATGCTCGGCAACCACCTGATCGCCGGCGACCACTACACCGCGATCGCCCGCGCGTGGGGTCCGTCCCTGCAACGCGATCAGGTTCTCGGTGGCGGCGCGCTGTGGTTCACGGGTGACGCGGCCGGCCTGCCCTTCCTGGCCATCCTGCTGATCCGGATGATCCGCGAGGACGCCCACAACGCCGCCGAGATCGACCGCGAACTCGACGCCCGGGCCGCCGACCGCCGCAAGGCGCGCCGATCCGCGTCCCCCGACGCCGCGAACACCACCGACACCGCGAAGTCCCTCGGCACCACGAACTCCCCCGAGGACGACGGCCCGGAAATGATGCCGCCGTGGTGGGAAACCGACCCCCGCTTCGCCAACCGCTACGGCCGCACCCACGGCTGACCGCCCGACACCGACCGGCCGCCCGCCCGGCCCGCGCGCCGAATCGGTGACACGGCCGACCGCCGAACGCCGAGGAAGCACCGCACCGGGTCGTCGGCTCTGCCGCGCCGCCCTGTCTTCGATCGCTGCCCGAACCGCGAACAGGCCGACGCCGCTCCCGCCGAAGGCACCCCGCACGACTTGGAGCGCGCGCCTGCGGGCTCCATGTTCCTTCCAGGATTTCTCCAAGGCCGCCGGTCCAAGCTCTGTACATGCCCGGCGACGCGGAGAGTCGGGGACCACCTCGGAAGGGACCACGACCATGACCACCTCGCACTCCCCCGCCACGCCGGCCGCCTTCGACACCCAGGAGATGGTGATCGTGCACCGCGGCCTGCGGCGCGAGTCGCGACTGCTCGCCGAGCTGATCGCGGCGGTGGAACCCGGTGACACGGCGCGGGCCCAGGTGCTCGCCGCGCACTTCGAGCTGTACCGCACCGGCCTGGACAGCCACCACCACGGCGAGGACCTGCTGCTGTGGCCGCCGTTGCTGGCCCGCGTGGACCTCGAGGCCGAGGTCGTGTTGCGGATGGAGGCGCAGCACGAGCGGGTCGCGGGCTCCCTCGCCGCGGCGGGGGAAGGTATCGCGGCGTGGGCGAGGACGGCCGACGCCGGTCGGCGGGACGCGCTCGTGGCGGCACTCGTGGAGCACCGCGCGGCGCTGATCGAGCACCTCGACGACGAGGAGGCCGAACTGCTGCCGCTCGCCGCCCGGCTGTTGACCGCCGAGGAATGGGCCGCGCTGGGCGACCACTTCGTGGCGAGCATGCCCGACAAGCCCACGCTGCTGATGCTGCTCGGCGTGGTGCTGGAGGACGCCGACGCCGAGGAGCGGGCGCGCCTCCTCGGCTCGCTGCCCCTCGTGGGCCGGATCGCGTGGGCGGTCCTCGGCCGCCCGATGTACGCCCGCATGGTCCGCCGCGTCCGCGGCTGAAACCCGGGCGTTCGCCCGTACTTCCCCCATCACCACTGCACCACTCACCACTTCACCACTCGCAAGGAGCGACCCGTGTCCCGTGAACAGAGCCTGCGCGACCTCTTCCCCACCCGCGAGATCGGCGTCCTGGCGACGCACAAGCGTGACGGCCGACCGCAACTGTCCAACGTCAACTACGTCTACGACCCGACCACGGACGTACTCCGCGTCTCGGTCACCGCCGATCGTGCCAAGGCCCGCAATCTGTTCCGCGACCCGCGCGCCTCGTTCCACGTCACCAGCGCGGACGCCTACGCCTGGACGGTCGCCGAGGGCACCGTCGAACTGGGCCCGGTGGCCGAGCATCCGGAAGACGCCGCGGTCGAGGACCAGGTCGCCCACTACCGGGCAAGCACCGGCGAACACCCGGACTGGCCCGCGTACCGCGCCCTGATGGTCGCGGAACGCCGCCTGATGATTCGCCTCGGGGTCGACCGCGTGTACGGCCAATGCCTCGAAGACCTGGCCGCGTGGCAAGCGGCGCGCGAGTCCTGATCCGGCCTCGCGGGACATCGGTACAGGCGAGTGGCCGGCAGCGGGCACGAGGCCGGCTGCCGGTCGGTCGAGGACCTTGTCAAACCCTGTCGGCAAGCACCATCGGATCCGATGCAATTCGAGCCGCCGCGAACCCCATTGCGGCCCGGTGTCAACGTTCCGGCTTCGGGTCGGGCAGGCGGGTCGGGGCGTATCTGGCGACCATGGTCTGGACGGCCTGTTCGACGGCGTCGTGGATGTCGGAGGCTGCGGGTTTCCAGTCGGTCAGCAGCATGCGCGGCCACAGGACGTAGTTGGCGATCATGCCGAGGAACTGGTTCGCGGCGCTCGCCGCGTCCGGGACATCGGCGTTGCCCGCCTCGTGCTCGGATTCCAAGTAGTGCTGGACGGAAGTGAAGTAGGGCAGTTTGCCGAGCTGGAACTGCATCCGTCCCAGTTCGGGGAACCGAGGCAGTTCGGCGATGACGATCCGGAACAGGGCCGTCATGCCGGGCCGGCCGATCAGGTCGGCGTAGCGGTGGCCGACGGTTGTCAGTCCGGAGCGCAGATCTCCGGTCTGTGGCCGCTCGGCAGCGTCGCCGGCGTCGCGCTGCCAGGACTCGGTGACGATGGCCTCGAAGAGGGCCGCCTTGGTGGGGAACTGCTTGAACAGGGTGGACTTCGAGACCCCGGCCGCTTCGGCGATCCGCGCGAGCGAGGTGCCGTCGTAGCCACGATCCAGGAACAGCTCTGTGGCCGCGGTGGTGATCGCCTCGCGTTTTTGCCGAGCGAGCCTGCGGTGGTGCGCGGAGAGTTCTGCTGCCATGCGGACAGTATGCCGCAGACCCGAGGCGAGTCACTTGACTCGCCTCGGCAGTCCTCCCTACGGTACGAGGGTAAGGCGAGTCGAGTGACTCGCCTCCTGTCTGTGGCGCCCGGATCGATTCCGGTAGCCGAGTGGTGGAGGAACAGCTCATGACGAACGACAAGATCGCTTTGGTGACCGGTGCGAATCGCGGCCTCGGACGTGGCGCGGCCATCGCTCTGGCCGGACGTGGGGTGCGGGTCGTGGTCACCCACCGCGGTGATGTGGCCGGGGCCGAGAAGACGGTGGAACAGGTGCAGGCCGTGGGTGGGACCGCCGCTGCTCTCCGGCTCGACATCAGCGACGTCTCCTCTTTCGCGTCCTTCACCTCCGAACTGAGCGAGCAGCTCCGGCGCTGGGGGGCTTCGCGGCTCGACATCCTGGTCAACAACGCGGGAGTGGGGATCTTCGGACCGCTGGAGGACGTCACGGTCGACGACTTCGACACGGTGATGGGCACCAACGTCCGGGGCACGTTCTTTCTCATCCAGTCACTTGTGCCACTGCTGGCCCAGGGCGGCCGCGTCATCAACGTCTCGACGTCACTGACCCGCCACACCAGCCCCGCCACCTCGGTCTACTCCGCCTCGAAGGCCGCCGTCGAAGCCCTGAGCCGCACCCTCGCCGCAGAACTCGGCCCGAGCGGAATCCGGGTCAACTCCATCGCCCCGGGACCGACCGCCACCGATTTCAACGGTGGAGCGATGCGGGACGACGCCCGGATGCGCCGGGTTCTGGCCGGACAGACCGCGCTCGGCCGCGTCGGCGAACCCGAGGAGATCGGCGACGCCATCGCCACGCTGGCCTCCGAGGGCCTGCGCTGGGTCACCGCCGAGCGCATCGAGGTCTCCGGCGGCGCCCTCCTCTGAGCGACCGGGCGACGGCCTGCAGAGACGCAGGCGGCGACGGCCCCGATGCACGGCCGGCCGGCAGCGTATGTGGTGTGCGTGCCCGAGCAGTTGCACCGGGCTCTGAGACAACCGCGACGTGTCCGCGGCGAGCAATCGTGTAGTCGAAAACCGACCGGAAGCACCGGACGGGCGAACGCCGCCCCCGTCCGGTGCTTCGGCATGCCCGCACACCGGGTCGGCCCCGAGCCCTTGACAGCGGAAATTTACAGGCTCATTCTGTCGTTAGAAGGTATAACGCAAGCACCGAGCAGTAACCTCGAAAGAAGGTTCCACCATGACCGCCAACGCACACCCACTCGCCATCGGCCCCGACATCGCCCCCCGACCCGACCTTGACGTGGACCTCGCCACCGAGATCGTTCTCCCCGGCATCGTCGAGACCTCCGGCCTGGAGGTTCGGGTACGCCCCATGCCGGCGCCCGGTTCGGGCCAGGCCTTGTTGGCCGTCGAGGCGTCGGGGGTTTCGTTCGCCGAGCAGCAGATGCGCCGGGGCAAGTACTGGGACCAACCGGCCTTCCCGTTCGTCCCCGGCTACGACCTGGTCGGTACCGTCCTGCGGGTGGGCCCCGGCGTCGACACCGCACTCGTCGGCCGCAGGTTCGCCGCCCTCACCAAGGTGGGCGGCTGGACCAGCCACGCCGTGGTGGAGGCCGCGGACCTGGTCGAGGTGCCGGCGGGGATCGACCCGGCCGAAGCGGAGACGGTCGTCGTCAACGGCATCACCGCATGGCAGATGCTTCACCGCCGGGCCAGGATCCGCAACGGCCAGACCATCCTTGTCCACGGCGCCAACGGCGGCGTGGGTTCGACCCTCGTCCAGTTGGCGAGGCACGCCGGGGTGCGGGTCATCGGCACCGCCTCTCCGCGTCACCACCAGGCCGTGCGTGATCTGGGAGCCGTCCCGCTCGACTACCGCGCCCCCGACCTGCCCGCCTTGGTGCGCGCGCTCGCCCCGAACGGGGTCGACGCCGTCTTCGACCACATCGGCGGCGACTCGATCGTCGATTCGTTCAAGCTGCTCGCTCGCGGCGGCACGCTCGTCTCCTACGGCACCGCGGCCACCAAGAACAAGCCCGGTTCCTCCCGGCTTCCGGTGCTCAAGCTGATCGCCCGCCTCCAGATCCGGAACCTGCTGCCCAACGGTCGGCACACCCACTTCTTCAACGTCTGGGCCGGCAAGCGCCGCGCGGAGGCGTTCCGTACCCGCCTGCGCACCGACCTGACCAACGTTTTCGCGCTACTGGCCGACGGAACCATCACCGCGCAGGTGGCGGCCCGCATCCCGCTGACCCGAGCCGGTGAGGCGATGGCCCTGGCCGAGTCCGGAACGGTGACCGGCAAGGTCGTCCTGGTACCGGATCCCGAACACCCGACCGACACCCGCCCGTAGGCGACGAACCGGCGTCACTCGGGCTTCCGCCGCCCGTCGGGGCACGGCCGGCGGGCCCGGCGCCGGATGACCAACATGTTCAAGACGTCCGACGCGGCCGGCGCCCACCCGGCCGGCCTCGGGCGTCGGTGGCGGTTCGCCGGGCGGCGCGGGCAGCACGGCCAAGAGCAGGAAGGCGACGCCGAACGCCACGTAACAGAAGGAGCGCAGCAGTTCGAAGTGGCTCAGGTGCCATTCCTGACCGGGGTGGTGCGGCACGGACCAGACGATGAAGCTCGGGAAGACGATCAGGCCGGCGAAGAGCACGGTGTGGATCCCCGTGTGCGGACCCCGGAGCGCCGCCCACAGCAGCAGCCCGATCGGCACACACCACACCCAGTGGTGGCTCCACGAGACGGGGCTCGCGAGGAGACCGGCGACGGCGCACGCCGGCAGCCCCCACGCGTCCCCGCGGCGGCGGTGGGCGACCACGGCGCACAGCATGCCCAGCACCCCCACGACGACCACGGCCACCGTCTCACCGACGCCGACATCGAGCGTGCGCGTGACCCGGGTGAGGAGCCCGCGGACGGACTGATTGGCGGCGTTCTCCAGGCGTCCGACCCGCTCCGGGAGGAAGACGAGGTCGGTCCAGAACCGCCAGGTCGCGCCGGGCAGGAACACGGCGGCCAGCGCCACCGACGCGCCCGCCGTGCCGACGGCCGTAGTCGCCTCGCGTCGGCGGCCGGTGAGGAGCAGATACACGATGAAGATCGCGGGCGTGACCTTGACCCCGGCGGCGATACCCAGGGCCACGCCGCGCAGCCGGGCCCCGGGCGGGCGGACGAAGTCCCACAGCACCAGGACGAGCACGGCCAGGTTGACCTGCCCGTACCGCATCGTGGTGAACACCGGTTCGAACCAGATGGCGAGAGCCGTGACCGCGGGTACGACGACGACGGCCGGCGGGCGCCCCTCGGTCTCCACCAGGCGCATCGAGAGCCGAACGGCGACCGCCAGGAGAACCAGGTTCGCGGCGACGCCGAGCCCCAACACGAGGGCCTTCGGCAGATACGTCAGGGGCACGAAGACGAGCGCGGCGAACGGCGGATAGGTGGCCCGCAGCCCGTGCGGCGTGTCGAGTGGGCCGTACAGGTCGATGCCCTGGCGAACGGCCAGCCCCTCGACGCGGTAGACCACGAGATCGACCATCGAGGGGTGGGTGAGGTGCCGGACGACGAAGTAGACGAGGACCGAACAGGCACACGCCACGGCGCAGACCACCATCCGCCGCTGCACGGGCGTTTCGGCGTAGGCGCGGCCCGGCGCGGTGCGTGCTCGCTCGACGTGGCCGATGCCGAACCGGATGGAGCGTCTCATCCGACGACGCTAACCCGGGGGCCGACCCGGACCGCCGGATGACGTTGGGCCATCGAGGTGGTGTCGAGGAGGCCGGGACCGCATGGGCGCCG
>NZ_WWJX01001562.1 GCF_009865215.1 Streptomyces sp. SID3343 | reverse complement strand
CCGCGGCGGCCAGCGCGTCACCGAGCGGGCGCACCAGCGACCGCGCGCCACGCTCCTTGTACGCCGCGAGCGCGCCGCGCACCGGTCCCTCGTACGCCGTGATCGCGTACACCGGGGGCAGGCCCTCGGGCGCCGGGGTCGGCCCCATCCGCGCGGCCGACGGCAGGAAGACCGCGCGGCACGCGGTGCACAGTCGCGGACCGGGCTCGCCACAGCCCGCGCAGTCCGCGGGCAGCACCAGGTCGGCCCATGTCGCGAGCACTCGGCGGCCTCTCATGCCGTCCACGCTTGCACGCCACGATCCGAAACGGGCCCTTCCGGGGCACGACCACCCGATCCGGTCATGGCGCGCCGTGGCGATCGACGGATCGCGCGCGAGGCCGGCTCGTCGCGCCGGGCCTAGCCGGGGTAGACCGGGTAGGTCCCGCTGTACACCTTGGTCCAGTTGTTGCCCTGGCCCAGGCGGTAGATGTTGTCCTCGCTGGAGTCCGCGAGCAGCGGTTGGTCCGGGCCGTCGGGGGCGGCGATGTGCAGCATGCCGTTGACCGAGGCGATCGACACCGACGAGCCGCCGTCGATGTCGACGATCTGCGGCTGGAGCGCGCCCTGGTCCTCCTTGCCCAGGACCGCGAGCCGGTCCGGGCCGTTCCACGAGACCGCCTTGACCTCGACCAGCGAGGGCACCACCGAACGGGTCGCGGCGATCGTCATGGACACCTGCCCGCCGGTGACGTGCCGCTCGACCCGGCCCAGCCGCAGCGCTTTGCCGTTGTCCACGATCAGCGCGGCGCGGGTGCCGTCCGGGGACAACCGGATGCCGGTGATCCGACTCGCCTCGATGTTCTGCACGGCCACCGACACCACGGTGATCTGTTTGCGGTCGTCCTCGGACAACGCGAGCACCCGCTCGGCGCCCTGGGTCCGATCGAGCACCCACAGCACCCCGCGGCCGTCCCACGTGGGACTGCTCAACGAACCCGAGTCCAGCCAGTCCTTGGCCTCGTGGCCGTCGACGTCGCCCACGATCAACCGACGCCCGGTGCTCTCGACGCCGGCGATCCGACGCTGGAACGGGTCGCGCGAGGCCGCGATCTGGTCGAGCTTGAACGTGCCGTCGCCGAACGGTCCCGGCAGCACCGGCGGGAGCCCGCCGGGCGAGGGCACGATGTTGACGACGTTGCCCTTGCCGATGAAGTAGCCCATCGGCGAGCCGGACTTGGACTGGATCGGGTCGTACTGGGCGGCGTCGTCCTGGGAGAGCGAGCACATCGGCGAATCGCCCCCCACGATCGAGACCGTGTCGATGCCGGAGACCTGACGCAGCGTGTACAGCAGCTGCGCGGCCATCCGGTCGCAGCCCTTGGGCGGGGTACGCCGCGCCGCCGCGTCGAGTTGGACGCGCGCGGTGCGGTTGTCCTCGATGGCGATCGTGCGCTGGGCGAGCCGGGTGCCCGCGGGGAAGGCGGTGTCGACGACGGGCGCGAGCCATTCGGTGGGGCCGTCGAGGAGTTGTTGGACCAGCGCCGTGGCCAGGCCGACCCGACTGCGCAGGTAGACCGGGTCGGGCACGAGTTTGTCCCGGCCCACGGGCATGGCCGAGGCGAACCAGTACGTGTTGACCGAGCGATAGATCCGGTGGAACTCGGCCTTGGTCAGGATCAGCCCGTCCGGCAAGTCGGTGATCCGCCACTGGTTGTCGGCGACCATCCTGAGCCGGAACGTGGCGCGATACTGCGCGTTCTGCGTTTCCTCGGGTTCGTACGCGTTGCGGGCGTCGACGGTGCCCACCCGGGTGCCGGTGACCGAGACCAGGTACGACTTGTCGTCGCCGGCCGGGTCGGCGGTGCGGTGGATCGAGTCGAGTACGACGATCTCGCGCCCGGGCACCCATTTGTTGCCGGCCTCGGGGGTCAGGTAGGCGCGGGCCGTCGCGTAGTCGGGCTCGTCGCTGGTGACCGCCTCCAGGAAGCCCGCCACCAGGCCGTCGGGGTCCTCGCCGGGTTTGGGCGGCACCGCGAACACCCGCACCTGCTGCTCGGGTCCCTGGTCCTTGGCGCCGCCCTTGCCGGCCTCGCGCACGCTGCCGCTGTCCGGCATCGACGCGCAGCCGCCGAGCGCGCACAGCACGCACAGGAAGGCCAGGAACGGTGTGATGCGCCTCATCGGTTGCCTCCTGCGGGGCCGACCGCGCGAACGCTGCGGCGGTACGGCGAGCCCGCCGGGCCCAAGCCGCGGTTGGCGCGCGAGTCCTCGGGTTCCAGCGGCAGTGGCGAGCGCACCAGTTCGCCGCCCGCGGTCTTGGGCAGGCTGAGCCGAAACTGCGAACCGCCGCCGGGCTCGCCCCACGCCTGGAGCCAGCCACCGTGCAGGTGCGCGTCCTCCAAGGCGATCGACAGCCCCAGCCCGGTGCCGCCGGTGGTCCTGGCCCTGGCCGGGTCCGCGCGCCAGAAGCGGGCGAACACGAGCGAGGACTCGCCGGGCTTGAGACCCACGCCGTAGTCGCGCACGGCCACCGCGACCGAGTCCTCGCTGCCCGCAACGACGACCACGACATCGTGGCCCTCGCCGTGTTCGACCGCGTTGACCACGAGGTTGCGCAGCACCCGGTCGATCCGACGCGGATCGACCTCGGCCACGCACGGCTTGTCGGGCGCGCGCACCACCAGGCGGCTGCCGCGCCGCTCGGCGAGCGGTTCCGCGCCCTCGACCACCCGACGCACAAGATCGCGCAGGTCCACCGGCTCGGCATCGAGCACGGCCGCGCCGGCGTCGAAGCGGCTGATCTCCAGGAGATCGGACAGCAACGCCTCGAACCGGTCCAACTGGTTCTGCAGGAGTTCGGCCGAGCGCCGGGTCGCGGGGTCGAAGTCCTCGCGGGCCTCGTGCAGCACGTCGGCGGCCATCCGCACGGTGGTCAGCGGCGTACGCAGTTCGTGCGACACGTCCGAGACGAACCGGCGTTGGACACGCGAGAGCTCCTCCAGTTGCCGGATCTGGTTCTGCAGATTGGACGCCATCTTGTTGAACGACGAACCGAGTCGGGCCAGGTCGTCGGCGCCGACCACGCGCATCCGCTCCTCGAGACGGCCGGCGGCCAGGCGCTCGGCGATCCGCGCGGCCATCCGTACCGGCGTCACCACCTGACGAGTCACCAGAGCGGCGATGGCGACCAGGAGCAGCACCAGGAAGACCCCGGCGGTGGCCAGCGTGCTGCGCACCAGGCCCAGGGTCTTCTCCTCGGGACCGAACGAGAAGAAGTAGTACAGCTGGTAGGCGTTGCCGTCCGGATCGGACAGCTGGGAGCCGACCACCAGGCCGGCCTCCCGGGTGGTCCTGGTCCTGCTCTCGCCCACCTGCGCGTCACGCACGATCCGGGTGTACTGCATCGCGGCCGCGCCGCGGCGCGCGGCGACCTCGCGCACCAGGTCGTCGGGCACGCTCTCGTCCGGGACCACGTCGCCGGATCCGCGTGGTCCACGCCCGGTGCCGGGTGTGTCGTCGGCGGAATCGGGGCTGATCGCGGCCACGTCGTAGACGCCCTGTCCACCACTGGACAGTTGTTTCACAAGCGCGTTGAGCCAGTCGCCCGCGTTGACGCCGGCGCCCGCGGTGGGCGCGCCGGTGGGCACTTGGACGTGCTTGCCCGGGCTCGTGGCGATTTCGTCGGCCTGCGCGCGGGCATCCTCGAAACCGCCCTGGGCCTGGGACCGGGCGGAGGCCACCTTCGCGTCGAGCAGGCCGTTGCGGACCTGCCCGACGACCACCACTCCGAGCAGCACCATGACGGCGACCGACAGGACCAACGTGGTGGCCACGACGCGAAACTGGATGGACCTGTTCCACAGGGCCACGACCCGACCCACGCCACCGCGCACACGACGCAGGGCGAGGGTCCAGGCCGACGGGGAGGGCGACCGCTGCGCGGTGCTCACCGGGGCGATCTCAAGGTCAGGCCGGTCCCGCCTTGTAGCCGACCCCACGCACGGTGACCACCGTCTCCGGGCGCTCGGGGTCTCGCTCGATCTTCGAGCGCAGCCGCTGGACGTGCACATTCACCAAGCGGGTGTCGGCCGCGTGTCGATATCCCCATACCTGTTCGAGAAGCACCTCGCGGGTGAACACCTGCCAGGGCTTGCGGGCGAGTGCGACAAGGAGGTCGAACTCCAGCGGGGTGAGCGCGATGTTGTGCCCGTCCCGCTTCACGGCGTGGCCGGCGACGTCGATCACGAGATCGCCGATCACCAGCTGTTCCGGGGTGGGTTCTTCGGCTCTGCGCAGGCGGGCCCGCACACGAGCGACAAGCTCCTTGGGCTTGAACGGTTTGATCACATAGTCGTCGGCTCCGGACTCCAGGCCGACCACGACGTCGACCGTGTCGCTCTTTGCGGTGAGCATCACGATCGGAACGCCGGATTCGGCGCGGATCTGGCGGCAGACATCGATTCCGTCGCGGCCGGGCAGCATCAGGTCCAGCAGCACCAGGTCCGGTTTCACATCCCGGAAAGCCTGGAGTGCCTTGTCTCCGTCCGCCACGAACGACGGCTCGAACCCTTCGCCACGCAGCACGATGCCGAGCATCTCGGACAGTGCGGTGTCGTCGTCAACGATGAGGACGCGTCCCTTCATGTGCATCATCGTCGCATTACCGGATTGTGACCTGCACTCATCCGACCGATTCCGGCCGCGTCCACCAGGGACAAAACGCCGTTTTCCGTGACGAGTGCCGTGCCGAGAGAGGGCGGGGTCACGTCGAAAGCACCGTTGTACGCCGCCCTTCCCACCGGCGCAACGAACGTTTCGGCCACGAACACGACCTCCTACGGGGTGCGCCGCCGCACCACGACCGCCCGACCGTCGGGTGTCGAGGCGTCGACGTGGGGCGCCGGCGCGACCACCACCAACGGCAGCCGCAGTGGTGGGTGGGCACCGCGAGCGGATACCTGCCGACCTCGACGACGGCACCCCCGTGCGCCGCTCGTCCGGTCGGACCCCACGATCACCGGATCCCACGTCGCCCGCCGCGACGAGCGAGCCGGCCATTGCCATCGCGATGCGCGCCGGCGCCGGCAGCCGGGTCCGATCGGGCACGATCGGCGCCGGCTCGACCGCGTCCGGCCGGCGCACCGGAACGAGTGGCGTCTCGTCGACGTTGTCCACCCGGCCGGTGTGCCCCGGGAACGGTTCGAAATCGGGTCCCGGCCGTTGGCCATCCGCGACCGCGGGCATGCCACGATGAGTCACCACCCGATCAGGACGAGGAGCGCAATCGCATGACGGACTCGCCCGGCCGGCCCACACCGGACGCCCCGGGGCCGGACGAAGAACAACGCCCGGCGGACGACGACACGTCATCCGACCAGCCCACCCCCGCGCCGGCCGCGGACGGGCCCACGTCCTCGGACGAAACACCCTCCCCGAGCCGACCCCCGTCGCCGGACAAGCCGCCGTCCCTGGACAAGCCGCCGTCGCCGGACCGGCCCGCTCCCGCGCAGCCCGCCCCCGGCTGGGCCCCGCAACAGCCGCCGCCCGCGGCCGGCTGGGGACCGCCCACCGCAGGCTGGGGACCGCCCAAC
>NZ_WWJX01001561.1 GCF_009865215.1 Streptomyces sp. SID3343 | reverse complement strand
CCCGGTGGACGCGCTGCTCGACCTGGCCGCGTTCGCGGACGAGCGGCAGAGCGCGGCGTACGAACGCCGACGCGCCGGCGCGGACGAGTTGCGCGAGGCGGAGCGTGAGGTCGCGCTGTGCCAGGCTCGGGAGGTGGAGGCGTCGGGCGCGGCGCGGCGCAAGCGGTCCCAGGTCCTGGGCTCGGCCGTGGTGACCCTGGAGGGCGTCGGCGACGCCGGCGGCCGGATCGAACTCGCGCTGGAGTACCACGTACCGGGCGCACGCTGGGCCCCGATGTATCAACTGCGCCTCGACGAGGCGATGACCGGCGGCACTCTCGTCCTGCGCGCGTGTGTCGCGCAGCGCACGGACGAGGACTGGACCGGCGTACGGCTCGGCCTGTCGACGGCCGACCTGAGCCGGCGCACGGACCTGCCCGAGCTCAAGTCGCTGCGCCTGGGTCGCCGGCAGAGCGCGCCCGCGCACGCGGGATGGCGCGAACCGCCGACCGGGCTGGCCGAGTTGTTCTCGGGCTACGACGCGAAGCGCGTGAATCGGCCGGAGCCGGACGCACCCGTCTACCTGGGGGCGCGCAGGGTCGCCGACCACGAGGACTACGACGAGGAGGGTTACCCGGTCGCGGCAAGCGCCGCGGACCCGATCTCGGCCCCGCCGCCCATGCTCCCGGCGCCCCTGGCACGACCGATGCCCGCCGCCCCCGGGGGCGCTCCTCCCTCATTCGCGGGCTACGCAGGGGCTCCGCAGCAGGAGTCGTCGGAGGTGACGTTCGGCGCCGAGGCGCGGTTCGACGTGGCCGTCGCCGGAGGTGCGCGGATGCGCTCCGCGGCTCCCAAGAGGTCCTTCGCGCCACCGCTGCCGCCGACCCCGGCCGACGACCTGCTCGACTACGCGGCGCTCGAACTGCACGGCGCCGACGAACACGCGGGCGTCCGCGGCCGGTTGCGCCCCGCGGTGCCCTCGGGCGGTGGCCCGGCCGAGCAACTGCACCAGCGCGCCGGCATGGTCGCCCTCCTGCCGCTGCCCGCGCACGCGGTCCCGCCGCGTGACACGGCCGGGTCCTACGACTACCGCTTCGACACCGCGGCGCCCGCCGAGGTGCCCGCCGACGGGGGCTGGCACACGATCCCGGTGTGCGAGATCGAGATCGGTCTGACCCCGGAGTTCGTCTGCGTACCGGCCCTGGACGAGGCCGTCTTCGGCACCGTCGTACTCGCCAACACCTCGCCGCACGCGCTGCTCGCGGGACCCGCCGACGTGTCGGTGGCCGGCGAGTTCCTGATGACCGTGCCGCTGCCCACCCTGGCCCCCGGGGCGCGCGAGCGGGTCGGTGTCGGCGTGGTGGAAAGCGTCCAGGTCGCCCGGCACGCGCACATGAGCGAGTCGACGGCGGGGCTGCGCAACAACACCCTCGTGCTCGACCACCGCATCGAGGTCGAGGCGGTCAACCACCTGTCCCGGGCGATCCGCCTCGACGTCCTGGAGCGGGTCCCGGTGACCGATGACAAGGACGTACGGATCGAGGAGCACGCCGGCAAGCCGCGCTGGCAGCCTGACGACGAGTTGCGCGACGGCCGCCACGTCGAGGGCGCGCGCGTGTGGCGGGTGGAACTCGCGGCGGGCGAGCGGGTACGGCTGACCGGTGGTTACGAGATCCGGATCCCGGCCGCCAAGGCCGTGGTCGGCGGAAACAGGAGGGTCTGACGGTGACTGCGCCGACGATGGAGCACGCCGACGACCGCAAGGCGGACGCCTTGGCGATCACGGCGGTGACGTGCCTGGAGGACCGGGCCCAGGTGACCCGGTCCGGCCGGGTCGAACTGGCCGCCGGCGTGCAGCGGTTGCGGATCGGCCCGGTGACCCCGCTCGCGGTGGACCGCTCGCTGCGCGCCGAGGTGGTCGCCGACGACGGCACGGCGACGGCGATCGACGCGCGCGTGGTGCGGGTGTACACGCCGCGGTCGGTGTCGGCGCCGGGTGCCGACGCGCACGAGCTGCGCCGGCTCGTGTACGACCTGGGCCGGCGACAGGACGCGTTGTCGGCCCGTGAGGACGTTCTCCGGACCCGGGTCGCGCTGCTGGAGCAGGCCCGCGCCGATCTGCTGCGCGACATCACCGAGCAGACCGGTTTCGGGGTCACCGAACCCGAGCGCTGGTCGGGCGAGTTGGACCGGCTCACCGACGAGGGCGAGCGCCGCTACGACGAATTGCACGCCACGACCGGCGAGCGGGCCACCGTCGTGCGTCGGATCCGCGACGCGGAGGCCGCGCTGGCGACGGCGGTCGCCGAGGACCTGGAGCTGACCGCGACCGTCGAGGTCGTCGTCGAGGCCGACCGCGCGGGCTCGGCCGAGTTGCGCGTGGTGCACCTGGTGCCGTGCGCGCTGTGGCGGCCCGCCTATCGCGCGACGCTCGCGGCGGATCGGCGCTCGATCGAGGTCGAGTCGGACGCGGTGGTGTGGCAGCGCACCGGCGAGGACTGGTCGGGCGTCGCGCTGTCGCTGTCCACGGCGCGCCCGACATTGGCGGCCCGGCCGCCGAGTCTGGCCGAGGACCGGCTGACCCTGCGCGACCGTACCCAGGAGGAGAAGAAGAACGTCGAGGTGGACCTGCGCGAGGAGGACATCTCCTCGGTCGGCGCGGTGGCGCAGGCGGCGACCGAGCTGCCGGGCGTGGACGACGGCGGCGAGGTGCGCGTGCTGGCGGCGCCGGCGCCGGTACACGTGGCCTCCGACGGCACGCCGCACCGGATCCGGCTGACCACGTTCACCACGGCGTGCGAGCCGGAGGCGGCGTGCGCGCCCGAGCTGTCGCCCTATGTGAGCCAGGTCGTGCGCTTTCCCAACGATGCCGGGCACGTGCTGCTCGCGGGCCCGGTGGAGTTGGTGCGTGGCAGCGGGTACATCGGGCGCGGGCAGCTCGACTTCGCCGCGGCCGGCGAGGAGGTCCGGCTGCCGTTCGGGAGCGAGGACGACTTCCGGGTGGTGCGCGAGGTGACCGAGTCGCGGACCACGGCCGGGCTCACCGGTCGCACGGTGGTGACCAGGACGGTGACGCTGTTCGTGTCGCACGTCGCCGCGCCGGACGCGGTCGCGCCCGGGACGGTCGTGGTGCGCGAGCGGGTCCCGGTCTCGGAGGTCTCGGCTGTCGAGGTCAAGGTCCGCCGCGACCTGTGCGACCCGGCCCCGGAGGCGGTCGACGACCAGGGGATCGTCCGCTACGACGTGGATCTCACGCCGGGCGGCCGACGGCGGATGACGCTCGTGTACGAACTGCACGCCTCGGGAAAAGTCACCGGCCTTTGAGTCCTCCCGTGTTCCGGGAGCCGACCGTTTACGCTGGACGGGAGATGACCGCACACCGAGTATCCGTACGCCGAGTACCTGTCAGGGAGACCGCCACATGATCAGGGTCCTGCTTTTTCTGCTGCCCCTGGCCCTCGGGATCTACGCGTTCATCGACTGCCTCACCACCGAGGAGCAGAAGGTTCGCAGCCTCCCGAAGATCGCCTGGGTGTTCATCATCCTGTTCTTTTGGCCGGTCTTCCTCGGGCCGATCGGCTGGCTGGCCGCCGGGCGCCCCAAGCGCGAATACGCGCCGGGCGGCGGCGCCGGCGGTGCCGGCTTCGGGTTCGGCGGCCGTGGCCAGGGGCGGCAGATGGCCCCGGACGACGACCCCGAGTTTCTCGCGTCGCTGAACAAGGACGGCTCGACCCCCGGCAACCCGACCTCCTCCGCGCAGGAGCAGGACGAGATGCTCAAGCGTTGGGAAGAGGACCTCAAGCGCCGCGAGGACGACCTGCGCAGCCCCGACCAGGACAACCCGGAAGGGCGCGCCAAGGACTGACTCCGCGAGCGGCCGGCGTGTGATCGGGTGGTGGCGGCCGGTTGGGTCGCGGCGGCTGCTTCGGGTGCCGAGTGGTCAGGTCGCGGCGGCCACTTCGGACGCCGCGTCGGCGAGCAGCCGGCCGGTCTTGTCCAGCGTCGCGCCGTCGGTGCGGGCCGCGAAGCCGCGCAGGCTCAGGATCAGCGCGAGATCACCGTCGCGGTCGTGCACCGGGGCGCTGATCGCGCCGATGCGATAGTCGCGGTTCGGCTCCAGGTCGTCGATCTGGCCGCCGTCGGAGGCGCCGATCTCGGCGGCGATCTCCTCCAGGAGGGTGCGCAGCCGAGCCGCCGACGCGCCCGCGCCCAGGGTGTCCAGCCCCTCCAGATGCTCGTCCAACTCGCCCAGGGTCTCGCCGAGACGGGTCTCCACGTCGGTGACCAGTTCGATCGCGAAGCCGCGGCGCCGCGCGTTGTCGATCGCGCGCTCCATCCGCCCGCGCGCGAGGGGACTGTCGGCCCCGTCGAGCCAGCGCCGCACCGTCTGCTCGTCGGCCCACGGCACGTAGCCGATGCCCAGCGGCGGCGCGATCGGCGCCTGCGCACCGATGTTGATCCGGTGCAGATCGGGTCCCGGCGCGCGGACGATCTCGGCGATCGCCACGTGATACTCCCCCGGTGTCATCGCCAGGCAGGTCAGTCCGGTCTCGTCGCGCAGTCTGCGCATCACCGGGCGCGCGATGTCGAGCACGCCCAGACCCTGTGCGGCGGCCCGGCCCACGGCGACGAGCGCGGGGCCCAGGCGATAGGTCCGGCGGGTGGGGTGGCGGATCAACCAGCCGAGCGAGGTCAGGCTCGCGAGCATCGGATGGCAGGTCGCGGGCGTGACCGCGAGGTGTCGGGCGATCTCGGAGAGGGTCAGCCCCTCCTCGGGGCGTTCGGCGATCGCGTCGACCAGGGAGACGAGTCGATCGGTCTGCGGTGAGGGTCGAGGGGCCATGACGAACGACCCTAGCGGACCTTTTCGCATAGTGCGCATATTGACTCGCACAATGCGCAGCCGTACGGTCTGCCTCACCTTACCGGGGAGGCTCATATGTACGACCTCAAGATCATCAACGCCACGATCGTGGACGGCACCGGTGCAGATCGGTATCTCGGGGACATCGGCATCAAGGACGGCCTGATCGTCGCGCTGCGGCGGCACGACGGCGCCGACCCGGAACTGGTCGAGGACGCCGCCGAGACGATCGACGCGACCGGCCGGATCGTCACGCCTGGCTTCGTCGACATCCACACCCACTACGACGGCCAGGCCACGTGGGACGAGGTACTCGACCCGTCCACGACGCACGGGGTGACCACCGTGGTGTCCGGCAACTGCGGCGTCGGCTTCGCGCCGGTACGACCGGGTCGCGAGGACTGGCTGATCCGGTTGATGGAGGGGGTCGAGGACATCCCCGGCACAGCCCTCGCCGAGGGCATGACGTGGGGTTGGGAGACCTTCCCCGAGTATCTGGACGTACTGGGCGCGCGCACCTTCGCCGCGGACATCGGGGTACAGGTCGCGCACGGCGCGGTCCGCGCGTACGCGATGGGCGACCGGGGCGCGCGCAACGAGCCGGCGACGGCCGAGGACATCGCGGCGATGGCGGTGATCGTCCGGGAGGCGGTCGAGGCCGGCGCGCTCGGCTTCTCCACGTCGCGCACGGTGGCGCACAAGGCAATGGGCGGCGAGCCGGTCCCGGGCACGTTCGCGACGGAGGACGAGCTGTTCGGGCTGGGCCGGGCGATGGCCGCGGGTGGGCGGGCGGTGTTCGAGCTGGCGCCGACCGGCTCCTCGGGCGAGGACATCGTGAAGCCGGCCTCCGAGGTGGAGTGGATGCGACGCCTCGCGGCCGAGATCGGCATGCCGGTGTCGTTCGCACTGCTCCAGGTCAACGCCGCGCCCGAACTGTGGCGCGAACTGATGGCCGAGTCGTCGGCCGCGAACGAGGCGGGCGCGCAACTGCACCCGCAGATCGCCGGCCGGCCGTTCGGGATGCTGACCGGCTTCGGCACGCGCAACGCGTTCAGCAAGCGGCCCACGTTCGGGGCGCTGGCCGCCCGGCGCGCGCAAGGAGAGCTGTCGGACGCCGAGTTCGCGGCCGAGTTGGCCCGGCCCGAGGTCAAGGCGGCGATCCTGGCCGAGGCCGATCTGCCGAGCGACGCGTCGATTCCGGGCGACTCGGTCAACCTGGCGATGCAGTTCATGATGGACCGGATGTACCCGATGGACGCGGTTCCGGACTACGAACCGCTGCCGGACCGCACGGTCGTCGAGATCGCGAAGGCGCGCGGCGAGGCGCCGCTGTCGACGCTGTACGACCTGATGCTGGAGGACGACGCGCGGACCACGCTGATGGTCCCGATGTTCAACTACTCCGACGGCGACCACGAGGCGATCCGGGAGATGCTCACCCACCCGGCGAGCGTGTTCGGCCTGGCCGACGGCGGCGCGCACTGCTCGATGATCTGCGACGCCTCGCAGCCGACCTTCCTGCTCACCCACTGGGCCCGGGACCGCTCACGCGGCGAGGGCCTGCCGCTGGAATTCGTGGTCCGCAAGCAGACCCACGACACGGCCGCGCTGTACGGCCTGAGCGACCGGGGTGTGGTGGCGAAGGGCAAGCGGGCCGACCTGAACGTGATCGACCTGGACGCCCTGACCTTGCATCGGCCGCGGATGGTCCACGACTTGCCGGCGGGCGGTGGGCGGATGCTCCAGAACGCGACGGGCTACGTGGCGACGATCGTGGCAGGCCAGGTGACGCGGCGGGACGGCGTGGACACGGGGGCTCGGCCGGGTCGGTTGGTGCGCGGGGCGCGGTAGCGCGCGGGGTTGGAAGTGGCTTGGCGTGTCCGCGCTTTGCCTGCCCGTCCACCCGTTTCGTCAGGTGGGCGCGCTGCGTGGGGCGGCGGCGCGGTTTCATGTGGAACACGTCCGCCCCGATACCCGTGGTGGGTATCGGGGCGATGGACGTTTCGGCCGCTCGTGTACATGTGTCAGTCGTCCATGCCGCCTTGGCCGGCGCCGCCCATGGGGGTGACCTTGACCGGGGAGCCGGCGCCGTCGGTGACGGGCAGCGAGGCCGCGCCCGGCCACTGGAGGGGGACGGTCTCGGTCTCTCCGGGCGGGGTGACCTGTATGCCGGTGATGCGGACGCCGGAGCCGCCGGTGTCGTTGGCCGGGTAGTCGATGCCGAAGGACACCGA
>NZ_WWJX01001560.1 GCF_009865215.1 Streptomyces sp. SID3343 | reverse complement strand
CCTGTGCGGTGGCCTCCGGCCTGTTGTGGTAACCGGCCATGATTCCGGGCCCGTTGACCCACAACTCGCCCTCGCCCGTGTCCCGGCCGTCGGGGCCTCCGCCGACGCGGACCCGGACGTCGGGCAGCACCCGACCGCACGCTCCGGACGCCGTCGCCTCGTCCGGCGCCGGCATGGTGACCGGGCCGGCCTCCGTGCTGCCGTAGTGCTCCAGGTAGGGGACCCGGCAGATCGCCTCGAAGGACTCGCGAAAGCCGGGCCCCGCCGCGGCACCGGCACTGACGCAACCCCGCAGCGCGGGGGCGCCGAGACCGCCGCCGTCCCGGCCGCTCTCCTCGCCGCGGACCGCGTCGAGCAGGGCCGAATACGTGGTCGGGACCCCGCCGAGCAAGGTGAACGAGGCGTCCGCACGGCGCAGTTCACCGAGCACCTCGGCCACCGAGAACCGGGGCAGCAACATCGCGCTGGCCCCCACGGCGGTCACCCCGAGGAGACACACCACCTGGCTCATCGCGTGATGCAGGGGCAACGGCCTGAGCACGCGGTCTTGTTCGGACAGGCCGAGGATGCCGACGAGGCCCGTCGCGATCGGCGCGAGGCGGTTGCGCTGGGTGGACAGGACACCCTTGGGCTCGCCGGAGGAACCCGAGGTGTAGAGCAGCCAGGCCACGTCGTCCAGTGCGAGGTCGTCCCGGGCCGGCGTCCGCGGCTCCGTGGCCGCCAATTCCTCGTACCGCGATACGCCCCCCACGACCGCGGCGGGCCCGCCCCCGGTACCGCCGGCACCGTCCGCGGACTCCGCGACGACCGCGCACGAAGGCGATTTCCCGCCCGCGTCCTCGTCGCCGCCCTCGGCCGCCACCACGGTCAGCCCGGGTCGCGACGCCAACGTTCGCCGTCGGGTCAGGCAGGCGACGTCGGTGACGAGCACCCGTGCCCCGCTGTCGTCCAGCAAACGGGTCAGTTCCTGCTCCGAGACCCCGGGGTCCAAAGGTACGCCCACGGCACTCGCCCGGGTGACGGCGAGCAGGCTCTCGACCGTCTCGACACGGTTGCCCAGCAGTACCGCCACCCGGTCACCGCGCTCCACGCCCAGTCCTGCCAGGTGACCGGCCAACCGCGCGGTCCTTCGTTCCAGTTCCCGGTAGGTCACCTGCGTGAGGCGGTCCTCGAAACAGACCTTGTCCCCGAAAAGCCGGGCGTGTTGCCCGAGCAGCTCCGGTAGTGGTTTGACGATGTCGGCGTGCGTACCCACCGCGTGACCTCCTTGAGACGACCTGTCGTCGAGGACGCCGACAACGGATCGTCGGGTTCCCCGCGACGAGGACGCCGGCGTCGGCCGAACGTATGAAGTCGGCGCGTTTGTCGCCGTGTTCGTTGTATCCGCCCGACTTCACGGTTAAGTTCTCGGTCGTGTTGACAATCGGGCTGAACGGAAACTTCTCCCCGGGGAACTCCGATATCGTTCCCGGCCTGCGGGAGTACATGTATCACGACGCCGCCGCAGCCCTGGTGCGGGACGGCGTCCTGCTCGCGGCGGTCGAGGAAGAGCGCATCAATCGGATCAAGCACACGACGAAGTTTCCCGTCAACGCCCTTCGAGCCTGTCTCGACATCGCCGACGTCTCCCCCGCCGACATCGATGCGGTCGGATACTACTTTCCCGAGCAGTATCTCGACTTCATGCTCAACGGGCTCTACATCGACAACCCCACGGTGCCCGCCCGCTATTCGCGGCAGCTCGTCAAGGACCGGTTGAGCGAGGGGTTGGGCTGGGACCTTCCCGACGACAAGCTGTTCTTCGTGTCTCATCATCGGGCGCACGCGATCTCCGGCTTCACGCGTTCCGGTATGGAGGACGCGTTGGTCGTGGTCCTCGACGGCATGGGCGAGGACTCCTCCGGAACCGTCTTCGGCGCCGTGGACGGCCGACTGGACGTCCTTTCGAAGTTGCCCATGCAAAATTCGCTGGGACTGGTCTACATGGGCGCGACCAGGCATCTCGGATTTCGTTTCGGTGACGAGTACAAGGTGATGGGCCTGGCGCCGTACGGGGATCCGGGCGTTTACCGTGCGGTATTCGAATCGATGTACGCACTGGGCCCGGACGGAGACTACGCATTCCCCGGCCATGCGCTGAACATGGATTACGTGGGCGGCGTGTTCTTCGCCCACGGACTGCCGCCCCGACGCGCGACGGACCCGGTGGAGCAGCGCCACAAGGACTTCGCCGCCGGGCTGCAGGAGACGCTGGAGCGGATCGTTTTGCACGTCATGGGGCACTGGGGTCGGACCACGCGACACACCAGGCTGGTGTTCAGTGGCGGTGTCGCGCACAACTGCAGCCTCAACGGTGCCGTTCTGCGGTCGGGGCTGTTCTCCGAGGTGTTCGTGCACCCCGCCTCCCACGACGCCGGCACGGCGGAGGGGGCGGCCCTGCTGGCACAGGAGTCGTTGGGCGCGACGGTAAGGCTCAAGGAGCGACTGCGCAGCGCGAGCGTGGGTCCCGCCCTGGGCAGTACTCGGGCGGTCGAGGAGAAACTCGCGTCGTGGTGCGGATCGGTCGATGTCGAGCGGCCGGCGGACGTCGTCGAGACGACGGCGCGGCTGCTCGCGGACGGCGCCGTCGTCGGGTGGGCACAGGGCCGCTCCGAGTTCGGGCCGCGTGCGCTGGGCAATCGCAGCATCCTCGCCGATCCCCGGCCCGCGGCGAACCGGACCCGGATCAACGCGATGATCAAGAAGCGGGAGAGCTTTCGGCCGTTCGCGCCCATGGTCGTGCCCGAGGCCGCCCGCACCTACTTCGAACTGCCGGACACGGCCGCGAACTACGACTTCATGTCGTTCGTGGTGCGGGTTCGCCCCGAGCACCGGGAAACGCTCGGCGCGGTCACGCATGTCGACGGCACCGCCAGGATCCAGATCGTCGACCCGGAGGTCGACGAGCGGGTGCACCGCCTGGTCACCCGCTTCGGTGCCCTCACCGGTACCCCGGTCCTGCTGAACACGTCGATGAACAACAACGCCGAGCCCATCGTGCAAAGCGTCGAGGACGCGGTGACCTGCCTGTTGACCACCGAACTCGACTGCCTGGTCGTCGACGACTTCGTGGTGCGGCGGCGACCCGGGTACATGGACGCCTTGGACGACCTCGTGCCCGCTCTTCGGCCCGTCACGAAGCTGACCAGGAACACGCGGGCCGGCCGCGCCGGCGAGAACGTCGTCTCCCACGAGATCGTTCTCGACTACGCCGGCGGCCCGCGGGCCGCCGTATCACCGGAGTTGTTCGCGTTGTTGGAGCAAGCGGACGGCGTGCGCACGCTCGGTTCGCTCGCGTCCGGGACGGGTGGCACGACGCAACGGATGCGGTCGGAGCTGCACGGCCTGTGGCAGCAGCGCTTCTTCACCCTGGCACCGGCGGCTGTTTCGCCGACGGGGCACAGCCGAGTCGGCGCGGCCGAGGCACTCGCGCGGAGGTGACGGGTGGCCTCCCGTCCCGCCTGGGCCTTCGGCCCGGCGTAGCCGGCCCGCACACGCACCGCAGTTCCGGTACCGAGCGCGGAGAGGGCCGTTCGCGGCGCCGTCTCCGGTCGGTCGTCATCCCGTTGCCGAAAGGGACATCGCATGCAGAACACCGAGTACCTCGAATTGGTGGAGACGTCCGGAGACCGGGAGAAGAACTACGCGCGCGTCGTCGATCGTTACTACGAGCTGGTGACTCCGATGTGCCGTGACGTGTGGTCGGACTCGTTCCACCTCGCGTGGTTCACCGAAGGGCAGCAACTGCCCGAGGCCCAGTCGGCGTTGCAACGGTGGCTCGCGGACCGGGGCGGGTTCGCCGCGGGCGACGCGCTCCTCGACGTCGGGTGCGGCATCGGGGGCCCGGCCGCGGCGATCGCCGAGTACACCGGCGCCGACGTGACGGGTGTGAACATCTGCGGACATCAGGTCCGGGTCGCACGAGCCATGAACCGCACCGGCGACGTGGGGCGGCGACTGACGTTCGTCGAGGCGGACGCGATGGCACTGCCGTTCGCACCGGCCGCGTTCGACGGTGCCTTCTCGATCGAGGCCCTGTGCTACACACCCGACAAGGACCGTGCGTACGCGGAGGTGGCCAAGGTACTCAAAGGCGGTGGCGCGTTCGTCGGCGTGGACTGGTTTTGTGCCGACGACCTCTCGGACGCCGACTACGAGCGGTGGGTGGAACCGATGTGTCGGGCGTTCGCCATCCCGCGTCTCATCCCGTTCGGCGCGGTCGAGGGTCACTTGGAAGCCGCGGGGTTCGAGGTCGAGTCGGTGTCCCGATACAGCGACCACGGCGACATCGAGCCGAACTGGCGTCTGTGCGCGGCGAATTCCGCGAGCGCGGCCGGCGGCAACGGTTCGGACACACCGACGGAGAGCTTCGAAACCCTGCTCCAGGCGTCCGTGCCCGCGCTCCGCGACGCCTGCCGGGAGGGAAAAGTGATCATGGGCTGCTGGGTCGCCCACAGGCGAGGGTGACAACACCGGGAAACGACCGTCCGAACGAAAGAGGAACATGACGGACCACCCGAGATTCGCCTCGGCTCCGGGAGCCTTGCCCGTGCTCGGTCACGCGGTACGGCTCGGCAGACGACCGCTCGACTTCCTGGCCTCGCTGGCCGCGCACGGGGACCTGGTCAGGATCAAACTCGGACCGATGCCGTTCTACGTGCTGTGCGATCCGGATCTGGTCCACCGGGTCCTCGTCGACGACCGGACCTACGACAAGGGCGGGGCGATCTTCGACCTCGTGCGGACCGTCGCCGGAAACGGACTGGCGACCTGCCCCCACGACGATCACCGTCAGCAACGTCGGCTGCTGCAACCGGCCTTTCACCGCGACCGCCTTCCCGAATACGCCAAGGTGATGTCCGCGGAGGTCGCCGTGATGCTCGACGGCTGGACGGAAAGCCGGGAACTCGACGTGCTGGCCACCGTGAACGAATTCGCGGCGACCCTGGCCACGCGCACGCTCTTCGCCGCCGAACTCGACGACGCGACCTTCGAAGAACTGCGGCTGTGCATGCACACCGTCATGACCGGCATGATGCGCCGGATGCTCCTGCCCTGGTCCTTCCTGAACCGGCTGCCGACTTCGAGCAACCGCCGCTTCGACCGGGCCCGGGCACGCCTGCGGCAGTATGTCGCCCAGCTCACCTCGGACTACCGGCGCGCGGGCGTGGACCACGGCGACCTGTTGTCCATCCTGCTGGCCGTTCGCGACGACCAGGGACAAGGACTGACCGACGCCGAGATCCACGACCAGGTCTTCACGTTCTACCTCGGCGGCAGCGAGACCTCGGCCCCCGCGCTGTCGTGGGCGTTGTACCTGCTCGGGCGCAATCCCGACATCCGCAAGCGCCTCCACGACGAGGTCGACACCGTACTCGCCGGCCGGATCGCCCAGTACGACGACATCCCGAACCTGCGGCTGACGCACCGGGTGATCATGGAATCCCTGCGCCTGTACCCGCCCGGTTGGCTGTTCACCAGGGTCACGACCAAGGACGCCGAACTGGCGGGCCGTCGTCTTCCGGCCGGCTCGGTCGTCGTGTACAGCCCGCACATCGTGCACCACCGCGCCGACCTGTTCCCCGACCCCGAGCGTTTCGATCCCGACCGGTGGGGTGACGACAGTGTTCGCCTGCCCCGAGGGGCGTTCACGCCCTTCGGCAGTGGCGCCCGAAAGTGCATCGGGGAAGACTTCGCCTTGACCGAGGCCACCCTCGCACTGGCCTCCATCGTGGCCCGGTGGGAGCTCGATCCGCTTCCCGAAGCACACACCCGCCTCAGTCCGCGGCTGTCCGCCACGCCGCGCTCGCTCCCGATGTCCCTGCGCGAGCGGACGCCGAGCACGATCCCCACGGGCGTCGTCCCTCTCCCCGGCAAGCCGGCCGGAACTGCCGTGCGCACTCCGGGACAACCGGCGGGCGAGGTCGGGAGCGGGACGCACCGTAAACGCTCCCGGGGAGTCGCGGGCGTCTGAGGCCGTCCGCACGAAACGGGCACCACGCCGACGAAATCCACCCCGGTCGAACGCAGTGATCCGTTCGGTGCCACCGGTCGCGCCGGGGAGCATCTCGCTCCCCGGTGTGCCGGGAAATGCTCACTCGTGTGCCAAGGCCGTGTACCAGGGCGCCCGTCGCCTTCGAGGAGGACTCATGGAAGACCAAGCGACAGCGTCGACCGTTCCCGTGGCCGAGGAGGTCGGGCAATTGTACGACCGCATGACCGGTCTTGCCGTCGACTTCCTGGGCGATGACGCGCGGTGCGGTTACAACGCGCATCTCGGTTATTGGGATACCCCCGAGAGCGAACTCACGTACGACGAGGCCACGGACCGGCTCACCGACATCACGACCGAGCGCCTGCGGATCGGTGCCGGAAGCCGTCTGCTCGACGTCGGCTGCGGAGTGGGAGCCCCGGCCGCGCGGATCGCTCGCCGCACAGGGGCGCACGTGACAGGCATCTCGGTCAGCCGGGAGCAGATCGCCCGCGCCGACGTACTGGCGCGGGAGGCGTCGCTTGGGGACCGCCTTGATTTCCGGCTGGCGAACGCCATGGAGTTGCCGTTCGCCGATGCCTCCTTCGACGCGGTCCTCGCGCTCGAGTCGATGTGCCACATGCCCGACCGGGTACAGGTGCTCCGGGAGATGCGGCGCGTGGTGCGCCCCGGCGGCAGGATCGTGTGGACCGACTTCTATCGGCGGGTGTCGACGACTCCCGCCCGGCACGCCCTGCAACGGACGATGGGTTCGACGACCGTGCTGCTCGACGAGTACCCACCACTGCTGCAGGCGTCGGGCCTGCGGTTCGGGGAGATGCTGGACATCACCGACGAGACCCTGCCCAAGTCGTTCGCCTTCCTGGCGGAGCGGGCGGAGAAACTGCGCTTCGAATTCGAGGACACGGAAGCGGCATGTTTCTACAATCCGCAGTCCGTGATCGACGTTCGCGCCCTGGGATACCTCCTGGTCGTCGCACGGCGACCACACGATGACTGAGCTCCATGCGGATCCTTGCGCCGGCCCGAGCGGATCCCCCGGAGGTGCCATGGACGTCACGGCGCGATTGCCGTTCGAACAAAGGGTGTTGCAAGTCGCTCCGGAGTTGCGTGAGTTGCGGTCCCGGGGCACCGTGCACCGCGTGCGGACGGCACTGGGGGACCAAGCATGGCTGGTCACCGGTCACGCGCAGGTTCGGCAACTGCTGGACGACCACAGGCTCGGTCGCACCCATCCGACCCCCGAGACCGCGGCGCGCACCGGCGAGACGTTGTTCGACGGCCTGTTGGGCGACTTCGCCACGGAGGTGGCCGACCACGCACGCCTTCGATCCCTCCTGCAACCGCACTTCTCGCCCAAGCGAATGCGGCCCCTGCGCCCGCGCGTGGAGGCCCTGACGGCGCGGCTGCTGGACGATATGGCCGAGCACGGGTCACCGGCGGATTTCCACGCCGCGGTCGCGGTGCCGCTGCCGATTCTGGTGATCTGTGCACTGCTCGGGGTTCCGTACGAGGACTGCGAGCAGTTCCGCGCGTGGACCGCCGAGGCCGCCGATGTCCGCGATGCGGCCCGATCGAAGCGCGGGGTGGGCGAACTATTCCGCTACGGAAACGACTTGGTCGCCCGCAAGCGCGTCGAGCCCGGCGACGACGTGATCTCCCGACTGTGTGCGACCGAGGGTGTCTCCGACGACGAGATCGCCGGTTTGGCGATGGCACTGCTGTTCGCGGGGCAGGAGACCACGGTGGTACAAACCGGGCTGGGTGCGCTGCTGTTGCTGACGAACCGGGATCAGTGGCAGGCGCTGGTGAACGACCCCGCCCTGGTCGCCAACGCGGTCGAGGAGATCCTGCGTGCTTCGGGCACGGGCGGCGGCGGGATCCCCCGGTACGCACGGCAGGACCTGGAAATCGACGAAACCACGATCCGAGCCGGAGAGTTGGTACTGCTGGACAACGGGTCGGCCAACCACGACCCCGCCGCCTTCCCCGACCCGGACCGGATGGACGTCACCCGCTCTGCCGCGGCCCATGTCACCTTCGGGTACGGCATCCGCTATTGCCTCGGCGCGCCTTTGGCCCGCATCGAACTCCAGGCGGTGTTCGGCCAACTCGTCACCCGGTTCCCCACGCTGCGCCTGGCCGTGGACGTGGACGCGTTGCGGACGCGCCACGACGCCGTGACCGGCGGGCTGGCCGAACTCCCGGTGCGGTGGTGAGGGCGGCGGGTGAGGGCGATGGGTGAGGGCGATGGCCCAACGGCGCCTCGCCCATGGTCCGAGGTGTCCGTCCGGACGCGAACCCGAGAAACGGAGCGGAACATGCCCTGGACGACTCCGGGCACACGCAAGTCTTCGAAGCTGTTCACGCGCGGAGCGGGCGCCACCCCGGCGAACGTGGCGTTTCCGTCGGCACCCCTGCCTTACCCGGACGGGTGGTTCTGCGTCGGCTTCGGCCACGAGATCGACGCCGGCGGGATCCTCACGCGACGGTTGACGGGCGAGGACGTCGTACTTGCTCGCGGCGCGAGCGGCGTCCTGCGGGCGCTGCGCCCGCACTGCCCCCATCTGGGTGCGCATCTGGGCGTCATGGGCACCGTGTACGGCGAGGAAATCGTGTGCGGATTCCACAGATTCGCGTTCGATTTGGACGGTCCGTGTCTGCGCACGTCCTACGGACAGCCGCCGCCCAGAGCGACGCTCGACACCCTGCCGGTGCGCGAGACCGGCGGGCTGGTCCTCGTGTGGCGCAGCCGGGACGGCTCGCCACCGACGTGGGAACCACCGACGATCGCGTCCGCGGGCCGGCAGATCCCTCGCGGGAAGACCTACGAGGTCGCCTGCCACCCGCAGCAGACGACCGAGAACGTCGTCGACTTCGGACACTTGGAGCACCTGCACAGAGCAACCCTCGCAAGGACCCCGAACGTGTCGTTCGAAGGCCGGGTCTGTAGCGGCGATTTCGAGGTCACCAGAACGCTCCCACGCCTCGGGCAGGTTTCGGCGAAGTACACCTTCCGGGTGTACGGGCTCGGCCTGACCGTCCTCGACTGCGACCTGTCGACCGGAGTCGCGGCCAGGTTCTTCGCATTGTCCACCCCGGTCGATCCCTGGCTGACCCACTTCCGGGTCGCGGCCACGGCGACCGTCGAGCCGATCGGCAAACTGCCCACGGCGCTCGCGAAACCGGTGAGCGCCGTGGCGGCGCGCCTGGTCCGCGACGTCTTCTACGTCGTCCATGCCACCGGCAGCGCCATGGATCTGCCGGTGTGGCATTACCAGAAGTACCAGCGGGCGCCGCGTCTGGCGCCCGGCGACGGGCCCATCGGCCGATATCGAAAATGGGCCGAACAGTTCTACTCCGCACCGCCGGTGGATCGGATCGACGTCGGTCCCGACCGCCGCGGCGAGCGCCTACGGGAAGGACGGTGAAACATCGGTCACCGAACCGAAAGCGGGCGCTTTGTTGTCGGTACCGGTGCCGGTGCGTGTGTCGGTACCGGATACAAGAACCAGTAGTCGAAAACGCCCGTCCGGCCGTCAGGCGCGGCCTGCCGTACCGGCGGTCGCGATCACCGTGGGAGGTTGTCATGCCGTTCGCGACGTGCATCAGCGTCAAGGACACCGCTGCCAGTATCGCGTTCTACCAGGGGCTCGGTTTCGATGTGGACTCGAGCATCGCGCGCCCCGGTGACGACATTCACATGTTGCGGTATCGGGGCGATTTCTGCGGATTGCTCTACAGTAATGCGGACCTGAAGACCTGGTTGCCCGAACTCGCCCATACCTCGGTCGGTTTGGCCGGCATGCTGTATATGGGTGTCGAGGATTTCGACGGATTCCACGATCACGTCGCCCGGCACACCCGGGTCATCAAGGGTCCGCTCACCGACGATGTGGGCCAGCGCGTGTTCTACTTTCGCGACATCGACGGCTACGTCATCGGTATCCACGACAACGCAGCCCTTCGGGCCAGCGAACTGGGGAGGTACGCGTAGGCGTTCGCCGAGACGAAGCGTCAGAGGAGGCAGGCCATCAGGCTTCGCGCCTCGACGTTGACGTAGTAGCCGAGGCGCATGACCCGGTTGAGCAATCCGAGGGACATCCACCGGTAGTTCGCCGGCGCTTCGATCGGATGGTCGTCCGGGACTTGGATCACCAGGTTCCTGGTATCGGCGTGCCGAAAACGTCCGCCGTCCTCGGACTGCACGGCGTCCACGACCACCCACGACGGATCGGAGTCCAAAAGGTCGGCCAGGGGCGGTAGATCCTGCGGGCCGTGGTAATTGCCCGGGGTCAGCTGAACGGTCGCGGCGAGCTCGACCCGGTCGGTGGCGCCCGGCTGGGCCATCGCCTGGACAAGGAATTGCAGGGTGTCGCGGTGACGCCGGCAGACGAAGCAGACGACATTGCCGGGATTGGGCCGGAGCATCGGCTGCTCCCATGTGCCCACCTCCCTGCTCGTCGCCCCGACCGACAGCCCGACGATTCGGAAGTAGTGTCCTTCGTCGTGCCGGATGCTCTCCTCGTCGCAGACCCATCCGGTCATGTCGCGCAGGCTGATCCTCTTGACGTCGAGGCTGAACCGGGCCTTTTGATCGATGAGCCACGTCATCGCCGACGCGACCTCACCGTCGGAGGCATGCCTCTGGTGCGACCGGACGATATCCGCGTGGAACGCCGTGGACGCGCTCCCGGTGCCGTGCGGCGTACCGGGAACCGCATAGAGGATGGACGCCAAAACCGTCCGCGCGTTCATGTTCACTCTGTTGCCCTGTGCAAGCAGGTGCCGTAGTTGTCCCAGGGTCAGCCAGGTGAAGTCGTCCGCGATCGGTACCTCTTCGTGCGCGGGGATCTCGACGATCATGTTGCGGTTTCTCTTGTACAGATACCACGAGGAGTGTTCGGAAAGGAGTTGGTCGAACAGGACGACTCGCGTACCGGGGGTGAGGAAGTAGTCGAGATACGGGGTCGCCCTCCCACCGTGCACCCGTTGGTAGTTGCTGGGAGTCGCCTGCACCGTCGCGCAGTACTGGACCAGGGAACTGTTCCCCGGCTCCATCTTCGCCTGCATCAGGAAGTGGTGGACGCCGTTGATGCGTTTGACCAGGATCCCCAGGACGCCGATCTCGGGCTGCACGATGATCGGCTGGCACCATTGCCGGGTCGTACCGAAGTTCGTCCGGACGCAAAGCCCCTCGATCCCGAAGAAGCGGCCCGAGGAGTGGCGGAGTCCGTCCCCGAGATGCCAACTCGCGAGGGATCCGAGCGGGACCTCCTCCACCCGGAACAAGGACGCCGCTTCGCGCTCTTTCAAGAAGGTTTCCGGGTCGGGGGTCAGCGGCGTCACGACCGTACGCGCCGAGGAAAGGAAGTCCTCGGCACCGGTGATCAGAATCGACATCCCACTCGCCCTTCTCGAAGCGTGCCGGTTCGGAGCCTGGCGACGTGTCTCACGTCCGGTCCATGCAGGCGCCCGGCTGCGGCTCGCGCCCCACGAGTTCGACGCCGACGTCGGGGCACAGCTCGCGTCCCATCAGTGCGATGCCCGCGTCGGGGCGCAACGGCTCGAAATCGATGAGGGATCGAAGCAGTGAGGTATCCGTCACCAGACTGCCGACATCGGTGCCGGCACTCGGCCCCCGCACGACGGGAATCGCTCGCTTCATGACGGTGGCGACTCGGTCGACCACCTCCGCCACCGAGTAGCCCACCCCGGAGCCGATGTTGACGGTTCCGGGCAGATCGGTGCGCAGGGAGATCAGATCGAGGGTCGCGCGCACGAAGTCGTCCACGTGCAGAAAATCCCTCCGCTGTTCCCCTCCTCCTTGCAGCCGGAACGGTTCGGCCGTCAAAGCGCAGCGGAACGCCGCCGACACGACTCCCTGCCCCCGTGATTGGGGCAGGAGGCGACCGTAGACGTTGGAACAGCGCAAGGACGAGCACGACAGCCCGTGCACCCGCCGGTAGAACTCCAGGTAATTCTCGCCCGTCAGCCGCGACATGCCGTAGGGGGAGGTGGGCTCCGCGCGGTGCGTCTCGGCTCGCAGCCCCGTCCCGGGCCCCGGCGCGTAGACGCCGCCTGCCGACGACAGAAACAGGATCCGCGTGTCGGGGCTGAGCGTGCGCACCGCCTCGCAGACGTTGATCAGCAGCGACAGCGTGTCCACCGCGTCGGCGGCCGGCTCGGCTGCCGACGGTACCGGGAACCGGCCGCCGGCGGCGATGACGACGACGCCCAGGTCCCTTTCCCGGCGAAGGACGGATGACAATGTGTCGGCCCCGTCCCCGAGGACGAGCCGAACAGCCCCGGCCGACGCGGGATTTCCGCGCAGGGAGTAGGGATCGGAGTGTCCGAATACGGTGACGTCCCATCCACGGCGCTCGGCGCCGATCGCGAGGGCACTTCCCAGAAATCCCGCTCCGATGACGGCGGCTCGCATCATGCCGACAATTCCCGCCGCATCAAGGGCCCCCACGACTTCGTCCGCACCGAACGCCGGCGCAACTCCCGCCCGATCGCCGGCATTGCTCGACTCCCTTCGGCGCCCTGTGTGCTTCGGCTTCATCTTTCTCTGCGGCCGAGGCACCGGGATTGCGACAAGCGAGCTTGTAACCCGGATGCCGCAATCTGCGACTCGATCGGCCCAACGGAACGTGTGATCGGTGGCGAATACGGCCAGGCTCGGGGGCAGTTCAGGACGGCCGGCCCACAACGGAGATTCGCATGCGAGTCGTTTTCGCGACCCTGCCCGTGAAAGCACACCTCAATGCGGTGATCCCGCTCGCCTGGGCACTGCGGAGCGCCGGGCACGAGGTCGTACTGACCGGCGACTGGGGGCCGGAGAGAGACTCGACGCGACATATCATGGCGGCGGGCCTGAACGCCGTGCCACTCGGCGGTGCGGGAGATGTGTCCCCGGTTCGCCCGGGCACCCACAACCGGCCCGATTTCCTGGCCATGGACCCGGACGACGAGGACGAGGACCGTTGGAACCACTTTCGTGACGCTGTGGGCTATATGTACACGCAGGTGTACGCGCCGGGTTCCGAGTTGGGGAGACAAAGCGACCTGCTGCGACACCTGGTCGGGTTCACCGGCTCGTGGCGGCCGGATCTCGTTCTGTGGGACGCACTCGTGTTCCCCGCTCCGGTGGCCGCCCGACTCTGCGGCGCCGCTCATGCTCGGGTTCTGTGGGGCATGGACACGATCGGGATGCTCCGCGCCCGAATCCTGACCGAGATGCGCGACCGATTCCCGGGCTCGGCAGGAGTCGTTGGGGACCCGTGTGTCGATTGGCTGATGCCGCTCCTCGATCCGTACGGCCTGGAGTTCAGCGAGGAGACTCTGCTGGGGCACTGGTCGGTCGATCTGAGTCGCCCCCACCCGTACCGTTCGAGGCAAAAGACGGTCCCGGTCCGTCGAATTCCCTACGGCGGACCGGCCGAACCGGCCCCGTGGCTGTGCGAGCAGCCGCCGCGACCCAGAGTCGTACTGACGCTCGGTATGACCAGGGAGCAAATCCACGGTGGGCAATTGTCGTTCCCGCTGCGGGATTTCCTCGACGCGGCGCGAGAACTGGACGTGGATCTGCTGACCACCATGACCAGCGGACAACTGTCCGCTTACGGGCGGCTGCCGGACAACGTGCGGGCCATCGGCTACGTACCGTTCGACCTGCTCCTGCCGACCTGCTCGGCGATCGTCCACGCCGGCGGCCGGGGAACCTTTTCCTCGGCCGCGGCTTTCCACGTGCCGCAGGTGATCGTCCCCCAGTCGCTGTGGGACGAAATGGTCACCGCGCGCCAGGTGACCGCGTACGGGGCGGGGCTCGCACTGGACCCGGAAGGGCTCGACGGGGTAAGCGTCTACAAGGCGCTGGTCCGCGTACTCGAAGAGCCGACCTTCCGAAAGGGCGCCCACCGCCTGTACACGGACACGATGTCCGATCCCGCGCCGACGGACTGCGTATCCCGGCTGGAGCAGCTGACCGCGCTCCATCGTGGTGCCTGAGGCACATCGACCCGAGATTGCGGTTCATTGATGATCGACAGCGAACATCGCGTCCTCTACCTCGTATGTCCGGCAGGAATTCCCAACTACGGCGATGAACTCGTCGCCGGCACCTGGCTGCGCCATCTGGCCCGGGTGGCTCCCGATGTCGACGTGGTCGTGGACTGTCTGTATCCCGAGGCGGCGGCCGCGCGCCTGCGTGGCATGCATCCGCGGGCGCGTTTCACGAGCGTGCTGTGGCAACTGTGCCTGCGCCACTGGTTCGACAACGACGCGGTTGTCGCCTGCACGGGAGTGGAGAGCGCGGTGCGTGCCCCGGCGTCCGTTCCGGATCTCGCGGACGGGATCGAGGTTCTCCGCAGCGCGGGCGTGCTGCACCTGCTCGGCGGCGGTTACGTCAATGCCATCTGGCCGACGTTCACCGGTCTGATGGCGGGCATCGCCGCCGCCGCGGAGGCGAGCGGCGCGAAGACGGCGATGACCGGCCAGGGTTTGTGGCCGCCGGCCGACCACACGGGTGTGTGCCAGTCGCTGATCAGGCGTTTCGACGTGGTCGATGTACGGGACGCCCCC
>NZ_WWJX01001559.1 GCF_009865215.1 Streptomyces sp. SID3343 | reverse complement strand
GGTCGACGATCGATCAGTGGGCGCTGACGCGCCGACGGGCGGCCGAGTGGACGTCGCGACGAAAGTCGCCACGTCGCTCGGCCGCCCGTTCCGTTTTCCGGGCCGGCCGCCGCCGTCGGTCGTTCCCGTCGCTTCGCCACGGCAGGCCGGGCAGTCCGCCGAACGGTGCGAAGCGGGTTCGGCGAGGGGGCGAGGCTGGTGATGGGGATTCGGCGTGAGGGGAAGGCCGGTCACGTGGGCAGTGATCCAGCGCTACGGCGTTGCGCGGGACACGGCGCGTCGGGCCGTGAAGCTGTTACGGGAACAGGGCTACGTCGAAACGATCCCCCATCGCGGGACATTCGTACTCGTTCGCGACGAAGTAGACGCCCCGAAGTAGTGAGGAGAGCGAAACCCCGCCCCCGAATGGGAGCGGGGCCGTTGCGCCGGACCCTGTCAGGTGGGTCGGCGTAGTTCCCGGAGCGCACGCGCGGCCCCGCTGTAGCGCGGTACCTCGATCATCGGATGCCGTTGCCGAAGTATGCCGGTCACCTTCGCGCAGACGAAGCAGAACAGCGCGGTCGGCCATTCCGGGTCCGGCATGGACTCGGTACCGCAGACGGGGCAAGTGGTCACGCGGGCGCTCCTTTCGCTGCCCGGCGTACTACGCCGTCAGGTCGAACTCTCCCGCCTTGGCGCCCTCGATGAACGCATTCCACTCGGCGGGGGTGTGGTGGCGTCGGACGATCCGGAATCCGACTACGCGGTTCCCTGGTGGCGGTTCAACGTACTCGTTTCCCTGCTTCTGGCACGGCTTGGCGAGGAACAGTCGGCCCTGTCGGCGCAGGAGGCCGCCTCCCAAAGTCTTCATCACCGTCTTCCGCCGACCGGCCCGACCTCGCCCGAGTGCGAGCCCGACCGAGCTCACGGGCGCCCGTCTGGAGCACACCGGAGCCCCGGCCATCCGTCTGGACTCGCCGGGGTTCGAGGGGCGGACGGGCCGCTGGGTAATCACCAGGACACGTCGACCGCCCGGAGCAAGCGGGGGTGTCGCGTCGGCGATCAAGCCGTTGCGGGGTCGGGGCACCGCCGGCGAATTCGGTCCCTCCCTCGGCGGGAGCCGTAAAACCGCAGCCCGTCCGGGAAACGCAACGGGTGGTGCGGGTGGGAACCATTCCGAGCCACCAAAAGCGAAACCGCAGCGCCCACACGCAACCCGACCAGCGTCGGCCACCACCGCGCCACGTCCCGAACCCAGGTTCACCGGCCCCGCGGCACCCGGCCCGACCGCACCCGCCTCGGTCCGGCCACGCTGCGCTCGCTTTGCCTCACGTCGCGGCGGACGCTCACCGACTCGGGCCGCCCACCGAGCCGGATCCGCCGAGTGCGCTCTTCAACCCCGATTCGCCACCGACCCGCCGCCTCGGGGACGCCACCGACCCGCCACCGAGCACGCCGACCGACACCTCACGACACGCCTGACAACCGCGGCCGATCTCAGATAGTAGGAACTCCGAGTAAATTGCAGACATCGACGCGACCCGTCGCCTACCGTGAAAGAGACGGCCCCTTCCGTACCCGGAAATCCCCGTACGGTAGGACATGACCGCACGCCCACAAGGCCCCTGCACGTGCCCGTCGCACACCGTGTAGACCACCCGCCTTGTGAAGGAAGTGCCGTCATGGACGAAACCACGCGCCGCAACGCCGCCCGCGCCCTCCAGCGCGCTCTCGACCGCCGCGACAACGGCGGCAGCCCGGCCGACGAGGACCGCTGAGGGTCGCGCGCCCCCATTGCCGACTCCAGCCCGGTAACCGCCGAGCCCAGCCGGCGGCCGTAAGGCTGGTTCGCACCGATGCGTCCCATCATGCGGACTGTGCATGTCAGTCCATGGGACGGAAGGTAAGGTCCACCGCATGTCTCGCAGCATTCGTCTCGCAGTGGTTCCCGGTGACGGCATCGGTCAGGAAGTGGTCGCGGAGGGTCTCAAGGTCCTCGGCGCGGTACTTCCGGACGACGTCAAGATCGAGACCACCGAGTACGACCTCGGTGCCCGCCTGTACCACCGCACCGGAGAGACGCTGCCCGACAGCGTGCTCGAAGAGCTGCGCAACCAGGACGCCATCCTGCTCGGCGCCATCGGCGACCCGAGCGTTCCCTCGGGGGTCCTGGAGCGCGGTCTGCTCCTCAAGCTCCGCTTCGCGTTCGACCACCACGTGAACCTGCGTCCGGCCAAGCTCGCGCCGGGTGTCGTCTCGCCGCTGGGCGCCGACGCGCAGATCGACTTCGTCGTGGTCCGCGAAGGCACCGAGGGGCCGTACACGGGCAACGGTGGCAGCCTCCGTACCGGCACCGAGCACGAGGTCGCCACCGAGGTCAGTGTCAACACGGCGTTCGGCATCGAGCGGGTCGTGCGTGACGCGTTCGCCCGGGCCCAGGCCCGCCCGCGCAAAAAGCTCACGCTCGTGCACAAGAACAACGTGCTCGTGTACGCCGGCCACCTGTGGACGCGGATCTTCAACGCGGTCGCGGCCGAGTTCCCCGACGTCACGACCGACTACCTGCACGTGGACGCCGCGACCATCTTCATGGTCACCCAGCCCGAGCGCTTCGACGTGATCGTCACCGACAACCTGTTCGGCGACATCATCACCGACCTCGCCGCCGCCATCGCCGGTGGCATCGGGCTCGCGGCCAGCGGCAACATCAACCCGTCGCGCGCGTTCCCGTCGATGTTCGAGCCGGTGCACGGCTCGGCTCCCGACATCGCCGGCCAGGGCAAGGCCGACCCCACCGCCGCCGTACTGTCGGTCGCGATGCTCCTGGAGCACCTCGGCCTGACCGTTGAGGCCCGCAAGGTCGAGGCGGCGGTCTACGCCGACCTCGCCGAGCGCGCCACGCTCGGTACCCGCGGAACGTCGCAGATCGGCGACGCGCTCGCCGCCCGAGTAGCCGGCTGATTCGCCGGCACCCACACACGTACGTCGACCGGGACCGTCGACGCGTGCCCCCTGCCGGACCGGCGAGTCAGCCATCCCGCGGGTCAGGGGCCCGCGCCTGTCGGGATCCCGGTCGACTGCGTTAACGTCTCACCGGGTGGAACGCCGGTGCGGGTTCCCGGGAACGCTTCGAACAAGAGGAAACCGGGTCCCACAGCACCCAGCTCCGCCATACCCCACGGTGAAGGACGAAGACCAGCCATGACGACTGCCGCCCCGCAGGAGCCCACCCTCCAGGCTCCGCAGACGATCGACCTCAAGCCCACCGCGCACCCGCTGAGCGACGCCGAGCGAGCCACGCGCCTGAAGAATCCCGGCTTCGGCCGCGTGTTCACCGAACACATGGTCGGCATCAAATGGAGTGCGGGCCGTGGCTGGTACGACGCGCAACTGACCGAATACGCGTCGCTCGACATCGACCCGGCGAACATGACGCTGCACTACGCCCAGTCGATCTTCGAGGGCCTCAAGGCGTACCGCCGCCCCGACGGCAGCGTCGCCACGTTCCGGCCCTACGCCAACGCCGCGCGCTTCCAGGCGTCCGCGCGCCGGCTCGCGATGCCGGAGCTGCCCCAGGATCTGTTCGTCGCCGCCGTCGACGCGCTCATTCGCCAGGACGCGGCGTGGGTGCCGAGCGAGCCCGAGGAGAGCCTGTACATCCGGCCCTTCATGTTCGCGACCGAGGTCGGCCTGGGCGTGCGCCCCGCCAACGAGTTCCTGTTCCTGGTCATCGCGTCGCCGGCCGGGCCCTACTTCGCCGGTGGCGTGAAGCCGGTCTCGGTGTGGCTGTCGCAGGAGTACGTGCGCGCGGTGCCCGGCGGCACCGGCGAGGCCAAGTGCGCCGGCAACTACGCGGCGTCGCTCGTCGCGCAGGCGCAGGCCACCGAGCAGGGCTGTGACCAGGTCGTCTGGCTCGACGCGGTGGAGCGCCGCTGGATCGAGGAGATGGGCGGGATGAACCTGTACTTCGTGTACGGGGAGGGCAAGGACGCCCGCATCGTCACGCCGCGCCTGACCGGCTCCCTCCTGCCGGGCATCACCCGCGATTCGCTGCTGCAACTCGCGGCCGACCGCGGCTACGCCACCGAGGAAGCCCTGATCTCGGTCGACGACTGGCGCGAGGGCAACGCGAACGGCACCCTCACCGAGGTCTTCGCGTGCGGCACGGCGGCGGTGATCACCCCGGTCGGCTCGGTCAAGTCCACCAGCGCCGCCTGGACGGTCGGCTCCGGCGAAGCCGGCCCGATCACCATGGAACTGCGCAAGGCCTTGGTCGACATCCAAACCGGCCGCACCACCGACCCCCACGGTTGGATGCACCAGGTCTGACCTTCGGGTCGAGCGCGGGCGGGGCAATCGGTCCCGACAAGGCCCCACGGCCCCGCCCCGCTCCGCCCGGGTCTCCGGGCCTGACGAGGCACACCCCGATCGCCGTAAACCCGCAGCCTTCGAACGGAGCGCAACGGGTGGTGCGGGTGGGAACCCTCCCAAGCCCGCCGACGGCGCGACCCCAGCCCCCGGCGCCGACCGCACCCACTCGCACCACGCCCCCCGGGCAGCGAACCGCACCAAGCGCCGAACGACCGCCACGACCACGCCCACATAGTGAGACCCCCGGCCCACGCAGAACGAGATATGCAAGACTCCGCATCATGCAGCAGTGGCTCATTATTAGCCGCAGCGTGCCGGCAACGGGCTGATCACCCCCACAAGGGGTTTGCAGACGCGACACACCCGCGTCTCGACCGCCCACCGCCCGCACGCAGACCTCTCGCGACCGCGAGGGGTCTTTTTGTTTGTCGCCCCACCCCGGCGACCGATGACGCGCGCGGGCCCGCCATGACTTGATCGATGGGAGAACCGAGGCCATGACCCCGACGACGAACCCGACACCCGCGACCGACCCGAGCGACCCGGGCCACCGGACCGACCCGGCCGACCCGGCCGACTTTCACGTCTTCGACACCACCCTCAGGGACGGTTCGCAGCGTGAGGGCATCAACCTCACGGTGTCCGACAAGCTCACCGTCGCCCGCTACCTGGACGAGTTCGGAGTCGGCTTCATCGAGGGCGGTTGGCCCGGCGCCGTACCGCGCGACACCGAGTTCTTCCGCCGCGCCAAGGAAGAGCTCGTACTCGCCAACGCCGTTCTGGTCGCCTTCGGCGCGACCCGCAAGGCCGGTACCACCGCGGCCGAGGACCCCCAGGTCAAGGCCCTGCTCGACGCCGAGGCGCCCGTGGTGTGCCTGGTGGCCAAGTCGCACGACAAGCACGTCTCGCTCGCGCTGCGTACGACACTGGACGAGAACGTGGAGATGGTCCGCGACACCGTGTCGTACCTGCGCGCGGCCGGCCGCCGGGTGTTCGTCGACTGCGAGCACTTCTTCGACGGCTACCGGGCCAACCCCGAGTACGCCGCCCGCGTCGTCGCCACCGCGCACGAGGCCGGCGCCGAAGTGGTGGTCCTGTGCGACACCAACGGCGGAATGCTGCCCACCGGGGTCCGCGAGATCGTCGCCGAGGTACACGCCGGCACCGGCGCCCGCCTGGGCATCCACGCGCAGGACGACACCGGCTGCGCGGTCGCCAACACCATCGCGGCCGTCGAGGGCGGCGCCACGCACGTCCAGTGCACCGCCAACGGCTACGGCGAGCGGGTCGGCAATGCCAACCTCTTCCAGGTCGTGGGCAACCTCGAGCTCAAGAAGGACATGCGCGTCCTGCCCGAGGGCGGCCTGCGCGACATGACCCGCATCTCGCACGCGATCGCCGAAGTGGTCAACCTGGCGCCGTCCACGCACCTGCCCTACGTGGGCGTGTCCGCGTTCGCGCACAAGGCCGGGCTGCACGCGTCCGCGATCAAGGTCGACCCCGACCTGTACCAGCACATCGATCCCGCGCTCGTCGGCAACGACATGCGCATGCTGATCTCGGACATGGCCGGGCGCGCGTCGATCGAGCTCAAGGGCAGGGAACTGGGCTACGACCTCTCGAACGACAAGGACCTCGTCGGCCGGGTGGTGAACCAGGTCAAGGAGCGCGAGGCGGCCGGCTACACGTACGAGGCCGCCGACGCGTCCTTCGAACTGCTGCTGCGCGACGAGAGCATGGGCCGCGCCCGGTTCTTCACGCTCGAATCGTGGCGCGTGATCAGCGAGCAGCGCGGCGACGGCGCCCCCGTCAACGAGGCGACCGTGAAGCTGCACGCCAACGGCGAGCGGATCGTCGCCACGGGCGAGGGCAACGGCCCCGTCAACGCGCTCGACCGGGCTCTGCGGCTGGCCCTGGCGCGAATCCACCCGCAGCTCGCGACATTCGAACTGGTCGACTACAAGGTGCGTCTGCTGGAAGGCCGGCACGGCACCGACGCCATCACGCGAGTGCTCGTGGAGACCTCCGACGGCAAGCAGGAGTGGAGCACGGTCGGCGTCGCCGAGAACGTGGTCGCGGCCTCGTGGCAGGCCCTGGAGGACGCGTACACGTACGGTCTGCTCAAGGCGGGCCTCACCCCCGGCGGGACGGGCACCGAGGGCTGAGACCGCGCGTGGAGCCGATGAAGCGGTAGGACGGCGAGACCGTCAGGGGCGGCCGGGGCGGAAGGACCGCCACCCGTCGCCCCACGGTTCGTCCCAGCCCGTGGGCAACGGGGACAACGACCCGGGCGGCGGGGACGGCAAGGTCGGTTGCGGGGCCGACTGGGGGGCGGGCTTCGGGTCCGGCTTGGGCGCCGGCTTGGGCGCGGATGTGGGCGCCGGCTTGGCGACGTTGAGCGGTCGCATCGGCGCCGCGGGCGGACGTATGGGCGACGACGCCAACGGGCTCGCGGCCGTCATCGGGTTGGGCGGCAGAAGTGGTTCGATCTCTTCGAGACGTGCCAATTCGCGTCCGACGGCGAAACGTTCGAGCCGCCCTCGGACCTCTTCCGGTTCTCTCGAGACGGGGAGATCCCGCTCGACGTCGAATCCCTCGGCCGCAGCACCAGGCAGCAAATTCGCCTGCGGGGGCCTTCGCGGCAGCCCGGATTCGGTCGTTCCGTCCACCGTCGGCCGGCGAGCCGCTTGCGCCGCACGCCTGCTGTTGTCGTCCACCGAACCCCACCTCGGTTCGTTGTTGGGCCTGCGCCTCAAAACGTTCTGATATCAATTGGGCAACAGATGACTATGGAACGACCCTAGCAATGAGTGGCGCGAGGTGGGGACCCGCCCGGCCATATCGAGCGGTCCTGTCACACATTTGTCGAATTCATCGAAGGGCCTCGGGAAACGGCCGGATCGATGCCCGAAGCGCGCGTCCACCTGCCGTGCTTCGCGATACCCGACTGCGATACGACTGCGATACCCGACTGCGATACCGACTCGTTCACGTGGTGTTCTCGGAGCAGACAAGACTTTGGGCGACCCCAGAAATCGGAGTCGCCCTCGGCCTTGTGGTGCGAGTTACGAAAAAACAGGTACAGACAGGTGTGGAACGTCAGCGAAGGCGCGCCATCAGGGCGTGCTCGACCAGCGTGATCAGGGTCGACTTGGCCGATTCGCGGCGCCGTGCGTCACAGCTCACGATCGGGGTGTCGGGCCCTATTTGCAAAGCCTCGCGGACATCCTCCGCGTGGTGGGTCTGCAATCCGTCGAAGCAGTTCAACGCGACGATGAAGGGCAGGCCACTGTTCTCGAAGTAGTCGATCGCCGGGAAGCAATCGGCAAGGCGACGGGTGTCCACCAGGACCACCGCGCCGATCGCGCCGCGAACGAGGTCGTCCCACATGAACCAGAACCGGTGCTGACCCGGAGTACCGAAGAGGTACAGGATCAGATCCTCGTCCAACGTGATACGACCGAAGTCCATCGCGACGGTGGTCGTCTGCTTGTCCGGCGTCGCCGACAGGTCGTCGACACCGGCACTGGCGGACGTCATGACCGCCTCGGTGCGCAGCGGCGCGATTTCCGAGACGGCGCCGACGAGCGTGGTCTTGCCCACGCCGAATCCGCCTGCCACGACGATCTTCGCCGAGGTGGTGGAAGACCTGGCCGGAGCCGGGCCCGGGCTAGAGCTTGCGAAGTCCACTGAGCACCCTTTCGAGCAGCGTGACGTCCGGCTGCCCCTGGTCGTTCCCGGGCTGGTGGATGACCACCAGCCCGGCTTCGGCGAGGTCCGCGACCAGTACGCGGGCGACGCCGAGCGGGATGGTGAGCAGTGCCGAGATCTCGGCTACCGACTTGACCTCGCGACACAGCGCGCAGATGCGCTGGTGCTCGGGCAACAGGCCGGGTGGGTTGGCCACCTGAGGTGTCGTGGTGACCAGGGCCTCCAGCGCGAGCTGGTAACGAGGCCGGGTGCGACCACCGGTCATGGCGTACGGGCGGACCAGGGTCTCGTGAAACTCCTGGTCCCCGTGATCGGACATATCCGGAGGTGTCATCGCGGCAGTGCACCTTGGAGTTCGGCGCGCAGAGCCGGCGTGAGAACAGCGCCTGCGCGATCGACGAGCAGGGCCATCTCGTAGCCGATCAGGCCGATGTCGCACTCCGGCGACGCCAGCACGGCCAGCGACGAGCCGTCCGAAATCGACATGATAAACAGGAAACCCCGTTCCATTTCCACGACCGTCTGGGTCACATGCCCGCCCTCGAAGATACGGGAAGCGCCCTGGGTCAGGCTGGTCAAACCCGATGCAACGGCGGCGAGCTGGTCGGCCCGGTCGCGAGGGAAGCCCTCGGACAGGGCGAGCAGCAGGCCGTCTGCGCTGACCACGACCGTGTGCGACACCCCGGGGGTGTTGTCCACGAAGTTCGTGATCAGCCAGTTCAGGTTCTGCGCGGCCTGGCTCAACTCAGTCATGCCTGCTCCTGGTTGTTCTCGTCACGAGGCCGAGGGGCGGATCCCCCGGACCCGGCGGTGCGACCCTGCTGGATGCCCCGGCGGAAGTTGGTCAGACGCCCGCGTACCTCGTCGGGCGACCGGGACAGCCCCGGATTGCCCGGCGCGGCCTGCCGACCCGGCTGCTCCCCACGAGCCGTCGGGTTGGTGGGCGCCGTGCCCGGACCACTCGGGGCCTGCGCCCCGCCGGCCTGCTCGACGCCGCCCGGTACCAGGTTGGCACGGGGCACACGACGGGGCAGACCCGCTCCGGTGGTACCACCCGAGGACGGCTCGCGCGCGGCTTCCGCCGCCCGCCAACCGTCGTCGCCTGCGGAGTACCAACCGGACTGCGGGCCCTGGGGGCCGACAGTGGCGGGTGCCGCCGACGCGGGCTGTTCGTAGCTGTCGGACTCGGTGGGCGTACCGAACATGTCGATGCCGGGCTGCGGACGGCCGCCGTACGCGGGGGCCTGCTCGGGCTCCCCGGGTGCCTGCGGCGCCTCGCCCTGGGGCATCAACGGCGGGTTGGTCGCCATCGGCACCCGGCGGTCGAGGTTGCCGAGCGGACCCGCCTCGGGAGCCTCTGCCGGCTGCTCCGGCGCCCTGGCGCCGGTGTCCCCACCCCGTGTGGTGGAGCGGACCTGAGCGGCGCGCATGCGGCCGCCTCGGTTGCCCTGACGGTGGAACCAGTCCGATTCGAGCGTGTCGAAGATCGGCAGTCGACCTTCGTCGGCGGTGCTCGGGGGCACGGCCATGTCCAGTTCGGACGGGCCGGGCACCTGGTGCGTGCCGTCCTGCGGTCCGGCGGGCGGGAACGGGCTCCCCGACTGCCGGTCCGATCCGACCGGTGCGAACGGCGAGACGGCGCCCGGTCGGACGTCGCCCTGCGGGCCGCGCGCCTGTTCGGCCCGCGTGTGCTCGTCGGGCTGCAATTGCTGCCGTTCGGGCATCGGACGAGTCTGCGGCGCGGAACCGCGCAGCACCGGCAGCGAGTCGGCGGCCGACGGTTGGTCCTGCCGCTGCGTCTGCTCGCGCTGCGGCAGCGCCTCACGACGCGTCAGTTCCTCGCGTCGCGGGGTGTCGAACGCGGACGGTACGGCGGCCTGCGGCGCGACCGGTTCGGCCGGCGGGGCGGGTGCGACCGGGGTGAGCCCGTCGTACTCGGTGCCCCACGGGCCGGGGTTGCGCTGCGACTGCTCGTCGCGGCGCGGCGCGAGTTCGGCTCCGGGAAGGGTGAGCTCCTGCGAGGGCTGCTCGTATCCGGTCCGGTCGATCTCGGCGCGTGGTTCGTCCGAGTACGGCGACGCGTAGGGCGACGCGAACTCGGAGGTGTCGCCGGCGAGACCCGGGCCGTTGCCCGGCTGCGGCGGGGCCGGGAAGGACCCGGTGTCCTGCCCGTATTGCGGTTGCTGCCCACGCTGCGGCGAGAGGTCCTCGCCGCCGCCCCCGAACGTCGGGGCGGGCGGTGCGGCGGGGAACGAGCCCGTACGCGAGTCGTCCTGCGGCGCACTCGGCGCCACCGGGGCGAACGGGTTGTCCCGGCCCGGCGTGGCCGGCGGCGGCGAGCTCGGCGCGCGGTGTGCGCCGGTGCTCGTGACGCCGGGTTCGGCGGCGAACGGGTTGGCCGTGCCCGGGTACGGCGTGTCGTGCGAGGTCCCGTCCTGGAAGGACGGCGCCGCGAACGACTGCGTGCTGCCGTACGACGGCTCCTGCTGTACCGGAGCCTGCGGGGCGGGGGCCTGGGGCTGCTGGGCCTGCTGGGCCTGGGCGACGCTCGGCGCGCCGTTCGGCGCCTCGGC
>NZ_WWJX01001558.1 GCF_009865215.1 Streptomyces sp. SID3343 | reverse complement strand
GCTGCGGTTGCGGTTTGGTTGGGTTGGGAGGTGTTCCCACCCGCACCGCCCGTTGCGATTGCGTTTTGGGCTGCGGGATTACGGCGCCGGGGTGGCGTGGTCCGGCCCCGCGGCCTCGGGTCCCGCTTGCTCGTTTTTGCGGGCCGGCTGCGGATGACGGCGCTTTGCGCCCACGGGTTGGGCTTTGCCCGGGAGCGGGGCTCGGCTGCGGTTTTGGCGCGTCAGCGCCCACTGATCAGGGCGGCATTCGGTGTTCGACGAGCGCAGCGAGGAGAGCGGCGGAGCCGCGCTTTTCAGTGAGACTTCGGGGCCCGGAGCGAAGCGGAGGGACCCGAAGTCGCGAGCGGAGTGCCGCTTTTCCGGAGGAGCGAAGCGGGGGAGGAAAAGTGGTGCTTCGCGAGCCGGCTTCTAGAAAAAGCAACGCCGTGCTGTCCGTTACTGGCTTAACCGTCCGGCTAAATTGGCGGTTCTGGCTTCGCCATGGGGCTGTGCTTCCCGATCTGGCTTCGCCGTCCGGCTGTGCTTCCCAGGTCTGGCTTCGCCGTCGGGCCGTGCTTCCCGATCCGGCCTCGCCGTCCGGCCGTGCTTGCGGCCAAGGCCCCCGTCCCGTCGCGCCTCCCCGCCCGGCTTCGCCGTCCCACATCCGCGCCGATCGCTCCGTCACGTTTCGCCCCCTGCTCTCCTGGTCGTCACCCGCCCCGTCGCCCGGCCCGCCGTACCCGCGCCCCCCGCTCCGGCCGCCCCCTCGCTCGTACACCTCCTCGGCCGCCGCTCCCGCCGTCCCCCGGGCCTGGCCCCCGGGCCGGCTGTGGGCCGTCGTAGCTTGAGCTCTGGATTGGTCGGTTACGGAAGGTGGGCGGCGTGGGCGCGCAGGTTGATGGGCTTGTGGTGAAGGTCGAGGGCGGGGTGGCGACCTTGCGGATCGATCGGCCGCACGCTCGGGGGGCGTTGACCGCTGCCATGTGGGAGGCGTTGCCTCGGGTGCTTGCGGAGTTGGAGGAGGATCCCGAGGTGCTCGTGCTCGTGGTGACCGGGACCGGCGGGGTGTTTTCCGCCGGGGCGGACATTCGCGAGATGCAGGGGCATTACGCGAGCGCCGAGGCGGCCGACGCCTATCACGCGCTCAACACGGCGGCGGAGCAGGCGTTGGTCCGATTCCCGAAGCCGACGATCGCCCTGGTCCAAGGGGCGTGTGTCGGGGGCGGTTGCCAGCTCGCGGCGGCTTGTGATCTGCGGTTCGCGGACGGTACGGCTCGCTTCGGGGTGACGCCGGCCAAGCTCGGAATCGTGTACGACGCGGGGTCGACGGTGCGGTTGGCCAGGCTCGTGGGGGCCTCGACGGCCAAGTACCTCCTGTTCTCAGGAGAGTTGATCGACGCCGAACACGCGTTGCGAGTGGGGCTCGTGGACGGGTTGTTCGAACCGGACGACATCGACGAGAGGGTCTACGGCCTGGCGCGGACGATCGCCTCGCGGTCGCAGTTGACCGTGCGGGCGGCCAAGGACCTGCTGGGGATGGACCCGCAGGAGGACCGCGTCGCGCAGTGGCAGGCCCGCTGGGAGCCGGTGTCGCGGGGGTCGGCGGAGGTACGGGAGGGGCTGGCCGCGTTCACCGAGCGCCGGCCGGCGCGGTTCGAGTGGGGTAGGTAGGCGAACGGGCGCCGACGTCGACCTGTGACCCGCCGCGCCGTCCGTCCCCGAGCGCCACCGCGGGTCACAGGTCGATGGCGTTCTCGCGGACTCGGCCCCCGGCTCGGCCGGGTCTGCCAGGGTGACCGGTGCGCGGTCCTTGCTCTGGTGGTTCCGGATGCCGACTGCTGGGGGTTCGATGCCTGATGCTGATGCTCGTGCTGACGACGGGACGCCCCGCGACGACCACGTGGCCGCCGAGGAGTCGCTGCACACATCCCTGTTGCGACGGGCCGCACGGGTGCTGCCGGCGCGTCTGCCGGAGTTGACCGATCGGCTCGTGGCGGAGTTGCACGTACACGAACTCGCCTATCGGGACGGCGGGGTGCCCACCGACGAGCTGTGGCAGAGCGCGCACGAGGCGCTTCGGGTCGGGGTGTGCGCGCTCGCCGTGTGGCCTCGGGAGATCGAGGGCAGCCGCTGGGCGTCCGGGCGACTCGCGCGGCGGCGGGCCGAGCAGGGGGTGCCGCTCGACGCGCTGTTGCACGCGTATCGGCTCGGCGGCGTGCTGCTGTGGCAGACCCTGGTGGAGGTCGCCGCCGAGCAGGAGCCCGACGAGGTACGCCTGTTGGTGTATGTCGCCACCGACGTCTGGAACTTCGTCGATCGGCACGCCTCGGCCATCGCCGACGCCTACCGCCGGGTCGAAGCGGAGCTGACGGATCGTCATGACGAGCGCGTGCACGCCCTGTTGGACACACTCCTGGACGGCCGCGCACCCGAGGCCGATCTGGCCGCGGCCGCGGCGGTGCTCGATCTGCCCGAGGGTGGCCGCTACGCCGTGGTGGCCCTGCGCCATCCGATGCCGGGCACGGGTGTGCACGACGCGCCGCGACGGGCGACGCCCGACGGGGTGCGGGTGGTCTGGCGGGCCCGCGCGGAGGGCGAGTTCGCGGTCGTCCTGCTCGGTGCGTCGGGCCTGGACGACGTTGCGGAAACGTTCGGTCCAGGGGGCGGATCGCGTGCCGGGATCAGCCCGGTGGTCGACGGATTGGCCGCCTTGGGGCGAGCGAGGCGGCTGGCCGAGATCGCGTTGCGCACCTGCACCGCCGACGGCGAATGCGCGCGCCTGGACGAGCGGTTGCCGGCCGCGCTGGTCGCTTCCCAACCCGATCTCGCCCGAGACCTCGCGGCGCGGGTACTCGGTCCGATCCTCGCGCTCGACGTGGTGGATCGCGACCTGTTGCTCGGCACGCTGGGGGCGTGGTTGGACTCGGGCGGCTCGGCGGTACGCGCGGGGCGCCGGTTGTTCTGCCACCGCAATACCGTGCTCAACCGGTTGCGTCGCCTGGAACAACTGACCGGACGCGAACTCGGTCTACCGCGTGACCTCGTGGAACTGGCCCTCGCGCTCGACGCACACCGGTTGGGCTGTTGAGCCGGTTCGAATGGTCGAGCCGGTTCGCATCGCCGTGCCCCGTGTGGCTGACCGAGCCTGCGTGGACTGCCGTCCCGGTTCGGATCGCGGCGTCTGTTCGGTGCGCCGATTCTGTGCCCCTGCACAAGACGCCCGCTGTGGGATTGGTCCGCTGCCCCGACCTGTCGCCCGGATCTGGACTCCATTCGCACCCCGTGTTGTGATCGCCGTCACTCGATCGACGGGGGAGGCGTGCGATGGAATCGGGAGCGCTCCTCGTGGAGGGGCTCGAAGTGGTCTACGGCCGCTCCGTTCGGGCCCTGCGCGGTGTCTCGCTCGACGTGCCCGCCCACGGGGTCGTGGCCGTACTCGGCGCCAACGGCGCAGGCAAGAGCACCCTGCTGCGGGCCGTGTCCGGGACGCTCTTCCTACAGCGCGGCGCGGTCACCGCCGGCTCGATCCGGTACGACGGTGAGCGCCTGACCGGTCGTGACCCGGCGGTCGTGGTGCGCGCCGGCGTGGTGCAAGTCCCGGAAGGGCGGCGCGTATTCGCGAATCTGTCCGTCGGGGAGAACCTCCAGGCCGGCGCGCTGAGCCAACGCGGCCTGCGGTTCGGGCAGCGCTCGAACGCGCTGACCCGGACCAACCGCGAGCGGGTCTTCGAGCTGTTCCCCGTCCTCGCGGAACGGCGGGACCAGCGTGCGGGACTGCTCTCCGGGGGCGAGCAGCAGATGCTCGCGATCGGACGCGCCCTGATGGCGTCGCCGCGCCTGCTCCTGCTCGACGAACCCTCGCTCGGGCTCGCCCCGCGCATGGTCGGTCGGATAGCCGGCGTGATCCGCGAGATCGCCGCCCAGGGCATGGCCGTGCTGCTCGTCGAACAGAACGCGACGATCGCCCTCGACCTGGCCGACAAGGCGTACGTGCTCGACGTCGGCGAGGTACGACTCGCCGGCTCGTCGGCCGACCTCGCGCGTACCGACGAGGTACACCGGCTCTACCTGGGCCTTGGCGACGAGAAAAACGCCGAACACCCCGGCAGTGCCCCGGAGTCCGTCCGTACCGGAGCCGTGCGCCGGCCGCTGGGGAGGTGGGAGGGATGACCACCACCGTCGCCGGCGACGTTCCCGAGTTGACGGTGCGCGCGATCACCGTGCGCTTCGCGGGCCTGGTCGCGCTCGACGCGGTCGGCTTCACCGTCGAACCGGGCACCATCCACGCGGTGATCGGCCCCAACGGTGCCGGCAAGTCCACGTGCTTCAACGTGCTGTCGGGCGTCTACCGGGCGGATCGCGGCACGGTGCGGCTCGGCGGGCACGAGCTGACCCGGCTCACGCCGCACCGGATCGCCCGACTGGGCCTGGCCCGCACGTTCCAGAACATCGTGCTGACCCAGGGCACCGTCGCGGACAACCTGCTGCTCGGCCGGCACGTGTTGACCAAGTCGGGTTTCACCGCCACCGCGCTGCACCTGCCCGGGGTCGGGCGCGAACAGCGACGCCACCGCGAACGGGCCCGCGAGATAGCCGACTTCATGCACCTGGGCAACGTCTTCGAGCGCCCGGTCGGGTTGCTTCCGTACGGCATGCGCAAGCGGGTGGAGATGGCACGGGCGCTGTGCATGGAACCCAAGGTCCTGCTGCTCGACGAACCGGTCGCCGGCATGAACGCCGACGAGCGGTCCGAGACGGCGGACGCGATCGCCTCGATTCGCGAGTCGCTCGGCATCTCGATTGTTCTGGTCGAACACGACATGGGACTTGTGATGCGGATCGCCGACGAGGTGACCGTGCTCGACTTCGGCCGCCGGATCGCCGGCGGTACACCGGCAGCCGTCCAGCGCGACCCCGCGGTGATCCGGGCCTACCTGGGCACCGGCGAGGACGACGTCGACGAGCCGGTCGAGGGCACCGGCGCGTCCGCCGCGCCCGACGCGCCGGCCGCGAGCACCGATCCCGAGGGCGCGACGCATCGCCGGGCCGCGAGCACATCGATGCGCGCCGGTGAGGCGGACGACCCGCTCCGCAAGCGTGATCCGGCTGTCGTGGATCGAGAGGAGACGCCATGACCAAGCTCGCCGAGATCCTCCTCAACGGGTTCGCGCTCGGCGCGGTCTACGCCTTGATCGCGCTCGGCTTCGTGGTCGTCTTCAAGGCCTCCGGGGTGATCAACTTCGCGCACGCGTCGCTGCTGCTGCTCGGTGGCTTCACCGTCGCCAAGTTGCACGACGACGTGGGATTCGCGCTCGCGCTGGTGGTCGCCGTGTGCGCCACGGCCGCCGTCGCCGGACTGATCGAACTGCTCTTCATCCGCGGCCTGGGCCGAACCGAGGTGCACACGCTGACGATTCTCACGATCGGCGTCGACATCCTGCTGACCACCGAACTCACGCGGCGGATCGGCTCCGACGTCTTGAGCCTGGGCGACCCGTGGAAGGCGGGCGTGCGCACGTGGGGCGGCGTGCACGTCGCGGACGCGCGCCTGGCGTGCATCGTCGTGGCTGTGGTGTTGATCGGCGCGTTCTTCGCGGCGTTTCGGTTCACCGCGTGGGGACTGTCGATGCGGGCCGCCTCCCAGGACCGCGAGGCGGCGGCGCTGATGGGCGTACGGCTCAAGCGGATTCAGCTCACCGCGTGGTGTGTGGCGGGGGCCCTGGCCGCGGTGGCGGCGGTGTTCCTGGCCGCGTTCCCGTCCGCGGGCCTGGATCGGTCGACCGGTCAGATCGCGCTCGCGGCGTTTCCGGCGGCGATCCTCGGCGGCATGGACTCGGCCGCCGGTGCCCTGCTCGGCAGCCTGGTGGTGGGGATGACGGCCGCGTTGACGGCCGGCTACCAGAGCGACCTGACCTGGCTCGGGGCCAACCTGGGCGACGTCGCACCCTACGTCGTGATGTTGCTCGTGTTGATCTGGCGACCGACCGGCCTGCTCGGCTCGAAGGAGCGTGCACGTGTCTGACCGGGTGTCATCGACGGTACGCCGCCCCGCAGAATCGATTCCGGGCCGGCACGCACAGCCCGCGTCTCCCGGTATCGGACGCTTCGTCGGGCCGGCCGCGGTGATCGTGGTCGTCGTGGTCCTGATGGTGCTGCCGTTCTACGTCACCGCGTTCTGGTTGCAGACCGGCCTGTTCACGATGGCGGCGGCGATCGGCGCGGTCGGGCTCAACGTGCTGTCCGGCACCACCGGGCAACTGTCCCTGGGCCACGCGTTCTTCCTCGCGTTCGGCGCGTACGGATACGTGTGGTTCGCGGGCGACTCGGGGCGCGTCGGGGTTGGACACCTGAGTGGGCTCGGGTTGCCGCCGCTCGTCGCGTTGGTGTCGGCGGTGCTGCTGACCGGGCTCGTCGGGGGGCTGTTCAGCCCCGTCTCGGGACGGCTGCGCGGGATGTACCTGGGCGTCGCGACGCTCGCGCTCGTCTTCATCGGACACCACGTCATGCTCAACGCGAAGTCGATCACCGGTGGTTTCGACGGGCGTTCGGTCACACCGATGGACATCGGCGGATTCTCCTTCACCGACGGGGACCCGGACGGGCTGGAGATCCTCGGCATCCCGTTCGGCCGGTTGGAACGGCTGTGGTACTTCGCCCTGGTCCTGGTCGTGGTCGCGTGCGTGACGGCCCGCAACCTGCTGCGCGGACGCCCGGGGCGGGCTCTGGGCGCGGTGCGCGACAGCGAGATCGCCGCCGCGGTGATGGGAGTTCCGGTGGCGCGGTATCGCTCCGCCGCGTTCGTCGTGTCGTCGATGTACGCGGGACTCGCGGGCGCGTTGATCGCGATGATCTTCAATCGGGTGGTGCCGGACTACTTCGGGTTGCTGCTCTCGATCGACTATCTGGCGATGATCGTGATCGGCGGGCTCGGTTCGGTGACCGGCGCGGTGGTCGGCGCGGTGTTCGTCACGATGCTCCCGCAAATCCTGAGCAAATACGCCGATTCGCTGCCGCTCGTGGTGGCACCGGGCAGCCCCGACGCGGGTGTCGGTCCCGGCGAGGCGGCGCGCTACCTGTACGGCGCGGCGATCGTGCTCGTCCTGCTGTTCGCGCCGGGCGGCCTGGTCGGCCTGCTGCGCGGACGGCCCGGTGGTGACCCCGGAGGCCGCCCCCTGCGACTTGGACGTACCAAGGGCTCCATCCGTACCGGCTCGAAGGAGCAACCACAGTGACGTACCGAAAGGGTATTCGCGCGGGGGCGGCCGTGGCCGCGCTCGTGCTGGCCGCAGCGGCGTGCAGCACCAAGGGCGACGACAAGAAGGACGACAAGGAGTCGGGAGGGATCAAGACCGGACCCGGCGTCACCGACACGACCATCACGCTCGGCGCGCTGACCGACCTGTCCGGCCCCTACGCGCCGCTGGGCAAGAGCATCGTCAACGCGCAACAGCTGTACGTGGACGAGGTCAACGCGCAGGGCGGTATCTGCAATCGCAAGCTCGCGATCACGGTCAAGGACCACGGCTACGACGTGCAGAAGGCGGTCGCGGCCTATACCGAGATCAAGGGCGGGGTGGCGGGCTTCCCGCAGGTGATCGGGTCCGCCGTGGTGACGGCGTTGCAGGACAGCCTGAAACAGGATCGGATACTGACGTTCCCTCAGGCGTGGGCCGCGACGCTGCTCGACAAGCCCGAGATCCAGGTCGTCGGGACGACGTACGACATCGACATGATCAACGGGATGGACTTCCTGACCCAGGCCGCGCAGTTGACGGCCGGGGACAAGGTCGGGCATGTGTTCTTCGAGGGCGAGTTCGGCGAAAACGCCCTGGCCGGAGCGAAGTTCGCGGCGGGCAAGCTCGGCGTGCAGATCGTCGAGCAGAAGATCAAGGCCACGGACACCGACCTGACCGCGCAGATCGCGGCCCTGCGAGGGGCCGGGGTCAAGGCGATCCTGCTGAGCGCGGGGCCCACCCAGACGGCGACGTTGGTCGGGTTCGGCGCGGCGGCCGGGTTGAAGGTTCCGGTGCTGACCAGCGCGCCCGGGTTCCACCCGCAGGTGATGGCAAGCGCGGCGGCACCGGCCATGGAACAACTGCTGTACGTGGTGAGTTCGGCGCCGGCCATCGGGGCGGACATCCCGGCGGTGAAGAAGCTGGCGACGGACTACAAGGCGAAGTACCCGGACGGCACGCTCGATCAGGGCGTGATCTCGGGATACAACGCGATGAAGATCTTCGGTGAGGATCTGAAGGCCGCGTGCACGGCGAAGGACCTGTCGCACGCGGGGATCATCGCGGCGCACCGGCAGCAGAAGCAGATGGACACCGGGTTGGGCGCGCCGCAGGACTTCTCGAACGCGGCCAAGCCCGCGTCCTACAAGTCGTACATCCTCAAGCCGAGCAAGGCGGCGGCCGGGAGTTTGGTGATCGCGAAGGAAGCCTTCGAGGTGCCGGCGGTTCGGGAGTACCAGTTGCCGCGGGCGGGGTAGGCGGGGGTCGGTTTGCTCTGCTCGTGGCCGCATGGCCCCGTGGTTTTTGGGTGGGCGGTTGGCGGCCGGCGGGGGGTGGTCGGTTGGGGGGA
>NZ_WWJX01001557.1 GCF_009865215.1 Streptomyces sp. SID3343 | reverse complement strand
GCGAGCCCGTCCGCGAGTCCCTCGGCAAGCCCGTCGGCAAGCCCGTCCGCAAGTCCTTCGGCGAGCCCGTCGGCAAGCCCGTCCGCGAGTCCCTCGGCAAGCCCCTCGGCGAGCCCGTCAGCAAGCCCGTCCGCGAGCCCGTCGGCAAGTCCGTCGCACTCACCGTCCCATTCGCCGTCCAACTCCGCGTCCCACAGGCCTTCCCACTCGCCGTCGCACGAGCCGTCCCACAGGCCGTCCCCCTCGAACCCGGCGTCGCACGAGCCGTCCCACAGGCCGTCCCAGTCCCCGTCCGACTCGGCGTCGCACGAGCCGTCGCACGAGCCGTCCCACAGGCCCTCGCACAGGCCCTCCCACACGCCGTCCGACTCCGCGTCCCACGAGCCCTCGCACCAGCCGTCCCACTCGCCGGGCCACAGCCCTTCCGAGTCCGCCTCCTCCACCCCTTCCCAGAGCCACTCGGCCCTGCCCTCAGGCCACCACACCAAGCCCGGTGACGGCGGCCAGCACCCCGGAGGCGGTAACGGCGCCAACCCGGGCGGCAGTTCGGGTGGCCAAGGCTCCTCGCACCTCGCGAGCAGCGGCCTGGCCTGGAACGTCATGCTGATGCTCATCGGCGGAGCGGTCGCCATCGCGGCAGGCGTCGCCCTGCTCTTCATGTACCGCGCCCGCGGCCGTACGGAAGGCGTGACCGACAACCCGTAGCCCCTGACCGACACGACATCCGGCATCCGGCCGGGCCGTCCTCCGCTCACCGGCGGAGAACGGCCCGGCCTTGCACGTCAAGCCACGCATCACCATCGCGCCGCACCCGGCACGGCGCCGCAGCGCTCAAAACGGCGGGATCCCCGTCCCCGCGACGGTCATGTGGTGGTCGAGGACCCGCTCCACCACGAACGCCGACCCGACCCCACCCACCCACACCACCAGGATGTCGGCCGCGGCCACCGCATCGGGGTCGATCGCGGGATCGTCGGTCCACAGCCGCCCACCCCACCGCTCCCCGTCGGGCTCGCGGCGCAGCCGGGCCTCGACCGGAAACCGCGCGCCGTCGGCGACCACCACGGCCGGACCGTCGTACCTGTCCACGCTCATGACCACCAGCCTGCGCCCGCACACCCGGCCGCCGCACCTCGAACCGTGTGGTCGGTCGGTCCGAGTCCTTGGTCGTCGACACGTGGTCGGCCCGGGCGGGTCACGGAGGATCTCGTCGAAAAGTGCCGGCCCTGCCACACCGGGGAGTCCCGCTCACGTGCCGTAGAGGTTGTGGAGGACTTCGCGGGTGCGTTGGTCGGCCGGGTAGAAGGACTCGATCGAGATGTCCGCGACGGTGATGTCGATCGCGGTGCCGAAGGTGGCGATCGTGCTGACGAAGGACAGGGTGTCGGCGCCGTGGCGGATGCGCAGCGGGATCGCCACCTCGCCCGGGCCCACCGGGGACGGCGTCGCTTCCGTGTCGGTGTGCGGGTAGCCGGACATTTCCTCGTACAGGGCCCGGACCACCGGGTCCGCGGTGATCGCCGCCTGTCGGTGCAGGCGGTGCAGCAGATGGCCGCGCCACTGAGCGGCGTTGACGATCCGCGGCGCGATGCCGTCGGGGTGCAGGCTCACCCGATACGCGTTCATCGGCGGCGTGAGCAGTTCTTCGGCGACGCCGTCGACGAACAGGGCGATGCTCGACGTCGCGTCGAGGACGTTCCACAGTCGGTCGACGACGAGTGCGGGATACGGCTCGTGGCCGGCGAGGATCTGGCGTACGGCCGTCTTGACCGAGTCCAACCCCGGCGCGTCCAGGCGGCTTTCGTGATAGGCGGGGGCGTGACCGGCGGCGAGCAGCATGCGGTTGCGCTCGCGCAAGGGGACCTCCAGATACTCGGCGAGCCGTAGCACCATGCTCGGGCTCGGTACCGAGCGGCCCGTCTCGATGAAGCTGAGGTGCCGGGTGGAGACGCCGACCTCCGCCGAGAGTTCGAGTTGGCTCAGTCGCCGGTGCGCTCGCCAGTGCCGGATCAGTTCGCCGGTCGAGCGCCGGGCTTGCGCGGTACCGGCGGGCCGGTGGGTGGTCGGGCTCATGGGGCCAGTCTGCGACGGGGTGCGGTGGTGGGTCACGTCGAGGTACGACCCGCCACCGGGTATCGGCCGGCTCGGCTGGGTCATGCGTTCCTGCGCGCCTTGCGCAGACCGATGATCTGGAGGTCCGCGAAGGCGAGCACGGCCACTGCCTGGACCACGATCACCGTCGTGCCGAGTGTGGTCGGGTCGAACCAACCGGCCGCGGCCGTCAGCACGCTGTCGGCGCACCAGATCAGATTGAGACCGATCACGCTACGCACGGCCGCGCGTCGCAGGTTCGGCCGCGTCGCGATCCACCACACGCCGAGCGCGTACACGACGAGGAACGCGCCGACCCCGGCCAGGAACGCGGTGCGCAGACCGAGCGCCGAGTCGAGGACGGTCGATCCGGCCACTGCCGCTCCTCCGACGGCTCCGGTGGCCGCGGCATCGAGCCGCAGGACCAGGCGCAGCAGTTTCGTGTCGCCGTGCACGACCGCGGGATCGGCTGCTTCGGCGCCCACGGGCCGGCCGGACACACGCATCGGGTGAGTGCTCATTCGGGATGCCTCCTCGGGCGGTTGCCGACAGTCGTTCGCCGACATTCGTTCGCCGACACGTCCGACTGTCGCCGAACCGACGACGCGAGGCGATTCCCTGGGAGGTAATGCCCACTGACGCGCTGCCGGGATGCGGCACCCGCCCGTCCCACTCGCGCGCCTACCGCCGCACGCCGCCCAGGAAGCGGGTGCGCAGACCCTCGTGGTGCCGGTCGGTGAGCCCGTGCCGGGCCAGGAGAGGGGCGAAACCCCCGTGTGCGCGCCGCAGTTCGGCCAGGCACGAGCGCAGCGTCGCGCCGTCCGCGCGCATGACCACCTCGGGGACCGCGGCGTCCGCGAGCCCCGGCAGGACCGCGGTGGTGCGGGTGCGTACCTCGTCCATCGCACCCCGGGTCCGCTCGTAGTCGACCACGATCGTGTCGTCGTCGACGTCGAGCAGGTCCAGCACGCACGCGATCACGATCCCGGTACGGTCCTTGCCGGCCGTGCAGTGCACGAGCATCGGCGCGCTCTCCGGGTGGGCGAGCATCCGCACCAGCCGAGCCAGCCGCTCGGCCCCGGCCTCGGCGAGCGCCGCGTACCACCGGCCGAACTCCAGGGGACCGAACGGATCGGGCCACGCCGGCGCGTGCGACCTCGGCGTGTGCGCGGCCAGTTCGACCGCGTGCAGGCGAACACCCGCCGGCAGGTCGGGCCACGGCACCCCCGCACGCTCGCCGTCGCTGCGCAGGTCGACGATCACCCCGAGGCCGAGGGACGCGATCAGATCGGCGGCGGCCGCCGCGGTCAGGTCGAACGGCGCGGCGGAGCGGTAGAGCAGGCCGGGACGGATCCGGTCGCCGTCGCGCGTGCGCAGACCGCCGACACCGCGCAGGTTCACCATCGGGACTCTCGGAAGAGTGGTGTTGCTCATTGCGGAGGTTCCCTACTTGAGACCGGAGCGGACGAAAGCGTCGATGACGTGGCGTTGCAGGACGACGTAGAGCACGAAGATCGGCAGGCAAGCGAGCCCCGAAGCGGCCATCAGCGCGCCCCAGTTGTTGCCTTCCGCCCCCATGAAGCCGCGGATGCCGACCTGGACCACCGAGTCCGCGCGTTGCAGGACCATGGCCGGCCAGAAGTACTCGTTCCACGCCGAGATGAACAACAGGATGAACAGCGAGGCCAGCGCGGGGCGCAGGTTGGGTACGACGACTCGCCACAGCGTCCCCCACGACGTGCGCCCGTCCATCCGGGCGGCGTCGAGCAGTTCCTTCGGGAACGCGGCCAAGTGCTGACGCAGCATCAGCACAGCCATCGCGGAGCACAGGGTCGGCACCACGATGCCCGCGAGCGTGTTGAGCAGCCCGAGTTCGGACAGGGTCACGTAGTTGGGGATCATGGTGACCTGGAACGGCACGAGCCACGTGCCGACGAACAACAGGAACAGCACGCGCTGCCCGAAGAACCGCCACGCGGTGAAGGCGTAGGCGGCCGACAGCGCGATGAGCGTCTGGCCCAGCGCACTGGCCAGCGCGACCGCGAACGTATTGAGCAGCATCCGGCCCATCGGGATCGCGTCCCACACGTGGCGCACGTTGTCCAAACCGGCCGGCCACGGGAACAGCGACTGCCCCAACGCCGCGCCCGGTTCGCGAAACGCGACCACGTACATCCAGTAGATCGGGAACACGCACACCAGGCTCAGCGCGCCGAGCACGACGTGCCCGACCACCGTGCGCGAACGCGAACGGCTGCCGACGGGCGACACGTCGAGGCTCCCGGGGACCGGGCCGGCGGGCCCGTTCGCGGTCACCGCGAGCAGTGGGGTGAGCGGGGGGACTTCGACGAAGGTTGCGGTGGTCACGGTGACGGGCCCTTCAGTCGTCGTGGAAGCTGAGGCGGTCGGCGAGCCGGACGAAGAACATCGCCACGACGGCGAAGCCGACGAAGAACACGGTCCCGGCCGCCGCGGCGTAGCCGGCGTCGAAGCTGCGGAACCCGAACTGCCACAGCAGGTAGTACACATTCGTGGTGGCGCCGCCCGGGCCGCCCTGGGTGAGTGTGTCGATCAACGGAAACGTCCACTGCGCGGACAACAGGATGGTCATCAGGGCGAGGAAGACCAGCGACGGCGACAACAGCGGCAAGGTGATGCGCCGGGTGATCTGCGCCCGGGTCGCCCCGTCGAGCGACGCGGCGTCCGCGTAGTCGCGGTTGATCCCGGACAGACCCGCCGTCACCACCACGACCGCGAAACCGATCATCTGCCACCCGCAGATGCCGATCATCGCGACCATGGCCGGCCCCGGTTCGCGAAAGACGTTGACCGGACCGATGCCGAACACCTCCAACGCCCGGGTGACCGGGCCGCCGTCGGGTTCGAGCAGCCAGCGCCATACGGCGGCGGTGGCCACGGGGGTGACCAGCGTCGGCACGAAGATCAGCGCACGGTACAGCGCCTGACCGCGCCCGCGTACGTTCTGCGCGAGCAGTGCGATCAGCACCGGGATCAGCACCGAGAACGGCAGGAGCCCGAGCACGTACCACGCGGTGTTGACCAACGCCTGCCGCAGCTCGGGAAGTTCGAGCACCTGCCGGTAGTTGTCCAGGCCCACCGGCTCCATCGGCGAGGTGGGCAGCAGATTCCAGCGGTAGAACGACAGCTCCACGGTCTGTGCGAACGGCCGGTAGGTCCACACGACGAGGAACACCACCGCCGGCACGAGGTACAGGTAGGGCGGAGCCGCGCCGGCGATCCGGCGCGCCGGTCCCGGGCGGCCGCGGCCGGCAAGGGCGGTGGAGGCACGGTCAGGGGCGGCGATTTCGACGAACACGGTGCCTGCTCAGCCCTGTGCGGCGTCGGCGCCGGTATCGGCGGTGTGCTCGGCCAGGTAGCGGCGCAGGGTCTCGACGTCGAGTTCGTAGACCGGCGCGCCGGTGCCCACCGGGACGTAGGTCGCGGTCGCGCCGTCGTCGTAGACGTCGATCCGGGTGTAGCCGCCGCCCACCGTGCCCCGTACGAGGCCGGCCGGCGCGAGCACGTCGGCGCTGTAGGCGGTGGCCGGCGCGATCCATACCGGGACGCCGCCGAGCGAGCCGCACGTCGCGTGGTGCGCGTGTCCGGCGACGATCAGCGCGACGTCGGTGCCCGCGACGATCTCGGCGAGTTCCTCGTGCCGGCGCAGGGTGAGCATCTCCAGGATCGCCAACGGCGAGGGGATCGGCGGGTGGTGCAGCGCGAGCACCGTGCCGTGCGTCGCACGGGTGGTCAACTTCTCGCGCAGCCAACGGAGTTGCCGATCGGTCAGGTCGCCGTGGTGGTGCCCGGGGTCGGTGGTGTCCAGGAAGATCACCCGCAGGCCGTCCACCTCGTGCACGAAGTCCCGTTCGTGGTCGCCGCGTGGGGCGCCGAGCAGGCTCTCGTGGAAGTCCTCGCGGGTGTCGTGGTTGCCCATGCCGTACAGCACCGGGGCGCCGATTCGGGCGGCGGCCTTGTCGACGAGGTCGCGCAGACGGCGGTACGACGGGCCGTCGCCGGCGTCGGCGAGGTCGCCGGTGAACAGCAGCGCGGTCGGCCGCACATCGGCGGCCTCGACCTCGGCGAGCGCCTCGGCGAGGTTGGCCAGCGTGTCCACGCTGCCGTGCAGCAGGGTGCCTTCGGGCACCACGTGCACGTCGCTGAACTGGATCAGGGTGTGGCGGGGGATGCGCACGGTGGGTCGATCTCCTTGCGGGAAGCCGGCGAGAGGCCGGCGGGAAAGTAGCGGACAACAGTGGGAGGTGCCGGGAAGCGGCGGCGGAGGAGTGGGCGGCAGGACCGGCCGGTCAGGGCAGCAGAGCGGTGCCGCGCCTGGCCGCCTCGCCGAGCGCGGTCTGCGGGTCCTTGCCCTGGTAGACCGATGCCTCGACGGCCTGCATGAGCAGGTCACGGATTTGCACGTAGCTGTTGCCGGGGAAGGACACCCACGGACTCAGCCGCTCCAGTTGGCGCAGATTGGGACCCAGCAGGGTGTTCTTGTCGGCCCACGGCTTGAGCGTGGTCGGATCCTGGGTCAGCGAGGGGCGCAGCGGGAGGTAGCCGATCTTGGCGGAGATCTCGGTGTACGCGCGGTCGCTCGTCAAGAACGTGATCAGCTCCCACGCGGCCCGCTGCTTGGCCGGGTCGCCGGCGAAGACCATCAGCGCCGAACCGGAGTTGGTGGGCACCGCCTCCTTGCCCGGGAAGGCGGGCAGCGCGGCGGCGCGCAGGTCCCACTTCGCGGCGCCGGCGGCCTGCTGGAACATGCCCTGGAGCGAGCTCGACTCCAGGACCATCCCCAGGTTGCCGCGGCTGAACGCGTCGATCGCCTGGGCCTGGGTCAGGTTCGGCGACGCGCCGGACTTCACCAGATCGGCGAGCGTGCCGACGGCCTGGACCGAGGCGGGTTCGGCGAAGGTCAGCGTCTTGCGGTCGGGGGAGAGGACCGAGCCGCCGTTGGAGCCGAGGATCGCCTGCAGGCACCAGTCTCCGGAAGAGGCGGTCGCGCAGTCGATGTACGCGCCCTCCTTGCCGGCTTTCGCCTTGATCGCGAGAGCGGCCTGCTTGAGCTCGTCCCAGGTGGCGGGCGGCTTGTCGGGATCCAGGCCCGCCGCGCGGAAGGCGTCCGCGTTGTAGAACACGACGGGGGTGGAGAACACGTACGGCATGCCGTACGTCTTGCCTTCCCAGTCCCCGAGCGTCCTGGCGTTCGGCGCGAAGGGGTGCTTGCCGTCGAACGCGGTCTGCACCGCGGCCTTGCCGACCAGGTCGTCCAGCGGCTTGGCCTTGAGGCCGTGCACCGCGAAGTCGAGATCGCCGAAGGTGATCTGGCCGACGTCGGGAGCCTTGCCGACGACCATCTGGGACTGGATCGAGCCGACCGCGTTGAGCGCGCCGCCCTGCGGCGGGCGGGCGGTGACCTTGATGTTGGGGTGCGCCCCCTCGAACTCGCGGACCAGACCGTTGATCGTGTCGGTCCACACACCGGCCTGGGAGAGGTTGTACGACTCGAAGACGATCTCGACCTTCTGGTCGGAGCGCAGCGGCGGGGCCAGGCCCACGGCCGCGGTGTCGTTGGAGGACGAGCCCGACGAGCCCGAGCCGAAGCTGCTGCATCCGGACGCGGTCAGGGCCAGCGCGACGACGCCGGCCGCGAGGCCGACGCGGCGCAGGGGGAGGCGGCGCAAGGAGAGGTTCACGGGGGAACTCCAAGGGTTTGTGCCGCCGCGACGGGCGGAGTCTGCGGGCGGGAAGGGTGGCGCACGTGTTCAGGCGGTGCTCAGGGCGCGCTTGTCGGCGGGGGCACTGTGGTCGCGCCACTCCAGGCGGCGGCCGGACGCGGCGTCGAACAGGTGCAGGTGTGCGGTCGCGGCGGTCAATGTCACCGGGTCCCCGGGGCGCAGACCGAGGGGCCGTGGGCCGCGGAGCGCGACCCGCTGCGCGGTGACTCCGGTGCCCGCGAGACACAGCGCGACCTCCTCGCTGCCGAGGTTCTCCACCGCGTCGACCACCGCGCGGATCCGGACCGCCTCCTCGCCGGCCTCCCGGGACACCGGGGTCAGATGCTCCGGCCGGATGCCGAGCAACACGTCGCGCGCGGGGACCCGACCCGGCCACAGCGGGGCGACCGTGCCCTGCGCCTCGACACGCAGCATTCCGGCGGGGGTGCTCGCGAGCCGACCCGGGAGCAGGTTCATCGGCGGCGCGCCCAGAAACGACGCTACGAAGGCGGACGCGGGTGTGTCGTAGACCTCGCTGGGGGTGCCGACCTGTTCCAGTCGACCCGCGTCGAGCAGCGCGATCCGGGTCGCCATCGTCATCGCCTCGACCTGATCGTGCGTCACGTAGACGAACGTCGAGCCCAACCGGCGATGCAGGGCCGCGAGTTCGATCCGGGTGGCGGTGCGCAGCTTGGCGTCCAGGTTGGACAGTGGCTCGTCCATCAAGAACGCGCTCGGCTCGCGCACGAGCGCCCGACCGAGCGCGACCCGTTGGCGCTGACCGCCGGACAGTTCCTTGGGCCGGCGCGCGAGCAACGTGTCGATTTCCAACTGCCGGGCCACGTCGAGGACTCGGGCCCGGGCCGCCTGCTTGCTCATCCGCCGTACCCGAAGCGGGAAGGCGATGTTCCCGGCGACCGTCAGGTGCGGGTAGAGGGCGTAGCTCTGGAAGACCATCGCCAGGTCGCGGCGGCGCGGCGGGGTGTGCGTGATGTCCTCGTCGTCGAGCAGGATGCGTCCGGACGACGGGGGCAGCAGACCCGCGATCATGCGCAGCAGCGTGGTCTTGCCGCAGCCGCTGGGACCGAGCAGCGCGAGGAACTCGCCGTCGGCGACCTCGAGACCGACCCGGTCCACGGCGATCGAGGAGCCGAAGCTTCGAGACAGGGCGTCGAGCCGGATGCGGCCCACGACTACTCCTTTGACGTGTGGTCTCCGGCCGATCGCGGGCGCCCTTCGAGGATCGAGGGCGCGTCACCGGCGGAGCGGTACGTCCAGCAGCCTGGTGCGTCGGGGTGAACGTGGCCCTCCCACCACATGTGGGCTCCGCGTACGTCGCGCCATGTTTGGCGGGCGTGGCGATGAACCGGGGATACGACGAATTGAACCGAGCCTTACTGTCGTATGACGAATAGTCATATCGAGCGAGGCGGGCGGGTCGGGCCGGTCGGGCCACGGCCCGGACGCCCCATCGGCAGCCGACCGGCCGGGCG
>NZ_WWJX01001556.1 GCF_009865215.1 Streptomyces sp. SID3343 | reverse complement strand
GACCTCAACACGATCGGGGCCGACGACCCCGAGCCCGACTGGGACCTGTTCCCGCCGCGCTTGCACTCGCGCCATCGCCTCGTGCTGCCCGACGGCACGTTCGGCCCCGCCGACCGACGCGCGATCCGCAGCCTCGCCGCAGCCGGATTCGTGGACCCCTTCGCGTACCTGGAGGTCGGTCCCATTCCGACCGTGGGCCATTTCGACCCCCGAGAGCCCGATGAGCACCGCAGCGACCACATCCTCGTGTCGCCGGGACTTGCCGACCGCATCCTCGACTGCGGTGTCGTCACCACACGCCAGGCGAAGCGTGCCTCTGACCACCTCCCGGTCTGGATCCGGGTTGCCCACCGGGCGTTGGCGACACCCAAGAGCGTGAACCCGTGACACCGGCCCACGACCGACCGACGCCCTTCGGCTCCGACGGCTTGCGGCGCCTGCCGTTGCGATACGGGATCGACGCGGGCACGGCGAGCGATGCCCGCCTGTGGGACTGGCTGTTGGGCGGATTCGCCAACTACGCCGCGGATCGCCGAGCCGGGGAGCGGCTCCTCGAACTTGCTCCCAGCGCCGCAGTGATCGCCCGCCACAACAGCGACTTCGGCGCCCGCGCCGCCCGCGTCCTGGTCGCCGGGCACGGCATTACCCAACTCCTCGACCTCGGAAGCGGGTTGCCGAACCCGACCGCCGACGTGAACGCGATCGCCCGCGCCATCGACCCCAGCGTTCGCCTGCTGCTTGTGGATCGAGATCCCCTCGCCTATGCCCACACCCGCAGCCTCCACGACGACGACCACACCCGAGCACTCCACGCCGACTTGGTCGACATCGACTCGATCCTCGACCACCCCCTGATCGTCCCCGGCGCACCCACTGGTGTCCTGCTCACCGCCGCACTGCACGGCCTGCCCGACGACACCGCCGTCACCCGACTCCTGCAACGTCTGCGCGAACGACTCGTCCCCGGAAGCCTCCTCGTCGTCAGTCACCTCGTCGCCGACGACGTTCACCACCGCACCGCCGTCACCGACCACATGAACACCAGCACCGCCGGCCAATGGGGACGCATACGCACCCGCGCCGAACTCGACCACCTCCTCGCCACATTCGAGCCTCTCGATCCCGGACTCGTCGACGTGTCCCACTGGCGCCCCGACCCCGACCGCGGAGTACTTCAGACGACCCGGGAATGGGCGATGTACGGAGGCGTCGCACACCTCCACCATCCCTGCGCCCACTGAGCAAAGCCCCCGGCGTCGGCGGCGAACGGGCAACGCGAAGCCGCCCATCGCCGACACCGCGCGCAGGCCGACCCTGGAGACACCGCATGACCCATGACACCCCGGCCCCGTCGACCGACCCGGCCTCGTCCCGCGTCGCCCACCGTGCCATCGACGCGGACACCGCCACAGACGCGCGCATCCACAACCGTCTGCTCGACGGCCGGGACCACTATGACTGCGACAAGGACGCGTGCCTGGCCCTGCTGCGCATCGCCCCTCGCGCGTGGACCGTGGTACGCGCCGCCCGAGCGTTCACCGAACGCGCCGTTCGCAAGCTCGCCGAAGAGTTCGGCGTGCGCCAGTTCGTCGACCTCGGATGCGGTCTGCCAGCCGCGCGCAACGTCCACCAGATCGCCCAGAGTGCCCATCCTCACGCACGAGTCGTCTACGTAGATCGGGACCCGAGCGCCATCGGCGCGGGCAATATGGTCCTGGATCAGAACGACGACATCGCCGTCGTTGATGCCGACATCACCGACCACTCCCTCCTGGACCACCCCGACATCACCCGACTCATCGACCCGGCCCGGCCCACCGCCGTACTGCTCGCCAACGTCCTGCAATGCGTTCCCGACAGCGCCGACCCCGCCGAGTTGATCGGCCGCATCACGCGCTGGCAGGCCCCGGGCAGCTACCTCGCCGTGAGCCACCTCGTCAGCGACGACAAGACGATGCGCAACGTGATCACCGAAACCATGCTCGCCGCCACCCGCGGCAACTGGGGTCGCATCCGCGAACGACACGACATCCATCGGCTCCTCGCGGGATTGCCCCTCGTCCAACCCGGACTCATCGAGGTGTCCTCGTGGTACCCCGACGTCCACCCCGGCCCTCGCCGACGCGCGTCCGGACTGTTCACGTACGGCGGGATTGCCCGGGTCGGTATCCCGGGTCCCTAACGTATGCCGCGTTCCGGTCGGATGATGAGCCCTCGGCGGCCTTCGTTTCCGCCTCCGCATGCACGGCTCACAGTCCGTTGGCATGTGATTCTCGTCATTCACCAATTTGATGGACGCGATGATGGCGATTCGTGCAGTCTGTGCCTCCGACGAGGGAGGTGCGACGGAGTGGGCGAGAAGCCTGATGTGCCGACTATGACGCTGGCCGCGAAGCTTGACCGACTGTTCGCCAGCGTGCGCAGACCCGACGGAGGCGCGTACAGCAACGGCGAGGTCGCGCGAGGGATCAAGGAGCAGGCGGGCCCCGAGGGGGCGACGGTCTCCGCGAGCCTGGTGCAGCAGCTTCGGACGGGGGTGCAGACGAACCCGACGTTGAAGACCATCGACGCGCTCGCGCGGTTCTTCAACGTCGAACCCGTCTACTTCTTCGACGATGCGGCGGCCGAGCGCATCGCCGCGGAGCGGGACGCGTGGTCGCGGATGCGGGAGAACGACGTCCACAGGTTGGTCTTTCGCGCCGACGGCCTGTCGGCGGACAGCCTGCGGATGGTGAGCGCCGTGATCGAGCAGGCGCGGCGCCTCGAAGGACTCAAGACCGGCTCCCGGGCCGTTCGCGTCCCGGGAGCCGTCGAACGTGATTGAGATCTGCACCCGCAGCAACAGCGGCGACGGGCGGCCTCCGTCGTCGTGGGTACAACGGAGGATTGCGCGCATGGACCTCAAACGCCTGCGGGAAGCCTCCCGCAAGCGGCTGGAACGCCTGGACATCGTCATCCCTGACCCGTTCGACGCGCAGTTGCTGTGCGAGAACATCTCGCGGTCCCGGGGGCGGGAGCTGCGGTTGCTCCCGCTACCGGAAGGCATGCCGGCGGGGATGCCGTGTGGGATGTGGGCGGCCACCGAGACGGCGGACTGGGTCTGGTACGACGCTTCGACCAGTCCGGCGCACCAACGGCAGATCGTCGCGCACGAGCTGGCGCACATCCTGTGCGACCACAGCGCCGGGATGGACGCCCTCATGGCGGGGCAGCTCTCACCCGACTTGGATCCGTCCACGATCCGGCGCATCATCGGGCGCACCTCGTACAACGACTTCCAGGAGCTGGAGGCCGAGACGCTCGCGACTTTGCTCACGATCCCGGCTCCCCCGCCCGGGCCGGAGCTGTCGGGCCGAGTCCTGTCGCGGCTGCACGCGGATCTGACCCAACCGGCGCGACGCTCCCGCAGGCGCTCATGATCCACGTACTTGAACTGGTTGTCGTGCTGCTGGCCTGGACCATCGTCGTGTGGCGGCGTCCCACGGTCCGCACCTCGTTCCAGACCCAGCCGCTGTGGGGGGCGTTCGTCGCCCTGGCCGTCTCGCTCACGATCCGCATGCCCCGGGTCGCCGAGGCGATCGAGAACGTCACCGGCGTGGCACAGGTGGGCACCCTGCTCAAGCACGCCACCGGGGTCGTGGCGATGCTCCTGCTCGTCAACTGGATCACCGCCCTGGTCTCTCCCACGGAGGAACCGCCGGCCTTCACCTCGCCCCGGTACATCACGGCCGGCGTGATGATCTGCGCGTTGGTCATCCTGTTCTTCCTCATCCCCGAACGGGACCACGGCGGGGACTACTTCATCACCGACCACGCCGGTGACGCGGTCGCCACCGCGTATCAGCTCGTGTTCGTCGCGAGCGCGACGTTGGCGACCGGAGTGGGCACCCTGCTGGTGGGGCGCGCATCCCGAGTGGCCCCGGCCGGCGGTCTGCGACGATCGTTGGCGACGTTGGCCCTGGGGAACCTGCTGGGCGTGGGCTACTGCGCCCTGCGGGCGACATACCTGCTGGTCACGGCGTCCGGCGGCACCTGGCCCGGGGGTGACGGCGCCTTCGAGACGGCGTCCAAGGTGGTCAAACTGGGCGCCATCACGTTGATCCTCGCCGGGACGTCGTACTCCGTATTCGCCCTCGCCCTGCGCCGATGGAAGCAGTGGGTGGCGATGCGTCGGCTGTACGCGCTGTGGGCCGTGTTGACCGACGCGGTGCCGCACGTGGTCATGCGCGGCGAGAACGAACCCCGCGAGCACAGCCCGGTGGAGTTGACGTATCGGCTGCATCGCCGGGGGATCGAGATCCGCGACGCGGCCCTGACTCTGCGCGATACCGCACCGCCGGGCCTGCACCGGGACGCGGTGCTCGCGGTGGAGCGAGCAGGGGTGCCCGAGGTCGAGCGCGCCGTAGTGGCCGAGGCGTATTGGCTCAAGGAGGTCCTGCGGCTGACCGAACAGGGCCTGTCGGGATCGGGGGATCCCTCGTACACGCCGCATCCGGCGGCGGAGTCGGAGGCGGAGACCGCCTGGCTGGTGCGCGTGGCCCGGGCGTTCGCCTCGCCCACGATGGGTCGGGTCCACGACGCGATCCCGGAGAACGCGACATGAGCACGCTGCACCGGTCCTCGACGTCCACCCGACCGAGGGAGCGATTCGCGCGGGCGGTAACCGAAGCCCTGGCGCCGCAGTACATCGTCATGGGGCTGTTGCTGTTGGTTGGGGCGATCACGAGTGGATGGTCGGGCGTCGGCTGGGCGGTGTGGGCGATCCTGTTCGCGGCCGTGCTGCCCCTGGCACTCGTCAAGGTCGGCATACGGCGCGGCCGATGGGCGGATCGGCACCTGAGCAAGCGGGCGCAACGGATGCGCGTGATGCCCGTGGTCGTTGCCTTGGTGGCTATCGGCCTGGCGTCGATGCTGGTGCTCGGGGCGCCGCACGACATGGTCCTGCTCGTCGTGGTGATGGTGGTGACGCTGTTGGCGCTCACGGCCGTCACCACCGTGTGGAAAATCAGTGTCCACACCACGGTGATGACCGGGGCCGTCACGCAGACCGCGTACGCCCTGGGCCCGTGGTGGGCGTTCGCGGCCGTGCTCGTCCCGCTTGTCGCGTGGTCGCGGGTGGTTCTGCGGGCGCACACGTTTGCGCAGACGGTGGTCGGTGCCGCCGTCGGGTTCGTTCTCGCCGCCGGTTGCTGGATCCTCGGCTGATCCCAGGTTGGCAAGTCGCTCACGCCGCCGGTGGGGCGTCCTCCCGGGCGGGAGGACGCCCCACGGTGTCGGCGGTGGCTTCGCGGATCGCCTCGACGCATGCGCCGGTCCGGGGCCGGCGGAGGGCGGAGGCGATGTCGACGAGTCGTTGCGCCTCCGCGTCGAGGTTCGCCTTCGGCGGGCGCGGTGGCGGCGCCACCACGCGCTGGGGAGTCCGGCCGTTGTGCAAGGCGTCGGCCGTCAGGATCGTCCACGCCGCGACGGTCGCCAGTTCGAGGTCCGGATCCGTGAGCCCGCGTCCTTCCAGGTCCGCCCGCAGGCGTTCGCACAGGTCCGGGTCGGCGTAGCGGCGCAGGGCCAGCATGCCGTCGCGGATCTCGACGACCCGGCGGACCAGGCGCAGATGCGTGGTGCCCAGGCCCAGCGGGTCGGTGCGTGCGTCGGGGGGCGTCGGCAGGACGGTGTCGGGGATCGCGGGGACGACGAGGGTCCACAGGGTGCGCAGCCTGCGCAGCCGCCGACGGGCGATCCAGGTCCGACTGAGAGTGACGAAGCCCGGGATGGAGACTCCCGCGACGATGAGCAGGACGGACACGGCGCCGAAGGGCCAGCTCAGTCGGGTGGTGTTGAAGGCGCCGGGGGCGGTGTGTCCGGTGGCGTAGGCGGTGAGCGCGACCAGGCGCCCGAGTCCGTAGCCGGGGGTCAGGACGAAGGCCGTCGCGAGCAGGCGTGTTCCCCACACGACGGCGGGGTCGCGGGCGAGTCGGCTCTTGTGCCAGAACACCCGGGCCGCGAGCAGTCCGGTGACGGCCAGGTAGAGCGTGAAGACCAGCTCGTGCCGGGCGGCGGCCGGATCGTGGCCCTGGCCGGCGAAGAACTCCGCGTTCGCCGAGTCCGGGACCCGCAGGTAGGTGACGAGAAGGCCGGCCAGGGTCGTCCATCGCAGGACGCTCGTGACACGCAGGAGACGATGCGCGGGCTCATCGGTGGCGCGCAGGAGCAGGGCCCATTCGAGCCAGGCCCCGGTCACCACGACCGCGAGGGAGTGTTTGAGCAGGACCGCGAGGTTCGGCATGCCGGTGCGTTCGCTGATCCAGTCGGACACCGGGTCGAGGCGGATGGTCAGACACAGGGCCAGGGCCAGCAGGCCGACGGGCATCCAGCGCTGCCACAGCGGGCCCGCGAGCTTGGGCGCATGCCACAGCGCCGCCGCCCAGATCACCACGATCGGGAGGACGTCGAGAACGGTCACCAGCGGCCCTTGCCGCCGCGGTAGTGGTGCCCGAGCATCGTCGCGAAGCGGTCCAGGAACGGATCGCCCGTCGGAGGCGGGGGCAGACGCGGGGACGTGGCACGCGCGTAGATCATCGAGGCGAGCATCTCCGCCTCGCGCTCCTGGGCGGGAGCGAAGCCGTGACGCCCGCGCAACCCGGAGGTCTCCACGTCCGGCGTGAACGCGTCCGCTCAGATCGGGATCCGTGGCCGCCGCGATCCCTATGTCGCGCCCACGCAGCTCCTCCACGGTGCGGCGGAAGACGTCCAGGTCGAAGGGCCGAGGTATCGCGATCCCCTCCAGCCGCCGCTCGCAGGCAGCGAGCAGTCGTCGCAAGTCGTCCACGTGTGGGTCCTCAAGGCTCCGACGATCGGGAGCGCGAACCCCCGCTCGCAGCGAAGCCGACGACCCGCGCGACTCCCACGCGAATGCTAGGACACGATTTCGGCTGATTAAGAATCAGATCCGACATATGTGATCAGCGGCACTCGGGTCGCGCGTCTCGGCTTCATGCGGAGGGGGCGTGGTCACCCGTGCCGACGTCCGAGCCCCGATTCGAGTGCATGACGACGGAGCCGTTCCCTGTGGGTCGGTTCGTGGTCCGTGGTCGGTCGGCAACGGCGCGTCCGGTCTCGGTCGTCCCACGCGGGATGCGGAAGCGTCCTTCGAGTCCGGGTCGGCGCTCGCCGTGTCGCGGCCTGGCAATGCACGAGAACTACTCGACGGGTCCCGGGTCCTCGGCGGGCTGGGGCAGGCCCTCCAGTAGTCGCACGCGGTCGAGCATTGCGGTGACGGCGGCCTGACTTTCCGGCGAGAGACCGTTCGCGCGCAGGGCGATCGAACGCACCCCGGCGTCGCGCACGGCCGTGAGCATCGCGAGCTGGGCGTCGGTGCGCTCGGCCACCGCGTCGTCGTAGAAGTACGTGACGGATACGCCGAAGAACTTGGCCACGGCGTTGAGGCGGCTGTGTGTGGGGTCGTCCCTGCGTCCGGTGCGCAGTTGCCACATGTACGTGGCGCCCATCACCGTCTCGCCGGCCATCTCGTTGATCAACTCCACTGCCTCGGGCGTGGAGTACGGGCCGCGGTCGCGCGGATGCACGGTCGCGAACAGGTGCTCCAGGCGCCGGGCGAGCATGCCCGGTTCGGGCACCGCTTCGTCCACCTCGCCGGTCATGGCGTCACCTCCCTGTCGTGTCCCATGGCCCCCACTGTGCACGACCTACCAATCCGGAGGCAAGTCGAGGTTGTGTAGATCACCTCTTCGCGGTGGCTGGTTTTCATGATCTACTACGGACAGCCCACGGCGAAGCGACGGGGAGTCACCCGACGTGGCTTCACATTGTCGTGACCCGGTGACCCGGTGTTGCGAACGAGGGTGGACTTGGTTCCGGACGGGTGCCATGGTGTCCGTCCGAAGCCGCCCTGCGGCCCACCCGAGGAGCGCGCGATCCCATGACCTAGCTCACCAGCACCGCCGCTACGGGGTGGTGAGAGCGCAACGGCGCCCGGGGGCGGTAACCCCCGGACGCCGGGCTCGAACCCCACGAAGAGGCTCGGATATTCCATAACCGAAGCGACCGGCCCACCTGTCCAGGGAAGCGCCGGTCACTTCACCTACGATTCGGGGATTCTCGCATGACCGACATCGTGCGTACAGACCTGCCCGCGCCCGGCGCCGCCGGGCACGTCCACGTCACGCCGCCAAACCCCTGCTCCCATCACTGCGTGTGCGACCGTGCGGTCGACCACGATCTCGCCTGGTTGATCGGCGACCTGGCCGGCGACCTGGCCTTCGTCCGCACCGCCCTCGGCCCGACCGGGACCCTGACCGCGCGCCTGCTCGACGAGCGCGGCGTCCTCCTGGACCTGCCGGTTCACCTCGGGGCCATCGTCGCCTGGCGTCTGCAGCGCGCCTTCCCCGGGATCGCCTGGGACCTGCCCCACGACTTCCACCCCGCGACCGCGCGTCTGACCGCCGCGACGGCGAGGGGATGCTGAGTGCCGAGGATCCGCTGCACCAAGCCCGAGTTCTACGACTCCGAGACGCTGGCGATGGTGACCCTGTCGGCCGAGCGCACCTTCGGCGGACTGTGGCCGTTCTCCGACGACTTCGGCCGCATCCGCGACCACCCCAAGTACATCCGCGCCAAGATCTGGTGCATGCGCGTCGACGAGCACTCCGAGGAAGACGTCGCCGACGACCTGCGCCAACTCGCCGCCGTCGGGGTCATCTGCCGATACGTGGGCTGCGACGGCAAGACCTACTTGCACACGGTCAACTGGAAGGAACACCAGCGGATCGACAAGCCGGGCGCGCCCCACTGGCCTTCGTGCCCCGTGCACCAGCCGACCCAGCCGTGCTCCAAGTGCAAGGGTCCGTGCACCGGTGACTCCGGGTCTGCCCCGACGCCTCCCGAAGCCCTCCCGAAGCCTTCCCGAAAGGCTCCGGACGCGGCGAGGACGCCGCCGGCGGTCGTCGCGACGACCGCCGGGGCCGTCCCCGCCGCCACCGCGCACCCCGCCGCTGTCGACGTGCCCGTATCCGACGCCTCGACGGCCGAGGGTGTCGAACCCGCAGGTCAAACGCCTTTCTCGGAACAGTCCGCGAACCCTCCCGGAACGTTCTCTGAAGGCTCAACGCCTGGACCTAGGACCGTAGGACCTAGGACCTCTCCCTCCGGGGGGCGCAGCGCGCCCGCACCGACCGCTGCCGAACACCTCGGCCACAACCCGCCGGTGACCACGGACGCGACCACGACGGACGCCCCGACGGCGCGCGAGCTGATCGCCGAACACGTCGGCGCCTGCCGAACGCGCCCGCCCAAGGACGTCCTGGGTCACACCGCCAAGCTGGTCGCCCGACTGCTGGACGAGGGCATCGCCCCCGACGCCGTCCGCGCCGGCCTGGAGGGGCTGCGTGCCAAGGCGCTGCACCCCAGCACCCTGCCGAGCCTGGTCAACGAGGCCCTCAACCCGCCCGCCCCCATGGCAGGCCGACCGGGCGTGACCGGCTACAGGCCCTGGACCAACCCGGCCCCCGCCGACACGGGCCTGGTCGGCGCCGGCGCGGGTTCGTGGGGGTCGCTGTGACCGAGCCCCAGCGGATCGGCCGCTTCGAACGCCGCATGGCCGAGATCCTCGCCGCGCGCGGCATCGACCCCACCATCGAGGTCCGCCTCGAACCCGACGACCCCCGAGGCGAGGCCCTGCGTCTGGCCGGCGAGCGCATCCCGCCGCTCTTCCGCGACGCCCAGCCGTGGCACCCCGACGTCCTGTCCTGGGTCGACGAGGTCCTGCGCGCCGCCGACCGGGGCATCACCGGCATGCGCAGGATCACCACCGGACCGACCCTGCTCATCGGCGGGACCACCGGAACCGGCAAGACCCACAACGCCTTCGGCGCCCTGCGCCGCCTCATCGCCTCGGGCTGCGCGACCCGCTGGACCGCGTACAACCAGCCCGACCTGCATGCCCACCTGCGCCCGCGCAAGGACGCCGACAACGAGCGCGAATTCCTGGCCGTCGCCAACAGTCCGCTGCTCATCCTCGACGACCTGGGCGCGGCCAAGCCGTCCGAATGGACGGAGGAGCTGATCTACCGGCTGATCAATCGCCGGTACGAGCACATGCTCCCGACGCTGATCACGACGAACCTGCGCTTCGACCACCTCGGCGACTACCTCGGCGATCGCATCGCGTCCCGCCTGATCGAGATGGCCACCGAAGTGCACCTCACCGGCGAGGACCTGCGCCGCGCCATCCGCGCGCAACGCGAACTCGACCGCGCGCACGCCCGCGACGCCGCCTGAACACCCGGCACCCGCCTCGCCTTTCCACGACCCGCACGAACCCCGCCGAGCCCCGGCCTGCCACACCCGGGCTCGGCGGGGGAATGGAGCATCGCCATGAGCGCCACCACCCCGCCCACGCCCGAACCGCTCTTTCGCACCCTGGGTGACCAGAGTTGGAAGGACACCGGGTCCTGCCGCCGCCACACCGACCCCGACCTGTGGTTCCCCGAAGGCGAAGGCACAGAGTTCACCGACCGGATCAACCGCGCCAAGGCCATCTGCCACTGGTGCCCGGTCCGCTCGACCTGCCTGGACGCCTCCCTCGAAGAGGGCGACCGCTGGGGCATACGCGGCGGCGTCACCGAAAAGGAACGCAAGCCGCTTCGGCGCAACAGGTACCGCCGCCTGGACCCAGCCCGCGTCGCCGCAGCCCTCACCGGGCGCCGCATCCACCTGACGATGCCCGAACAACGCGCCGTCGCCCTGCAGGCCACCATCGCCCGGATCCCCGTGGCACGCATCGCCCTGCTCCTGGACTGCGAACCCGAACGAGTGCTGCGCCTGCTCCGCGAGACCCGCAGCAAGCCCCGCCGCAAGACCCGCCCGCCGATCGTCGTCCCCCGCACCGAGGCCGCGTGAACACCGCCCCCGCGACACCCCACCGGGCAACCGGATGGGACCGCGCGGCCATCGCCCTGCTCGGCGCCGCCGGCTTCGCCCTGTCCTACGACGCCCTGCGACAGATGGCCCAGGCCGTCCACGTACGCGGACCCCTCACCCTCCTCTTCCCGCTGCTCATCGACGGGTTCATCGCCTACGGCATCCGCGCGCTCCTGGTCCTGCGCACCGCACCCCTGGCCGCCCGGATCTACGCCTGGTCACTGTTCGGCAGCGCCACCGCCGCGAGCATCTGGGCCAACGCCCTGCACGCGGTCCGCCTCAACGAGTGGAGTGACCCGGCGACCGGCGGACTACGGCTGGGGGATGCGACCGTCGGCGTCCTGTCCACGCTCGCGCCGCTGGCCCTGGCCGGCGCCGTCCACCTGTACATCCTCATCGCCCGCGCCACCGGCCCGGACACCGGACAACCGGCCACCGCGACCCTGTCCGAGACCCGCGGACAACCGCTCACGCCGACCGGCGCGACAACGCCAGATCACCAGCCCGAGGGCGAGTGGGACACCCCGCCGCCCGCTCGGACGACCGCCCCCGAAGGTGGTCACCTCGGCGGACAAGCGTCGGCCCCGGGGACATCGACATCGGCGGACGGGGACCGGTCACCGCGCACCGACCCTCGGACAGCGACCCGCAAACTTCACGCCGTCCCCTCCGACCCGGACACCGACCAAGGCCACGACCAGCAAGGACACCCGGCGGACACCCGACCGGCCACCCTGCCCGGTCACCGGCCGACTCCGTCAGGTGACCGACCGGAGACGCCGGCGGAGCAGGGTGACCGGAGGGATCCGGTGACCGAAGAAGACCTCCTGGCGCTGGCCAGGACAGCCGTCGCGGACAGCGGACAGGTGACCCGGGCGGTGGTCGCCGGCGCCATCCGAGGACAGGGGATACCGCTGTCCAACGACCGGCTGACCGTCCTCATGCGCAAGCTGCGATAGCCGCCGGCCGGACACCCCACCCGTCCCACCCGACCGCGAAACCGCCGGCGGGTGTTCCGACCGCCTCGCGAGGCCGGAACACCCGCCGGCTGGACCGAACCCGACTCCAGCCGCAACGGAGGCTCCCCGTGTCCGACAGCCCGACCACCCCCGCCGAGATCGACGCCTGGCTCCTCGCGTTGATCGCATTCGACGTGATCCACGACGCCGCCCAGGGCCCGAACGGCACCTGGATCGTGCGCCGCACCAGCGACGCCCGCCCCGAAGTCCTGCACACCCCCGACAAGGCAGCCGATTTCGTGGCGCGAATGCAGCTCGCCACCCGTCGAACCGCACTCCGGGACGCGGCGTGAACACCTCCCGCGAAGAACCCCCGATAGGCGTTTCCGCAGGTCAAAAGCTTCCCGACGTTGCCGGAGCAAGTTGTCCCCAAAGCAATGCACCCGTCGGGAGCATTGCTTTGGGCAGCCCCGCCCCAGGGGTGGCGGGGTCCCTCCGGCGCCGGGGGGCGCCGGAGGGGGAGGCTGCGACCGAGGGCGGACCGCAGACAGGGGAGAAGCAACACCTCTGCCACGACGCCGACTGCGAACACGCCCCGCAGCCCGAGCCGCGTGTGCGTGATCGCCCGCACAAAGCCCCCCAGCACAAGCGCGCCCACCAAAAGAGCACCCGCCTCGACGACGAAGAACTCGCGCTGATCTGCGCCGCCGCAGCAGCTTGCGGTATGACGCCCGCCGGCTTCCTCGCCCACGCGGCCCTGGCCGCCGCCCGTGACCTGAACGCCACCGCCGCCGTAGTGGCCGGCGAGCGCGAGCTGGTCGCCGAACTCTTCGCCGCCCGCCGCCACCTCGCCCACATCGGCACCAACCTCAACCAGGTCGCCAAGGTCCTCAACTCGGGCGGACCAGCCCCCCACACCGACGCCGTCCTGACCGCCGTGGTCAACGCGGTCGCCCGCCTGGACGCGGTGACCGACCGACTCCTCGACCACCGCGACGCCGCGTGATCCCCCGCATCCACAAACGTGGACCACGCACCATCGGCCTGCTCGCCTACCTCTACGGCCCCGGCAAAGCCGAGGAACACGTCGACCCACACATCGTCGCCTCCTTCGACGGCATGGCCCCCGACCCCGGCCGCGACCCCAGCGACTCCCTCAAACCCCTCGAACGCGTCCTCGACCGACCGCTCCTCGCACTTCCCACCGAGGAGCGACCGAACAAACACGTGTGGCACTGCTCCGTGCGGGCCGCAGCCACCGACCGCGTCCTGACCGACCAGGAATGGGGCGACATCGCCCGCCGCATCGTCGCCGCCACCGGCATCGATCCCGACGGCGACGACGCCGGATGCCGATGGGTCGCCGTGCGCCACGCCGACGACCACATCCACATCATCGCCAACCTCGTCCGCGAGGACGGCCGCCGACCGGACAGCGACTTCGAGGGCAAGCGAGCCCAAGCCGAGGCCCGCCGCATCGAAAAGGACCTGGGCCTGCGCGAACTCGCCGCAGGCGACGGCACCGCCGCCAAGCGCCCCACCAGCCCCGAACGACACAAGGCCAAACGACGCGGCCTCGAATCCACCCCGCGCGAACTGCTCCGCGAAGCCGTCCGCCGCTCCCTCGCCGGCGCCGCCGACGAGACCGAATTCTTCACCCGCCTACGCGGCGAAGGCGTCCGCGTGAACCAACGCCGCGCCCCCTCCGGCGACATCATCGGCTACACCGTCGCCCTACCCGGAGACCACAACGCCGACGGACAACCGATCTGGTACTCGGGATCCAAACTCGCCCCCGACCTCTCCCTGCCCGCCATCCGACGCCGCCTCGACCACGACCCCGAAGACCAATGGATCACCACCGGAACGCACGAACGCCCCCACGGCGGCGGACGTACGGGGCCCACACGCTCGCGCCCGGCGCAGGCCCGGCGCCGGGCCACCGACGCCCTCGACCGGGCCGCGGCCGACTTCGACGAGGACGACGACCCCGGAACGGCCGCCCGCCTGATCGGGGTCGGGGAAGTCCTCGACGCACTCTCCCAGACCGCCTCCGCCGACGTCCGCGCCGAACTACGAGCCGCAGCCCGAGAATTCGAACGCGCCAGCCGCTCCCACATCCGCGCCGGACGAGCCGACCAACGCGCCCTGCGCTCGATCGCCCGCGAAATCGTCTACGCCGGAGGAGCACTCGGCCGAGGCGAGGACGGCGCCGCCACCGCCACCGTCCTGTGCACCCTCGTCCTGATCACCGTCGCCGCCGCACGCTGGCACACAGCCCACGGCCACGCACAACAAGCCGCCGCCGCACACGCCACCGCCCAACACCTGCGCGCCGCCTACCGCAACGCCGCCGCACCACCCATGCGGGCCCTGCACAACGCGGGCCGCGCCCTGCCCGCTGTGGAACGTGACCGCCACCGGGCCACCATCGCCACCGCCCTGCCCGACGCAACCACCGGCCCCGGCGACGACGCGCGATGGGACGCACTGGCCGCCACCCTGGACCAGGCCGAACGTGCCGGACACGACCCGAAGACGCTCCTCACCGAAGCAACGGCCATGCGCGAACTCGACAGCGCCGACAACACCGCCGACGTCCTCATCTGGCGACTGCGCCACATCGCCCACCTACCCGCGCCCGCTCCCCGACGCGCCACCAAGCGCACGTCGGGCCCATCGAAGCCTGCACCGGCACCTGCGGCAGCTCTCGTGCGGCCCGAGACCCCGCAACGCGAACACCGACGTTGACCTGCAACGGAATCTCCCGGATGTGATTCGGAACACCATGGACTTCGGCCCGCTTCACGTCCATGGTGTTCCTTCCCCGACGGAGAGGCTCACCCTTGCAGCGACCCGATCACGAGCCCGAACCCGACACGGACCCCTTCGCCTGGCGGCCCCCCGACCCGGACGCGCCGCCCAACCTCCACCCCATGCCCGACCCCTGCACCTACGACCACGACGAACTCGCACGGTGCACCGAACACCCCGACGAACTGCGCGCACGAGGAATCCCGATCCGCTGCGCCTCCTGCTCCGCGCGCCGCGACTGGCTGGTCATCCTCCACCGCGGCACCGTGTGGATCCGCTGCCGCTGCGCCCACCAATGGCACGAACCCGAGCTGACCGTAGACGAGTTCGACGAACTGGGCGCAGGCCCCCCGGACCGGTACTGGCCCTCCTTCGACGAGGCCGTCGCGTCCATGGGCTTTGACGGCACCTTGCGCGGAACGTACTTCTAGCCGTTGACCGGTGGCGCGTCAGCGCATCACGGGTCGGTTCCACCTCGTTGGTGGACGTGTCTGCCCCGAGCGCAGCGATCACCGTTCCCCCGATGGCCGCGGTGTCGCCGTTCCATAGGTTCCGACGGAGTGTGCCCCGGTCTCCACGACAACATCGCCCACGCCGACGAGCGCAACGATCGACACGAACGATCGACGTTGGATGGAACGGATGAGGGTCGCCACCCGAACCGGTGGCGACCCTCATCCGTTGTTTCCCGCCCGGCTTCCCGACATTGGACACGGCGGCGGCTGCCACGTAGCCCAAAAGGGGGGCGTCGCCCACAGGCTGTCCGGGCAGACCTTCCGTATGAGCAGCCCGCATGCCGGCGATCGCCCTGTCCTTCTTCCCTCCAGCTTCGCCTGGAACACCGACGCCCGATTGGTCGGCGAGGTCCTGGAGACCGTGGGGTCGGCTGCCTCGTGCACCCTCGACGACACCCGCTATCTGCAGCCGGCCCTGACCTGGAAGATCGCCGCCGAGTTGGTCGGCGACTGCGCCACCACGGACTACCACGCCGAGCACGTGCGGGCCCTTGCCCTGCCCGTCTACGCCCTGAACGCGGTGTGGGCCTGCCACGCGGCACTGGTTCAAGCCACCGCCGACGGCGACGACGGCGGCGCGTGCTTGGTCAGCCTGCTGTCGGACTACCCCGACCCCATCCACAGCATTGATCTGCGCAGTCTGATCGACGCTCTGGAGAGAGTCCTCGCGGTGCTCAGTCTCGATCTGCCCGCCGTCCGCAAGCTGGTAATCCACCTCGTGCTGAACGCGGAAGTCGGCCCGGAAGCGCGTGCGGCGTGCGACGACGTCCTGGCGGCATGGCGCCGGGCCGGCGTCGCGTGCTGACAAGCGCGTCGGGCCTGGGTCCCCGCAGACCAGGCACCTGCTGTCGAGGATCGTGTCGTGCTGGCGCACGGCCGGGGCAAGCCGCGCGTGTACCTCGCGGATGACCGTGCCGGCGTATGACTTGCGCTCGATCTCGACGAGGAACCCGTCGAGATCAGGGAGAACCTCGGGCCTGCGGCGAGCCACCCCGAGCGGAAGCAGGCCGCTGAGCACGACCACCATCTCGTCTTTGCCGGATCCGGCCGTGTGCCAGGCGACGCCGGCGTCGTGTCCCGGCAATGCGGTGGGCGCCAAAGGTCGGGACTCGTCAACACGTCGACGCGGTATGGCGGGATCAGCGGAGTCGTCCGAGGGGACCTCGACCGCAGGGATCCCGGAGAGTGTCATGACGCCGAGCCACTCGGGTTCTTGGTACTGCTGTGAGATGAGCAGCCCCATGTGGCCGAGGAAGCCCGACAGCGTGTGGAGGACGATGGCCTCATGTCCATGGAGCGTCGGCTGCCGCCGTCGTTCGGATCGCGATCAAGGGGTTCTTCGCCCTGGTGACATCCCGGGCGACCCGAACGGCGAGAGCCGCACACGCCGTTCGCGTGTGCGGCTCGGGCCTTGCGCGCAGTCAGGCTGGGGACACCGGTGAAGCGATGGCGCGGTGCGGTGTCGTGCTGCGATCCGTGGCGTGCAGCCGATCGGCCAGCTGATCAACACCTCCCACACAACGGGGGAAGCTCAAGCAGACTCGTGGTCCATTGGTGGGCGTAGGCAATGAACAGGAGATCGTTCTCGGCCCTGTCCAACGCGTCGGAATCATCGTGCAGGCAGGCGACGGTGGTCGCGACGATGCGCCCGTGCCGGTCGAGGAGGCGAAGGATGGCGTGGCGGTCGCGGGTTTCGGTGCGGACCGACCACGGTCCCGCGCTGCCGCCGAGGGCGCGGGTGCGGATCAGGTCGTATTCGTCGGGTGTGAGCAGCGCCGGTCCTTTCGGGGGATGACGGGGTATCGCCGGGAGTTCGGATGCCGGACCCGCCGTGATGTGAGGGGTGTCAGAACTCGTCGGGCCGGTCGCGTGCGGTCAGGAGGGCGGCGACGAAGCCGGCGACGACCTCGGCGGGCACTGCGGCGCCGAAGACCTGTTCCCAGCCGGGCCTGTCGGCGGTGCCCTCGACGGTGATGTGCCACAGGTCGCCGAGGCGGGTGTGAGGAGATTCCGGGAGGTAGCCGACGTAGGCACGGCCGTCGGGGGAACCGGCGTGTACGTCGGCGCGGTGGTCGAGGACGATCGACCAGCCGTCCGCGACCAGGAGGTCGAGCACGGGGTAGGGGGTGCCCGCTCCCTTGATCCATCGGTCGCCCTCCATGTGGACGAGATCCGGGTGCGGGGCGGTCGTCGGGACATGGCGGGTGGGGGCGGGAAGGAGGGTCAGGTGCACGGGTGAGCCCTTCGACGTCGGGTGTGGTCGGCTGCCGGTCGGTCAGACGGACTCGGTGCGCCGCCGCGTGGTGAGCAGGGCGGTGACGAACGCGTGGACCAGCTCGCTCGGAGTGGAGTCGTCGAAGGTCTGGGTCCAGTCGTCGCCTCGGTGGTCGTCGACGGCGACCTCCCACAGTGGTCCGCGCGCACCGCCGGGGTGTTCGGGGGTGAACCGCACGAACGCGCAGGCGTCAGGCGAGGACGTGTAGACGTTGGCCGAGCGGTCCTCGGCGACGCCCCAACCGGCGTCACGCAAGGTGGCCAGGACGTGGTGGGGCGCGCCGGGGTCGGTGAGCCACGCCCGACCGTCGTCGGTCGAGGCCGCGAGAGGCGGGGTGCGGGGGTGCGGGCCGGTCGAGGCGGCATCGGCAAGGGCGTCACGGGTGTGGTGGGACGGGTTGTCGAGCATACGGAACCCCTTCGCTGACCTGCGGTTTCGTCGGCGGTTTTGCCGACGTCCGTACGTTGGCATCGGTCGGCGGGGTGTATCCAGTCATGTGTGTCTGCCGTGGGCGAACTGGCCGATTGACAGGGCTCACCCGGTATCGGGACTGCCCCACCCGGAGCGAATTCCCGGGCAGGGCAGCGTGGTGATGGGCACTCAGATGTGACGCGATGTCACCGTCGGTGTCGCGGCGTGGAGTTGCCGACGGTGGGGCTCGTGTGGGGTGTCGCTGGGCCGTGTGAGGGCGGGGAGGTCTGGGTCGGTGCGGTGGTGCGGCTGATCGCGGCGGCGGCCCGTGTGGGCGGTCCCGCGTCGCGGGCGAGGCGGGCGTGGACTTGTTCGCCGAGGGGGGTCAGGCGTAGTTCCCGGCCCTCGTTCGCGGTGGTGTCGGCGGCGACGAGCCCGTGGTCGCGCAGGATCATGTAGGTGGGGGCCGACACGCGTGGACGGCCGGGGTTGTTCTTGATGCTGGTCCGGTGGTCGCGCAGGACGATGCCGCCGTCGGCGATGGCGTCCAGGGCACGAACCTGGGCGGAAGTGAGGTTGCCGGCACGGATAGGGGCGGTCGTGCGTTCGGCGGGGGCCGCTCGGGCGCTCTCGCGGGCTCCCGGCCGCCAGGGGGTCCGGAATCGGAAAGGCACGGGGCTGTGCGGCAGGTAGCGTTCGGCGACCTCGCGGGCGTAGGCGACCAGGTGGGCCGCCGAATGGTTGCTGGGAACGGGCTCGACGTAGCTGTATCCAGCCGGAACGAAGCCCTCGCCCAAGGCGACGCCCGGGGTGATCGCCACCGCGGGGCCCGTCTCGCGCCGCAGGATGGCGACGTCGATCAGCGGCGTTCCGGCGCCGTCGGTGAGTGAGGGATCCCTGCGTGCGGCGTGGGCGCGGATCTGGTCGATGTCGGTGGGGATGACGGCGAGGCGGTCCAGCGCGAGATGTCCGCCGAATCGGCCGTCCGTCGTGTAGGTCGACGCCAGGACGCCGTTGAAGCCGTGGTTGGAGAAGTCCCGGATGCGCACGCGGTCGCCCGGCTGTGCGTGCCGACGGTCGAAGACCGTTCGTTCGCTACCTGCGAGGACCACGGCGTCCATGTTCCCGAAGTAGTGGTTGAGGCACGCGTGCAGGGAACCCTCGCGACGTCCGTCTCGCCGCACGTATTCCAGGTCCCGGTAGTCGGTGTTGTACGGCCTGAGGATGAACACGGTGCTCCACGGTTCGTCATGGGGTGGGGTCGCGGGGTTCGGTCAGCGGCGGCCCCGCGATGCGCCGGCGTGCGAAGCCGGGGCGCTGGTCGTGGTTTCGGTCTCGGGTGGGGTGGGTCGGCTTCGGGACGTGGGGCTTCGGCGGGTCGCCGCGGCGCGGGTGGGCGCGGCCTCCGCGTCGGCGGCGTGGGCCCGGGTGGGTTGGGTCGTTGTGGGGGCGGGTGCGGGGCCGAGGTCGGTGTAGGCGTCCAGGAGTGCCTGGAGGTGGGTGTCGGCGTCCTTGATGCGGGTGGCGAGGAGGTCGATCTTCTGCCCGGCCATCTGCACGACGCCGGAGGGGTTGAACAGGCGGTGGGAGCGGTCTGCGGCGTGGGTGAGGTCGGTGGCCAGCCACTGGGCGTGGGAGCGGAACTCGTCGTCGAGTTCGTCGAGATGGGTCGCGGCTCGTTGGACGAGCTTGACGATCACCAGGTGTGGGCCGTCCGGCGGAAGGGTGTTCATCATCTTCCGTGGTGGCGCGCCCAGCGTGGTGGTCGCTCGGTGGGTGCCGGGCCGGGGTGTCGCGTGGATGCCGCCGCGGTCGGCGGAAGGGGTGGGTGCCACGGGCGGGGTCTCCAGGGTGGTCAGGGCGCGCGGTGGGCGGTCCGGCGTGCCGCGGTCGCGGTCGGCGTGGTGGTCGCGACGGTGGTGGGGGCGGTCCCGGACACGGGGGCGGGAACGGAGGTGGTGAGTGCGGCGCTGCGGGCGAGGGCCCCGGTGGGCGCGGGGGTGAGCCGCAGGTGGTGCAGGGCTCGGTCGATCAGGGCTTGGCGTACGGGGGCGGGTTGGGCGTCGATGGCGGCGATCATGGCGTGGTCGGGTGGGTCGAGCAGGCCGGAGGGGGTGTGACCGGCTGCGGCGGTGACGCGGCGCACGGCCTCGTTTTCCAGGAGAGGCACCAGGTCGGGCTTCATCTTGAAGGCACCTCGGAGGGCTTGGGTCCATCCCTTGAGAGCCTCGGAGAAGGATTCGTCGAAGGACATCTCCTCCGCGACGCATTCGAGGATCGCGTGGACGGCGTGTCCGGTGTCGGGCAGGAGATCGGTGAGCCACACGGTCTCGCCGGCCGGGTTGGTGGGGGCGGTCGTGTCGGTCATCGGCTGCCTCTCGGTGGGTGTCAGCGGCGTGGGCGGGGCGCGATGGGTTCCTCGGTCGGGTGCCGGGGAGTCGTACTGTCGCTCGTGGTGGGCATGGTCGTGGGGATGGTGGTTCGGTTCCGGGCGACGGCGGCGCGGGAGGGCTCCTGCGGGATCGGGCCTTGCGACGCGTGGAGGTTGGTCAGGGGGACGACGCGCCAGAGGTCCTCGGTCGTCTCGTGCCGCCGCACGGCCAGGGCGAGCAGGTCGGCGGCGGTGGCGACGGTGGCCTGGGCTGTTTCGGGGTTGAAATACCAGTCGCCGGCTGCCAGGGTCTCGACCAGGACCTCGCGGAACTCCGCCATTCCCTCTTCGGCGTCTTGGATTGCGCGGTACCGGTCGAGGATGTGGTCGACGCGCGCGTCGGTGGACGGGGCCGTTTCGCGTTCGGCGCACAGGTCGGCGACGGAGCGTCCGAGGTGCCTTGCGATGAGGTGGTCGAGGCCGGGGAGGACGGTGTCCGGGTTCGCCATGGGCTTCTCCTGGGCTGAGCGGTGGGTCAGCGTCGCGGGGCGGGTGGTGTGGTGACCGGTGGTGGTGGGTCTCCCGGCGGTCGGCGGGCAGGGAGCCGCGGTGGTGCGGGCCTGAGCTGCGGTGGCCACGTCCGGGGCGGGGAGCCATTCGGTGGGCATGACGCGCAGCAGTGTCCAGTTCTGCGAGGGGAGCTGGTCCGCGGTGCGGGCCACGGGTCGGGGGTCGGCGAGTTCGGTGGTGACGGCCGCGATCAGGTGGGTGGGGACGGCTCCGGCGAAGGCGGCGCGCCAGGTCGGATCCCAGAAGGGGTCTCCGCCCCGTACCTCCCAGTGGTATCGGTGGTCGCGGACGATCCGGGTGTCGTCGGGCAGGTGCCCCTGGTGGACGAGTTGGGCCGTGTCCCGGGGTGCGGTGATCACGCGTGGGCCGTCCCCGAGGACGCCGGGGCGATCACCCACGGTGGGTTCCCATCCGGCGGCGAGCAGCGGCCCGTAGGCGATCCCGGGAAGCGTGGCTCCGTTCAGGAAGCGGTCGTGGCCGTCGTCGACGTCTTGGGCGAGGGTGTCCAGGAACGCGTGGACCGTCTCGTCCGGGATCCCCTCGTCGAACAGTGCCTCCCAGCGGGCCGGTCCCAGCGGTCGGTCGGCGGCGCTGATCTGCCAGGAGAACGTGAGGCCACGCTCGGGGCGGTGGGCGATTTGGACGCGTCGGCACGGGCTGGCGAGATAGTCGCCGCCGGCGGTGTCGCTCTCGCGTGCCCAGCCGTGGTCTTGGTCCAGGCGCTCGATGACGCTGTCGTGCTGTACGGATCCGGCGAGATATCGGGGGGCGACGAGCAGCTCTCGCCTTGGGCGTTCTTCGAGCCAGTCGCCCAGATCGTGGTAGTGCACAGGACTCCTGTGGGCATGGCGTACCGGCGCCGAGACGAAGGTGGCCGGGGTGGCGCGGTCCGGTCAGCGCCCACGGCGAGACAATGCGCCCGGTACGAGGGCGGGGTTTCCCGCGACCGATTGCGGGCCGGTCGGTGCCGCCTCGGGGGATCGGTCGGGTCCTGCGATACGCGCTCGCGTCGAAGGCAACGGGTTTGTGTTGGCGCGTAGTTGGGTGATCGCGGTCGCGGCGAGGGCTTTCTGGAGGACCGTGGGGAGGGCTTCGATCTCCTGGATTGCCTCGTAGTCCGTGTCCCGCGAGATCAGCGGCGGCGGGAATGCGCCGCCGGCGGCCGTCATACGGCGTACGACCTCGCTTTCGATCACCCGGGAGAAGCCGAGTGACAGCTCGTGTTCCTCACAGACGACTACACCGAGGTCGCGCAGCGTCGCGGTGAAGCTCGTTTCGATGGCGAGGTGTTCCTCGACGAATTCCAGGGCGCTGGTCACCGCCGTCGCCAGTCGGTCGGGGATCGCGTCGAGGTCGGTCAGCCACACTGTTCGGGCCTGGGGTCGTATTCGAGTCACGTCAACTCCGTTGCTTTCGGGCGTGGTTGGTCATCGGGGGGGCGCGGTCGAGGTGGTGGGTGGGTTGTTCGTGTGGTGCCGGGCGGCGAGGGCGAGTTGGTCCGGGGTGAGGCCGGTGGGGACGCGTGGTGCGCGGGCCGGTGGCACGGCTGCGGTGTTCATCGCGGCGGTGGGCACCCAGTGGGAGGGGCGGACCCTGATCAGGTGCAGGGAGGAGGTGGGCAGCCAACGGGCCTCGCGCAGGACGGGTTGGGGATCGGTGAGGGCGTCCATCGCGGCGGCGACGACGTGCCGTGGCATCGACGCGGACAGGCGTCCGGCCCAGACGAGGTCGTTGATCTCGCCCGCGCGCAGGTGCCAGGTCCAGTCGTCGGAGCGTGGTCCCGCCGAGGGGTGCGAGCGGGTGACGGCCAGGAGCCCGTTCGGGGCGATCGTGCCCACCGCCGTGTGGCCGTGCAGGTGGATGGGCCAACCCGCGCGGTCCACCACCGCGGTGAAGCCGATGCCGGTGGGTGTCCGCGTGGGCCCGTCGCCGGCGAGGTCGCGGGCGATGGCGGTGGCCGTCGCCCGGACAACCTCCACCGGCGTCTCGTGCTCGAACTCGGCCCGCCATTCCTCACCGGCGCCGAAGCCCGGGTCGACGTGGATCTCCCAGTCCCACTGCTCGTCCGGATCGTCTTCACGCTTTGCGAGCGTGACTCTGGCTCGTTCGCATGGACTGTGGGCGCTCTCGGTGTGTCCGGGGCCTTTGACCCATGTCCACCCGAATTCCTCTTCGAGGGCGCGGAACGCCAGGTCGCTGTCGCCGATCCCGGCCAGGTACGGCGGCGCGATCCACGCCTCGCACTCGACGTCCTCCTCCAAGATCTCGGAGGTCTCCGTGTACGTGTGCAAGGGAACTCCCTTCTCCGTGCGGCTCGATCCGCCTGATGTGGCACGGCCGCCACCCCGACGCGGGGAGGCAGGCGTGCAGCGGGTGCTATCGCTTCGCCGTCGTGCGATGCGGAGCCGCGGCGACCGCTCCGGTCGGGTGTGCGGCCACGGGCGGCGCGGCCCGGGCATTTGTGGTGGTGCGGCTCGCCGCCGCGTTCGCGCGGGCAGGCGCGTGCCCGGCGGGCGTCGCGGTCAGGTGCCGCAGGTACTCCTTCGGGAGTTCGCGTCGGGTGCGGGGCACGGGCGTCGGATCGGCGAGGGCCGTGGTGAAGGCGGCGATCAGGTGCGCGGGGGTGTCGCTGGTGAACGTGGCGTGATCGCGATATCGACCGCCCCCGATCTCCAGATCCCACGCGTGTGGACCGCTCGACATCTCTCCCGCGTAGGAGCTGGGGGAGCGATTGCACACCAGGTGGGCCAAACCCTCGGGAGAGACGAACTCGGCCAGGGCGTCGTCGATGCGTTCGCGCCAGCCCGCCTCGGAGAGCGGGTACCAGCCCGGCGTGGCACCCAAGGGGGCGACCAGGAACTCCTCGCCGTCTGCCGCGACACTCGCGGCCAGGGCGGTGGTGAAGGCGGCGACGGCCTCGACGGGGACCCGCGCGTCGGCGACCATCTTCCACCTGGGCAAGTGCATCGGCAGGGTCGCGGCGGTGACGTGCCACAGTCCGATGTCCTCGCCCTCGGGCGTGAAGGCCACCCGTACCCTCATGCACGGCGAGTCGACGTACACGTTCCCGAGATCGTCGTACCGGTGGGACCAGCCCGCGTCCAGCAAGGGCTTGATCGCTTCGTCGCCGTCGGCGCGCGACCCGGCCAGGTGACGCGGCGAGACGAACAGCTCTTCGAGGTCGTCGTGGGCGGTGAGGGCGTCCAGTTCCTCGGGCGTCACCGGCGCTGCCCGGCGCGCGGGGGTCCGGCGACGGTGGGGGTGGCCGGGCCGGGGCCGAGGGTGTCGCCGGGGTGGGAGAAGGTCACCGCGAACACGGCGACGTGAACGGTGCTTCGGCCGGTCGCCGCCGATCGGGTCGCGTCGTGCGCAGGTGCGTTCGGCGGCGTGGTCGGACGGGCCGACGTCCGGACGGCGGTGAGTGCCACGGCGGTCGGGGAGGGGCTGTTGGCGGGAGCGATGTGCCGGTGGGCCCAGACGGTCAGGTCGCCGATGACCGGGTCCAGGGCTCGCCCACGTTCGGTGAGCGCGTACTGGCCGCGATGTCCGTCGGTGCGGGCGACGAGGCCGTCGTCCTGGAGCTGGTGCAGGCGAAGGCCCAGCATGGCGTCCTGAAGGCCGGGGGCGGCCTGCTTGAGGTCGCCGAACCTGACCAGGTCCCGGTCGCGCAGGACTTGGAGGATCGGGAGGGTGTGGCGGTTGCGCAACGCGGCGAGCGTCTGCTCGGCCGCCTCCGCCTGCGGGAGCGGGCCGGTGTGCGCGAGGTGTTCGCGCGACCAGGCGGCGAGCGAGGTGTGCACCGGCTCCAGCGACCGCCCCGCCGTCGTCAAGCGGTAGCCGGAGTGCCGGCCCTGGTGGGTGGCGGCTTCGACGAGGCCGTCCTGGGCGAGGCGGGCGATCCGCTGGGACACCAGGCTGACGGAGAGCCACGGAAGCGCGCGGGCCACCTCACCCGTACGCAGATGTTCGCCCGGGGTTTGGGCCATGGTCTGCAGGACCCAGGTCGACCAGCGCGGGTTGAGCATCGCCACGGCACGTTCGGTGTGTTCGTCGGCGAGCGGGGAGGTGATCGTGGGCATGACGGTCCTCTTGACAGGTGCGGTGGGGAGGGGGCGGGTTCGGTTTCAGCGGGCCCGGCGTCGGCCGAGGTCGGGGGCCTGGGCGCCGGCGGCCGTGGTCGACGGTGGGACGGGGGGCTGGGCCGTCCGGTGGGTCGCGGGTTCGGCAGGGGTGGGCACGATCGACAGCGCGCGGTGCTCGGGGTCGATTTCGTGAGTCCTGCGTTGCCCGTGCTCCGGGGGTGGTGGTGGGGTGCAGGCGTTGTAGGCGCCGATGAGCAGGCACAGGTGGTGGCGGGCCTGTTCGCGTTCTCCCGCCAGGAATTCGATCCGTGCGGTGGCCACTCCCGACGTGTTTTGTGGTGGTGTTTCCGCGTCGGTGCCCATAGCCGCCAGGGCGTTCGCGGCGGCGTGCGCGACCTGTCGGAAGATCAGGTCGCGGGTGTTGAGGTTGAGGGCGCAGTGGAAGATCAGCGAAGCCATCTGTTCCTGCGCGGGGTTCTCGTGGTGCCGGTGGCGCAGTGTGGCCAGAGCGTCCGGGCCCAGGAGTTCGTCCAGGACGCGGGTTCCCAGGAGGGGGCCGGGCGGGGGGAGTTCCTTGTCCATGGGGTCCTCGTACGGGTGGTTCAGCGGCGCGGTGCCGGGCGTGGTGAGGGCGCGGCAGCGGGAACGCGCGCGGTCGGCGTGGTCGGTGCGGGGCCGGCGTGCGAGGAGCGGGCGCGGGCGGCCTGCGGGGTGCGGTCGTTGCCGGCGTGGTTGGTCCGCAGGCGTGCCGCCGCGGCTTCGTAGACGCTCAGGTCGGCGCGTGGGCCGGCCGCGACGATGACGATGTCCTGGTGGTCGCGGGGCCCCGGAGGCTGTGGCATTTCGATGTACACCACGCGCCAGTCGGCGGCTGGGCCGACGTAGAGCTTGCGGCAGCCGTCGAGTTCGCGGGCTTGGTGGTTGTCGAGTCGGGGGCCGCGGATGTGGGTGCGCATGACGTCGTGCACCAGGGCCAGGGCGTCGGCGCGGATGTCGCGGGGCATGCGGTCCAGGTCCTCGATGGCTTCGGGCAGGGCGTTGAATCCCCACCGCACGACGCTCATCGACCGGGCCCGGTGGTCGGAGCCGTCCCCGCCGACCGTGCGGGATGGGCAAGGGTCGGTCCGGTCGGTCCCGGGCCCGACGGCGCTGCGGTGCGGCTGCGGGCCGCCGCCGTTTGTGAGCGGCCCACCGGGTCGACGGGGGTCGCCTGCGACAGGGGGTCTTCGCGTGTGGTGAGCCATCGCACGGCCGTGTCCCGGTCGGGGAAGCGCCCTTCGCGCACCGAGTAGCGCCAGGGGTCGCGCAGCACCTGTTCGATCTGCACCACGAACGGCAGCTCGGCATCGACGGGTTGGTCGTCGTGCATGACGACCCAGGTCTCGGCGCTCTGGTCGGTGTCGTAGTCGCTGGAGTGCTCCAGGACGCGGAGCCGGTTGCCGGCTTCACGCGTGCGGCCCTCGATCTCGTGTGTCTGCGGGTCGGCGGGTGCGAGTTGGTCGGGATCGCGCACCAGCCGGTCGGGATCGGCGCCGCGCTCCAGAAGCCAACCCTCGGCGAGGGCGAGCGTGGCGGCCTGTGCGTGCTCGACGCGGGCGGTGGCCGTCAGTGGATCCCGTGCGATATGCACCACGCGAAGCCACGGGTAGCCGCCGGGGGCCCACGGCGCGGCCAGGTCGCCGAGCGCCAGGAACTGTTCACTGGCGTCGATCTGCGCGGAGACCGGAAGCAGGTCGGGCGCGTGCAGGCACAACTCCTCGATCGCCTCGGCCGCCTCGTCGTCGGCCGGTGTCCAGTCCTCCAGGTCGAAGTCGTACACGAAACTCCCTTCGGACGGGTTCAGGCCGCAGACGGCAGGTCGACGAGGCCGGGCGTGGGGACGAGGGCGGCCACCGGCGCGCCGGCGGGGCCGGTCAGGAGGCGGTGGTTGGGGCGGGCGGCGTTGGTGGTGCACGCGCCGAACGGGCCGCCCGGGTCGCGGAGTTGGGCGAGGGTGGGGTCGAGGTGGTCGCGGTGCCACGTCGCGGGCCCGGTGAGGCCGGCCTCGGCGTCGGTGAGCTGCTGGAACGCCAGCCACAGGCCGTGCAGGCGCACCACCGCCTCCGGGTGTTCCTGCCACCTCGCGCACCACGGCCGGTTGGTGCTGATCTCCCGTCCGTACACGGGGAGCAGGAGGTCCTCGACCCACATGCGCAGCGCGGCCAGCTCGGCGGTGTACTGCGGAGGGTCGAACGCCAGGATGCAGATCGACGTGGTCTTCGGCTTCGTCTCGCTCCCCGCGCCGTCCGCACTCGACGGTTCGGGTGCGGCGTCGTCGGAGTCCTCGTTCGCGACGGAGAGATGGTCCAAGACCTGGCGCTGTGCGAGGAGTTCCCGGGTCAGGCGGTCGATGATCGCCCACAGTTCCTCTGTCGCGACCTCCTCGGTCGCGACCGAGCCCGCGCCCGGATCGGGCGCGACGTCGGTGCCGGTGTCGGTGTCGGTGTCGGTGTCGGTGTCGGCAGTGAGTAGTCCCGGTGACAGAGGCTCGAAGTCGGGTTCGGTCATGAGGAAATGGCCCTTTCTCGGCGGGGCGGGGGCAGGCGGCCGGGTCGATCCTGAGGCCGGGGCTCGACCCGGCCGCTCGGGGGTCAGGCCGCGAGTTCGTACTGGGCGGCCTCGGCCAGTCGTGCCTCGGCGATGTCGGCGTACTGCGGCGAGTACTCGACGCCGATGAACCGGCGGCCCTCCATCAGGGCCGCGACCCCGGTCGTGCCCGAACCCGCGAACGGATCCAGGACCACGCCGCCGGGCGGGCACAACGTGACCAACTCGCGCATCACCGACAGCGGCTTCTGCGTGATGTGCTTGCGGTCCTTGCGCGGCTGGGACGCGGTGTACAACCCCGGCAAATAGACCGGGTTCCTGGAGGCATCGACGGCCCCCTTACTGCCCCACACGATGAACTCGCAGGACTGCTTGATCCGGCCCTTCTGCGGCCGGCTCGCGGGCTTGTGCCAGGCGGCGACGCCGCGCCACGTCCACCCGGCCATCTGCATCGCGTCCGTGAGCGACGGCAACTGCCGCCAGTCGATGAACACGATCGCGGTGCCCGTGGGAACCGTGACCCGATACGACTCCCGCAGGATCTCCGTCATCCACCTGGTGAAACTGCGCTGGTCCTTGTTCTCGTCGCCGAAATCCGGGAGCCCACCCTTTTCGGACGTGTACTTGGACCGCGCGCTGCGCGTGGTCCGATCCATGCTCGTGCGCCCGCCGGAGTTGTACGGAGGGTCGGTGACGAGCGCGTCGACGCTTTCGTCGGGGAGCCCCGAGAGAACGCTCAAAGCGTCACCTCGATGCAGGGCGTAGGGCATAGGCGCGAGCCTTTCTCGAAATACGGAGGAGGCCATCCCGGGGTCGTGAAGATCAATCCGCACCGGCGATGGGAAACGGAGACTAGACCCGATGTGTGACGCCACAAAATCGTTCTCCCGATTCCGCCGGTGCGGCACACGGATGCCGCAGAATCGTCGAACGACCCCCGGGAGCTGCGTCGACTGGAACAAACATGCAGGCAGAGACCCTGTGGAATGTCGGGGAATGCCGCGCCATGCCGTGCCGTCCGTATTCATTGATTCACACGGGACTCGTGAATCCTCACGATTTTGCGGCGTCACGACTCGGGTCTAGTCTCCGGTCGTGTTCCAAGGAAGACCCCGACACCCGGGGCGTTCTCCGACCGTGAGGCGCGAAGCCGATCGATCTGCGGAACAGCGTGGCGTAAATGGTGGGATTCACATCGACGCCCGCGTGTTGCCCCGTGTCCAGGCGGGGTGAATCGGATTCCCGGTGCGGTAACACCGGGTCTCCGGACGAAGTCGGGTGCGCGCCGCAACCGGAAACCGAAAGCGGTGCGCGCCCGCCAATGAATCGAGGCGTGATGAAATCGAAACGGATACCGCCCCCGGATATCTCGCGGGCGCAGCGACACTCCTGGCCCTGTCGGATGCGCGAGGGTCGTCCGTGAAGAAGGCGGGGCTCATCGTCGGGGCGATCGCCCTGTCGCCGTTGGTGATGATCGCGCCGATCGTGATCGCGCTGTCGGGCACCGCCTCGGCCAAGTGTGCGAACACCTCGGCGGAGGGCGCGGTCGACTCGGCGGCGATCGCCGAGGAGGTCAAACGCATCCTGGCCGGCCTCAGCGGCAACGTGCACATCCCGCAACTGGCCAACCCGCGCGAGCAGATCCCCAACGCCCAGACGATCGTCGCCACCGGTCAGGCCCTCAAAGTCTCGGCCCGCGGGCAGAGCATCGCCTTGGCCGTGGCGATGCAGGAATCGACGCTGATCAACTTGTCCTATGGGGACAGGGATTCGGTCGGCCTGTTCCAGCAACGCCCCTCTCAGGGCTGGGGCTCGGTCGAGCAGATCATGGATCCGGTCTACTCCAGCACGAAGTTCTACGCGGCCCTCAAGAAGGTCAAGGGCTGGGAGCAACTGACGCTGGGTCAGGCCGCACAGACCGTCCAGCAATCCGGATTCCCCGACGCGTACGACAAATGGGAACCCCTGGCCACGGCCCTCCAGAAGGCCATCGAAGGAGTCCTGCCCCAGATCGGAACGACGCCCGCCCACCCCGCCGCGCTGCCCGTCGCCGTCAACCCCATCGACCGGCCGACCCCGGGCGTCCCGGCACCGCCGATCAGTCCCGCCCCCGCGACCACACCGTCGTCGACCACGCCCTCGACGCCAGCCGCACCACCCCCGCCGCCGGCTCGGGCCGGCCTGGCGGGATGCACCTCCACCGCCGGCTCCGGGGCCGGTGGTGACGGTTCGGGGTTCGGAACCATCCCCGCGGGGGCGCTGCCCGAGGGCTACGCGATCCCCACGGACGCGCCGCCCGCCGTGCAGACGGCGATCCGCTGGGCGCTGGGCCAGCTCGGCACGCCCTACCAGTGGGGCGGCACCTGCACGGACCCGCGCGGCCCGGACCCGATGGGTCGCTGCGACTGCAGCTCGCTCATGCAGCGGGCCTACGCGGCGGCCGGCGTCCAGCTCACCCGCACCACGTACACCCAGGTCAACGAGGGCACGGCCGTCACCGTCGCCGACCTGCGCCCCGGAGACCTCGTGTTCACCCGCGGCACCGCCGCCGTCCCCGAACACGTGGGGATGGTCATCGGCGGCGGTCTGATCGTCAACGCGCCCAAGACGGGCGACGTGACCAGGATCGCGACCATCGCCGCGTGGAAGCCGCAGATCCTCGCGGCCCGCCGCATCGTCGTCGGCTGACCCGGCCACAGCATCCTCGCGCCGCCCCAGGGGCCACGTGATCTCTCGCCGCAGGCGCTCTGCCGCGGCACTCCTCCCTCTCATCGCGCATCGCGCCAGGAGTTCTCATGAAGCTGCTCGAAAAGACCCAGAACCTCGCCTTCGACCCGGGCGTCACGCCGAAGGAAGGCGGGTTGCCGGGCCTGTCCGTCCTGAAGGACGTCGTGAGTTCCGTCAACCTCTTCGGGATCATCGCGATCGTCGGCGCCCTGTGCGTGTCCGGCGCCGTGTGGGCCTGGGGCAACCATTCCGGCTCCCACCAGGCCGAGGCCAACGGCAAGAAGGGCGTGCTCATCTGCAGCGGCGCCGCGCTGCTGCTGGGCGGCGCCAACGGCATCGTCACGTTCTTCTCGGCCATGGGCACCAAAATCCAGTGAAGGGCCGCACGAAGAACCCCGTCACGTACGGCGCGAACCTGGACATGCGCACCCGCATCCTGCTGGGCAGCACGGTGCTGCTCGTCCTGATGGCAGCCACCGCGCTGCTGGCCTGGGCCACCACCGACGACGCCCCCTCGCATCGCGGACCCGACGCGGCGAGCCGCCCTACGGTGGCGCCCAAGGGCGCCACCAAGGAAGCTCCGACGGCCCCCGACACGGGGCTCTCCCGAACCTCGGATCCGGTGGTGTTCGCGAAGGCGTTCGCGAAGGACCTCTGGTCCTACGACACCCGCGTCGACACCCAGACCGGGCATCTCGCCGCGCTGCAGAGCTGGTTGACGCACGAGAGGGACTACGCCGACCCGGACTCCGTCGCCCGCGCGGTCCCGGATCCGATCCTGTGGTCGCGGATGCGCGACGGCGGACAGTACGCCACCGCCGAGGTCGCGGAAGGCCACATCCCCGCCGCGTTCACCGCCGCGCTGAACGCCGAGCCGGACCGGATCACCGACGCCTACGCCTACGCGGTGACCGTCACCGGCAAGCAGACCATCCGCTGGAACGGCTCGGGCGGCGGCGCGGAACCGCGCACGGTCACCCTCGCCGTCCAGTGCCGACCGGACAAGGACTGCGCCCTCGTCGGCATCACGCCGAACGTCGCGCCCTGACCCCGCCCACGTAGAAAGGAGGAATCCCCATGGGGGTCTGCAATGTGCCCTTGGTCGACAAGGTCTGCGACGCGGTGGGAGGCGTCGTCTCCAGTACCGGCGCGGCCATCACCGACGGCATCGGCGCGTGGATGGCCAAGAGCATGGGCGAACTCGCCGCCAGCGCCGCCGACTTGGCCGCACGCGCCGTCGACAACACCACCCGCGTCGACCTGAACGCGAGCTGGTTCCGCGACAACTACGCGCTGCTGCTGCCCATCGGCCTGGTCATGATCGTCGGGACGTTCTGCGCCCAGCTCATCCGGGCCGCGTTCCGCCGGGACGAACAGGCACTCGCCCAAGCAGTCACCGGCACCGTCATCGGCGTCATGTTCCAGTTCGGCGCGATCGCCTTCACATCCGTCGCCCTGACCGTCGTGGACGCCTTGTCCGCCGGGCTGTTCGACGCTGCGGACTCGTCGATCGAGGCGTCGATCCGCCGGATCGTCCAGGTGTCCAGCTTCGGATCGATGTACCCGCTCGGCTGGGCCGTCGCCGCACTCGTCGCCCTGGGATGCGCCGTCGCGTGCTTCCTGTACTGGGGCGTGATGGTCTTCCGCAAGGTGTCCATCCTGATCATGGTCACGCTGGCGGTCTTCGCCGGGGCCGGTGGCGGCTGGGAGGCGGCACGGCGCTGGCGACGCGGCTGGATCGAGGCCACCGCAACGCTCGTCGTGAGCAAACTCCTGATGACCGTGGTCTTCGTGCTGGGCGTCGCGGCCATGGGCAAGTCGGACAGCTCCGACGGCCTGGCGGCCCTGAGCGACGTCATGGCGGGGATCGTCGTGATGGCGATCGTCTTGTGCTGCCCGATGATCACGTACAAGTTCATCCACTGGGCAGGGGAAGGCGGCAACGGCCAGGACCTGCACGGCAGCGCTTCGGCGGGTCTGTCCACCGCCGCGGCGGCTGCGCAGAAGGCCGGCGGCATGGCCATGGGCGGCGGCGCCAAGGGCGGCGCCCCGCAAGGTCCGTTGAAGTTCCCCGGCATGGGCAAGGACGGCGTCCTCGGCGGGATCGACCCCTCCGGCGGAGGCGGTGATGGTGGCGGAGGCGGCGGCGGGCCGACGCAGTTCAAGTTCGGCGAGGACCCCAGCGCTTCGGGCGACAAGGGCCAACCGCTCATCAAGAGGCCGCAGTCCGACGGAGACCAGGGCCAGCCGCTGATCCGCCGGGCAGGAGAACCCGGCCCCTCGGTCACGGCCCCGGAGTCCGGTTCGTCAGCCGCACCTGACTCGACGCCCGCGCCCACCGGTGGCGTGTCCGCCTCCACGAGCGCCGGCACCGCCGCGCCGGCACCCGAGTCGGGATCGACGCCGCCCGCGACCGGAGGGTCGACACCGGCCACCGCCCCGGTCCGCTCGGGGGCACCCTCACGCCCCGCCCCCACAGGGAGCGGCTCGTCGGCACCGGCACCGGCACCGGGCTCCGCGCCTCGCGCCGGAGGGACGACCCCTTCGCCCGCAACGGGGAGCGGACGCCCCGCGCCGATCAATCCGGCCGTCGCTCCCGGAGCGGGTCGCACCGGTCCGTCCCCGCAGGGTTCGGCGACGCCGAACCGCTGGGTCTACCCGAACAAGCCGCCCACCGGCGACTGACGGACGCCACCCGATCGCCGTGTCCGCCGCCGATGACGCGGCGGCGGGCACGGCCCCGCCCCGCCGACCATCCGTCGAAGGAACCACCCCATGACCCTCGAAGAACCCCCTGCCACCGTGCGATTCCCGCACCGCTCCCGGCGCGGCGTCCTCCTCGGCCTCACCTGGCCCCAGCTCATCGTCGCCGCCACCATCGGAATCCTGCTCCTGGCCACCATGCTCACCCTGGGCCTGCTCACAGCCCTCAAACTGATCCCCCTGTGGGCCGTGCTGGCCGCGCTGGTGATCGTCCGCCACCGAGGCCGATCCCTCGCCGAATGGGCACCCATCGCCGGCCGCTACGCCCGCCGCCGTGCCCGCGGCCAACTCGTCTGGCTCGCCCGTCCCGCCTCACGACCGCGCCGCGACGGCGTACTGCACCTGCCCGGCACCGCCGCGTCGGTGCGCGTGGTCACCGCCCCCGGCGGGGAACTCGCCGCCGTCCACGACCCGCACGCCGCCACCCTGACCGCCGTCGTTCGCGTCGCCTCCAGGGCGTTCGCGCTTCTGGACCCGGCGACGCAGAACCACAACGTGCACGGTTGGGGCCGGGTTTTGGCGTCGATGGCGCGGACCGGGCAGATCGCCCGGGTCCAGGTCCTGGAACGCACCGTGCCCTCCAGCGGCGACGCCCTCCAGCGCTACTGGGCCGAGAACGGCAACCCCGACGCGCCGTTCGCCGCCGACATCTACACCGACCTGCTCACCGCCGCCGGACCTGCGGCGGCGCCCCACGAGGCGTACGTGGCCGTCGCGTTGGACCTCACCGCCGCCCGGCGCCTGATCAACCAGGCCGGCGGTGGCCTCACCGGCGCTTTCGCCGTCCTTGCGCAGTTGACCACCACCTTCGACCAGGCCGCGCGACCGGCAGGGGTCATACCGAACGGATGGCTAACTGCTCAAGAGATCGCCGCCGTTGTGCGCACCGCCTACGACCCCGCGTCGCTGACCGCCCTGGACCGCTGGTCCGACGAGGGCCGCGCCCAGGCCGAACCGGCGGCGGCCGGACCCGTGGTGGTCGTCGAGGAGGCGGACCGCATCCGCACCGACACCGCCTTCCACGCCACGTTCTGGATCGAGAACTGGCCGCGCACCGAGACCCACTCCGGGTTCCTCCACCAGTTGCTGTTCACCTCCGGGGTTCGGCGCACCCTCTCCCTCGTCTACACCCCGCAGGGCCTGGAATCCGCGCTGCGCGACGTCCAGCGCCGCAAGGCCACGGTGATCGCCGACGCCAACGAGCGCATCCGCAAGGGCCAGGTCGACAGCGAGTCGGACAGCGTCGAATACGCCGACATCAAACAGCGCGAACGCGAACTGATCGCCGGCCACGCCGATGTCGCCCTGACCGGACTGGTCACCGTGAGCGCCGAGACGAGCAAGGACCTCGACGCCGCCTGTGCGCAGATCGAGACCGCAGCCGTCGCCGCCCTGGTCGACCTGCGCCGCCTCACCTGGCAGCAAGGCGAAGCCTTCACCACGGCCGCCCTGCCCCTCGCCCTCGCCGCCTGACGCTGACGCGCCGTCACCCACCCCCACCGCGAAAGACGGACGCCATGCCCCGCACCCCACAGCAGCCAGACGCGCCGGAATCGAACTTCCTCCTGTTCGCCGCCATCGCCCTCGACTGCCACCGCACCGTCGACCTCCCGGGCCTCACCGGCGCCGCCACCCGCCGCGAACTCGACGACCTCCACGGCCACCTGATCGCCCTGCACCACCTGATCGACGCACACACCACCCGCACCGCGCCGATCGCCGCCGCCGAGGGCGACCACCTCAAGGCCGCCCGCACCCACCTGTGGCAGGCCGCCGAACAACTCCACCACGCCTACCACCACGCACCCCACACCGACGGCGCCACCCCCGACCGCGACGTCTGCCACCGCCGAACCCCCGAAGGCGCACCGGAACTGACCGTGTGCCAGCGCCACATCGGCGCCCTGACCCGAGTCCGCCGCCACGCCACACCCGCCGACCTGCGCAAGAGCGCACCGGGACCGGCCCACCGCACGAAGGAGAAGTAGAGGTGAGCCTCCGCCGCGCCAGCGCCAGCCCGCTGTTCACCCCGGCCGCCGCCCCGCGCGCCGAACGCAAGGCCGCCCGCGCCCAACTCGACCGCGCCCAGGGCCGGGCCCGCCGCGCGGCCGTCCGCGAGAAGCGCCGCACCAGCCCCGCCCCCGACCCGGATCTGGGCCCGACCTACCCGACGTCCGGGCGCTCGGGCCCCGCGTCCGCCCGCGGCGGCAAACTCCGCCTCCCCGCCCACCGCATGACGACCGCCACCGCCGGTGGCGCGTACCCCTTCCTCGCCGAGGGCGGACTCGGAAGCGAAGGGCTCTACATCGGCAGGGATCTCCACGCCGAGGGAGCGTTCTGCTACGACCCGTTCAGCCTGTACCAACGCCTGGAGGGCTTCACCAACCCGAACATCCTGCTGGCCGGGGTGATCGGCATGGGCAAGTCCGCCCTGGCCAAGAGCCTCGCCGTGCGGGCGGTGGCCTGCGGCTACCGCATCTACGTGCCGTGCGACCCCAAGGGCGAGTGGTCTGCGGTCGCCCACGCCCTGGGCGGCACCACCATCGCCCTGGGCCCCGGACTGCCGGGCCGGCTGAACCCGCTGGACGCTCCCGCCCGCCCGTCCTCCGTCGACGCACGCAACTGGGTCGCAGAAGTCCGCAAGCGCCGGCTCCTGCTCCTCAACTCCCTGGCGAAGACCGTGCTGCGCCGCGAACTGCTGCCCATGGAGCACACCGCGTTGGACGTCGCCCTGGACCACGCGGTCAACAACGCGCAAACCGCCGGACGCACCCCGCTGCTCGGCGACGTCGCCCACGTCCTCGGCCATCCGGACCTCCTGGACGAGGCGTTCGGCGAGCACAACGGGCGCCTGGGCCTGGCCGCCGAGGACCTCGCCCACGCCCTGCGCCGTCTGGTCTCCGGCGACCTGGCCGGCATGTTCGACGCCGAATCCACGGCCAGCTTCGACGCCCGCGCACCCATGTTGTCCATCGACCTCTCCCGCTTGGGCGGCGCCGGCGACGACACGGCCCTCGTCCTCGCCATGACCTGCGCCAGCGCCTGGATGGAATCCGCGCTCGCCGACCCCGGCGGAGGCCGCCGCTGGGTCGTCTACGACGAGGCGTGGCGCGTCATGCGCCACGTCCCCCTCCTGGAGCGCATGCAATCCCAGTGGAAGCTCTCCCGAGGCTTGGGAATCTCGAACCTCATGGTGATCCACCGCCTCTCCGACCTGCTCAGCGCGGGCGACGCCGGATCAAAGGGCCGGGCCCTGGCCGAGGGCCTCCTCGCGGACTGCAGCACGCGCATCATCTACCGCCAGGAAGCCGATCAACTCGCCTCCTCCGCATCTTTGTTGGGCCTGACGAGCGTCGAGACCCAGGCAGTGTCCGCGCTGGTCAAGGGACGCGGATTGTGGCGCGTCGCCGGACGAAGCTTCGTCGTCCAACACCTCCTGCACCCCCACGAACTCACACTCTTCGACACCGACGCCCGCATGCACTGAAAACCCCCACGGGTTCACCGGGAACGAGGACCGACATCCCCTCCAAGCCCGGCCGAACCCCGCCGACTGCCTCGACAGCCGCGCGAACGCCGCGCACCGGCTTCGCCTCGATCACCCCCACAGGAGCGTCACTTGAACGACCGCCACCGCGTCGCCTCCGTGCGGCACGCCTCGCCAGCCGAGAAGGCAGCCGCCCAGGACCCCCGCCTCCGGCACGCCTTGGACGCCATCGCGTCCGTGGCCGTCGCCCGACTGCCGATCCCCTTTCACTGGGGCGGAAGCAATCTCGACCGCGCCGACATGATCGAACTCGGCAGGGAGCTGTGGGGAGCCGACGAGATGCGCGAAGCCCTCACAACCGCTCCCGGACAGAAGGTGACGCTGTGCCTGCGCCGCCAGGGCGACGTCCTGGTCGTGCGTCATCCGACCGACCCGGACACCTTCCTCGTCGCGTGCCTGGCCCCCACAAGCGTCAACTTGGACCACGACTGGACCCACGACCCCCACGCCCCCGCCGTACTGCGCATCCCGGCAGACCCGCACCGGGCCGTCGACGCCATCGCCACACACCTACTGCCCCAGCAACAGGCGGCCGTCACCGCGCTGCGACAGGCCGCGGTCGCCGGAGGCACGGAAGTCGTCGTGGGCATCGACCGGACATGGCCGCACCCCGGCCGACTCACCGCCCACGTCACCGACACCGCGCCGTGGAACCTCATGCACGACCTCGAATACCACGGGTTGACGACCGATGGCGACTGCGTCTACGCCCTGCGCGACTGGGACCTGGAACAAGCCAACCACCTCGTCGAGCACCTGCAGGAATGCGACTTCCGCGTCCGCCGAGACCACTCACTGCCGCCACGGGGAACGCGCACGAGCGCCGGCACCACACTCGCCGCGCCGCACACCCCCTCCGCATCCACCGCCCAGGCGGCCCCGGCCACCCGGCCGAGTCGGTTCCCCCGGGCGTGAGCACGCTCGCGGCCCAGCCCCGAACCGCCTGAACCTGCCACCGCCTGTCGCGGTGCGCCTTCTGCCGCTCGGTGAACGGGCCGCATCAACCCCATCCACCCGGGAGCGCCCGACCACCAGCGGAGACGACATCACCCCCGACAACCGTGGCAACGAGAACGAACGCCACCACCAGCAGCCCGACTTCCCCGCCCTGTACAACCTGGCGAACGCCATCGCCGACCGACTGCAGGGCTGGTGGCAAGCCAACGCCAGCCGCCTCCTCGTCTCCGGCCGCCGCGTGCTGGCCGAGACCGTGTGGGAAACAACCATGCTGGTCCGCGCGGTCACCGAGTACCCGTGCCCGCACGCAGCGGTCCTGATCGGACCCGGCGTCGAGCGACTGTTGGTCGCCCCCGACCCCGACAACCGCGAGCGCCACATCGTCGGTTCCCTCGCCCCGTGGGGCGCCGATCCCCGGCACGACTGGCCCCACGACCCCCTCGCCCCACCGGTCGTCGCCATTCCCGACGACCCCGAACAAGCAGCGGCAATCATCAAGACCCGACTCCTTCCGCCGCTGCACGCCGCCCTGGACCGACTCGACCGCATTCCGCAGCGCCGCATCGACACCGGGCCCACCAACCTCGAACCCCACGTGCGCGTCGGCCGCTTTCCGCTGTTCGACATGGCGGTCGCCCACATCACAGAGACCACTCCGCCGCACGCGCTGGACATCCTCAGGGACCACGGGTTCGAAGACGCGGGACCGGGCCGGCTCAGCCTCTACGGCGGCAACATCCCCCTGGCCCGCCGCACCGTGCGGTCCCTACGCGAAGCCGGCGTCGTCGTCCACGCGGACCTGGCGAGAGCGAACTCCCTCGCCGCTCTCGCGCTTGCGATGAAGACCGCATCCCACAGGCGCACCGCCCCACCCAGCAGCGCAACGCGCCCACGACCACCGAGCGCCCCCACCGCCCCCCGCCGCCGCTGACGCGCCGAAGGAAGACGGCACCGCTCCAAGGGTCGACGGCCCGAACGAGAACACGACCCGGCCCCGCCCGCCGATTCCTCGAAAGGAGGACCCCATGCTCGCCGATGGTTCCCCGCCCCTGAACCACTGGACACGACGCTTCGGCACCGTGCGTGAGCGCGACGCCGCCTACGACCACGACCTCGCCCAGGCCCTGGAGACCCTCGGGAAACGCGTGCGTGCGGTGCTCGGCTGGCTGCCGATCAAACGCTCCGGCACCGACCACCACAACATGTCCGAACTCGCCCAGCGCACCTGGGGCCCGACTCGCCTTCGGGACGCGCTCCTGAGGACCCCCGGCCAGAGCCTGCTTCTCGTCGGCAAGCGCGAAGACGAACTCCTCGTCGTGCGCGATCCCGACGATCCGAAACGCTTCGTCGCCGGATCGCTCGCCCCGCGCCACGTGAACCTTGACCACGACTGGGCCTTCGACGGCAACGGACCCGTAGGCATCACCGTCCCGACCGACCCGGAACGCGCCGCAGATGTGATCGCCACCCAGTGGTGGCCGCAACACGAAGCCGCGACCATTCGGCTGCGCGCCGCCGCGCTGGACGGAGGAACCGAAGTCGTCCTCGGCCGCGACCGACACGGCCGTCTGCGGGCACGTGTCCCGGACACCGCGCACCCGGCCGTGACGCGCGCCCTCGAAGACCACGCCATGCGGCCGTGGACCCACTGCGGCTACCTCCTGATGCCCACGGATGAGACCGCGGCCTCGACAGAGCACCTGCTCAGGCACCTGACGCGCGAATCCGTCCGCATCCGCCGCGATCCCAGCCTCGGCGACCCCGACGCGAACCGACGCAGCGCCGCCGCGCTCGTCCTGACGAGCACCGCCTCCCCGGTCCCAGCGTCCCTCCCCCTCCAGCCCTCGGCACTGGGGCGCGTTCACAGCGCGCCGCCGCGCCACCGCTGACCCCTCGAAGGAACGAACCCCATGGCACCCACTCCCCAGCCGGAAGTCTCAGTCGGCCTGCATCCGCAATTCGGCATCGTCGCCCTGACCACCGACAACGCCCCGCCCCTGGCCGCTCGCCTCCTCGACATCGCCGGCTTCGACGCCCGGGGAGTCGGCACGCACGTCCTGGACTACGCCGACGAAGACGTTCTCGACCTGCGACACGCCCACAACGTGGTCACGGTCCTCCGCGAAGCCGGCATCCCCGTCCGCTCCGACCTGCCGCCGACTCCCGAACCGCGCTTCACAGCAGCCGCAACGGCGGCCCCGACGGACACCGTCCCCGTAGCCGCCTCCCAGCCACCGAGGCGATTCACCACCGATCCCGTGACGTCGACCGCGCACGCCCCGCGGCGCTGACCCGAGGAACGCCCATGGCACCCACCGAAGTCGCCGATCCCGACATCGTCATCGGCCGCCGCGACGGCGTCGGCATCGTCGCCGCCAATCACAGCAAGCGACCGGCCGCAGCCCACCTTCTCAACGCCCTCGGCTTCGAACGGACCGCGGAGCGGGGACTGTACGCCCTCACCGCCGGCAACCAGCCCGAAGCCGACCGCGCCGCCCAGGCCGTCGCGATCCTGCGCGCGGCGAAACTCGACGTGGCGGCCGACGTGGCCTTCGAACCCGAACCGGGAACCCTGCGCGCCGCCGCCCCGGCCCAGGCTCCTCGACTGGCCAAAGTCCCAACCACCGCCCACGGCGCGGATGTCGCTTTCGGGATGCACCCCACCGACGGCATCACCGCCGCCTTCACCGACAACCACCCCAACGCGGCGATGGTGCTGGGGGTCGCGGGATTCCGCCGCGCCAAGGATCTCGACGTGTACACGCTGCCAGCCGGTACGGACCCAGTCGCCGCCAGCGAGAGTGTTCGCGCCGCGACGCAGGTTCTGCGCGCCACGGGATCCACCGTTCACATCCTGCCCGGCACGCTCACCGATCCCAAGCCCGAACCGAATCGCTCCGCGGTTCTCGACGCCGACAAGCCGTGGCAGGGCGAGAAAAAGGACAGGGCGGTCGACGTGGCCGAAGTCCTCGACGGGCCGACCGGCGCGCGGGCCCTCGTCGATGCCCTGCGGCGGCTGCTGCGCGCCGCTGCGGCATGGTCTGCGGCCCGCGTGGCGACTCTGGGGCCCTCGCTGGCGGAACGTCTGACCGACGCGGCAACCCGTCTGGAGCAGGTCGGTGCCAGCCTCGACGCGGCCAGCGACCGCCTGCGCTCCGGCCGGCCGGCCGAAGCCGTCACGGATCCAGCCCCCGCCACGAAGCAATCGCCGCCCCCGGTCGAAGTCGAACCGCAAGCCTTCGACGCCTTCGTGGGAAAGGGAGCCGACGCAGCGACCATCTCCCGCGCCCTGGACCAACTCACCTCCCAAACGGGGCCGTTGGCCAACGCCCACCGCTTGGTCGACTCGGCCGCCCAGCGCTGCGCGGAACTCCCGGGTGAGCTCGGCGCCGAACTGTCGACCGAACTGGCCGCCTCGTCCCGTCGCCTGGGCAACATCGGCCACTCGCTGCTGTACGTCAGCGACCACCTCGCGGACACGCCCGCCGCGACACCGTTCACCACGCCGGTCTCCGCACGAGCGGCAGCCGCACGCTCGACCACCCGGACAGGTGCCGCAGTCGCGCCCACTCCCACGACTCCTGCGGCGGCACAGCCCGCGCGTACCCCGGCAGACAACGCCCGCTCGCGATGAGCTCGGTCCGCGGCAGGCCCCGCGGCACCGCCATCGGTTCGACCCGCAGTACCACCGACCCGCGACAGTCAGGAACAAAAGGAGACCATGAGCATCGAATACGACCAGATCATGCATCGCAGCACCGCGAGTGGCAGCATCGTCATCCGCTCCTTCGACGAGCAACGCGACGATCGTGTCGCGAAGTTGCTCATGGGCACGGGATTCCGTTGGTCCCCCGACGAATCCGCATTCTCCCTGCGTGAGGGGCTCTCGTTCCAAGAGGAGCGCGACCTTGCGTCCACTGCCGTCGCCGCGCTGAGCGCGGGCCACGTCCTGCTCCTGGTCGACAGCGAACTGCGCGATCTGCCCATCCACGTACAACAACCGCTCGACACGAATCTCGGCCTCCCCCACGTCGCCCACCAGGTCTCGCTCCGCCCCCATCCCCATGCCCAGGCAGCGCTGGTGGAGACGCTCCTGGACGACGACTACGGGGCCCTGAGCGGGATCGAATTCCTCGTCCTGACTCTGCGCGAACGCGTCGAAGACCATCCCGGTCCCGAACGGAACTCCATCGATTCGGCCCTGCACAGCGCCGCGACCCATCTGGCCGCCGCCATTCAGGACCTGGACCTCGCCGCACACCACCTCGCGCAGTGGAATCCCCCCAAAGCGAAACCCGCGCCCACCGCCGACTTTCACCTCGCGGCATACGCCCTCCGAGCCACCGCCGCGCGCACGACCTCCGCCGCCACCAGTCGGGCCACCGCCCTCCCCAACCCCGCCGAAACGGTCGCGCGGCCGAGCCCTCCAGCACGTACGCGCCGATGACCGGCGGCGCTCGGACGGCCGCCCGCACACCCTCACACACCCGAAAGGAGGCCGCTGGTGCCCACCCCTGACGAGCAGCCGCGTACCCCGCCCGCGAGCGTCGAGGACCTCCAGGCGCTGACCACCGCTCTCTCCGCCGCCGACCCCAATGACGTCGCGAACATCCTGTTCGCCGCAGTCGACGACAGTCCCCTCTTCGCGGCCCTGGACAAGCTCCTGGCCACCGCCGCGAAGGGCACCTACGACGCCCCCCAGGGCGGGCAGGCACGCGATCGCCTGCGTGTAGCCCGAGTCGAACTGACGCGAGCCGCCCAGCTCATCACCAGCGCCGGTGAATATCTCCAGGCGTGGGATGCCATCCCCAAACGTGCCACGAACCCCCGCCCCGTCCGCGAGACCACCGAGGCCCCGAAGCGGGCCGGCATCGACGACCGGGCACGGACGGTCCGCGCACTCACCGGACCCGAGGGCGCTCGCGCCGCAGCCACACGTCCCGCGCCGACCCCGGACACGCCCGCCCCGCCCCGCCCGGTGCTGCCTCCGCCCTGGCTCCCCCCAGCCCAGGACCCGACCCACCCCACGCGCTGACCACCCCACCTCCCGCGAGGACCCCATGGTCCTTGTTGGTACACCCGGCTACCAGAACGTGCGGAAAGGCGAGTCAGGTAACTGCGGGGCGGTGAGGCCCGCCCCGGAGCTTTCCCGCCACCACCGATAGGAGATCCGCCTTGCACGAAGCACCAGCAGAGCCGTTCATGACGATCCGGCACACCATCACCGGCGAGATCACCACCACCGGCTACAACGCCGCCGCCCGGCGGATCCTGCTCCAAGCCGGCTTCGACGAGACGCCAGGCTGCGCCTGCCGAGCGACGGAACCCGGTACGAAGCGGACGCACGGGCCTGCTCGGCAGCCGGCGAGCTGCCCGTCGCCCACCATCCCCTGCACCTGGACCGAGCCCTCGGTCGGCCGGTGAGCGCCGACGGTACGCCCCGGTTGGCCCGGTCGCCGATGTCGACACAGTCCGTGATCCTTCCGAGAGCGGCCGGCCTCTCCAGCTCATCGCCAACCCCGCCCGCACCCGCATGAAGGGGCCTCGTTTTGACCACACCCGGAACGCCTACCGGTCCAGCGCGCACCAGGGGCGGCGAACTCCGGGCCAAGGTGGCCCGACTGCTGGCCGACCGGCCGACGGACACGTTCACCATCGGGGACATGGCCAGGCAGGTGGGCCACTCCCACGGCGCCGTCCGCAACGCCGCCCTCACCCTGGTACGACGCGGCGAGGCCGACCAAGGCGGAACCGGACAACCGGAGCTCCGCGCGAACGCGAAAACCGCCGCAGCCGCGCAGACCGCTGTGATCAGCCCACCGGGCACCCACCCTGCCCGCGCCCCGGCGGCCACGGCCCGCACGACCATTCCCGCAGCAGCGCCCAGGCAGACCGGCCCGATCCGCCGCGCGGGGGGCCAGCTCTACCACCCCCGGGAGCTGGCCGATCTGCCCGACGTCGACGCTCTGAATCGCCTGCGCGACGCCGACGTGCCGCTGCTGCTCTACGGTCCTCCGGGCACCGGCAAGACGTCGTTGGTGGAGGCGGCGTTCCCGGACCTGCTCACCGTCGCCGGTGACGGCGACACCACGGTCGGCGACTTGATCGGCGAGTACACGCAGGCTGACAGCGGAGGCTACGTCTTCCAGTACGGTCCGCTGGTCACCGCGATGACCGAGGGCCGTGCCCTGCTGATCGACGATGCCACCTTGATCTCACCCAAGGTCCTGGCGGCGCTGTATCCCGCGATGGACGGGCGCCGACAGATCCAGGTCAAGGCCCACAAGGGCGAGACCGTCAAGGCCGAGCCCGGCTTCTACGTGGTGGCGGGCCACAATCCCGGCGTCCACGGGGCCGTTCTGACGGAGGCACTCGCGAGCCGGTTCAGCGTGCAGATCCAGATCGGCACGGACTACGACCTCGCCCTGGCCTTGAGGATCGATGCCCGGGTGGTCCGGGTCGCCCGACACCTCGCCCACCAAGTCGAACTGGGTGAGCTGGGCTGGGCCCCCCAACTGCGAGAGCTGCTCAGCTATCAGAAGACCGAGGCCGTCCTCGGCACCAAAGCCGCGCTCGCGAACCTGGTCGGCATCGCTCCTGTGGAGGATCGCGACGCCGTCGCCGCTGCCGTCGTCAAGGTTGCCGGCGTCAGGGAGGTCGCCCCGCTCACCCTCGGCAAGCAGCTTCCCGCCTCGGCCGTCCGGCAGCCCCCGGGCAGCACCGGCACCGCACACCGGGGCCACTCGCGATGAGCGCCCACCACCACGTCCAGTCTCTGGCCACCACGCCGGACGACGACGCCGACCTCGCGCGATGGGACGACGACGGCGCCCCGCCCGCGCAACCCCGTTCCTCCCCGGACGCGTGGCTGCGCGTGGGAGCCGAACTCGGCGATCGGCTGGTCGCCCTCTCCGGCCGCCAAGACCTCCTCGTCACCTGCCGCCCCGGCACGCGCAGCGGCGCACCGGCCGCGTTCTTCCCCACTCTGGGCGAGGTCGAGTTCGACGCCACGCTGTTCGCCCCGCTCCAGCCCCACGAGATCCATCCGCGGATCGTGGGCGACGAGGAGAGGTATCCCGCCGCCTGGGGAGTATTCGTCCACGAGGCCGCGCACGCGGCCCACTCCGTCTGGACGGCGCCGGCCGGAGCGAACCCCCGTGTCGTCGAGGCCGCGCTCCTGCTGGAGGAGAGCCGCGTCGAAGGCGCACACCTGAGCACGCGTCCCACGGACCGCACGTACCTGCGCACCAGTGCCCGAACCCTGGTCATGCCCGACGTCGCCCAGCCCACCCTCCAGGGCATCGAGCACGCCGCCGCCGTGGCGGCCCTGGTCCTCGGCCGCCGTGACGTCGGCATCCTGGACGCCGGCGAATCCCGGGCCGTCGCCGATCTGTGCGAAAAGGTGCTGGGCGCAAACCTGCTGGCCACACTCGCCCGCATCTGGACCGCAGCCCACCGGTGCGCCGACCACGACGCCACGACCATGCTCGCCCACGCTCAAGACTGGTGCGACGCCCTGGACACCGCGGCCCTCGCCCTGCCCGTGCCGGAGAACCTCACCGATCTGCTGTCCGGCGCCGTGGGGGTCGTCATGGACAGCACGGCAGCCACCGACGCCGCCGACCTCGCGGCACAGGCCGCAGCGACCACCGCCACGGCCGCGCGGTCCAAGGCGCAGGCTCAGGACCGCGCCCAGCGGGCCGGCCGGCGACGCAAAGCCGCCACCATCGCCAAGAGCGTGTTCAACGCCGGCGGCACCACCGTCAACCCCGACGGCACACCGGCGCCCCACGGCAACCCGGTCACCGGCACCCGCAGGCCCACCGCCACCGAGCAGAGTGCCGCCGCGCGCCTGAGCCGCGCCCTGCGTGCCGCCGCCTACCGCGAGCGGACCGAGGAGCGGACCACCAGCCCCACCCCGCCCGGCCGCCTCAACATGCGCGCCGCCCTCGCCCGCGACGCCCAGCGCGCGGCCGGGTCGGTCCCCACCGCACAGCCGTTCACCCACACCCGCCGCCGCAGCTCGCCCACCCCACCGCTGCGTGTGGGTATCGCCGTCGACGTCTCCGGCTCCATGAGTGCCGCCTGCGCGCCCGTCGCGTCCGCTGCCTGGATCGTGGCACGCGCGGCAGCCCTCACCGACCCCGACTCCCTTACCGCCACCATCGCCTACGACACGCACCTGACCGCATTGACCCGACCCACCCACCGAGCACCAGAGCGCGTGACGACGGTCAAAGCCAACGGCCGCAGCCACAACCTCGGCGACGCCATCGACGCACTCGACCACGGCCTCGAACTCAGCCGCCCCGGCGCCGGCCGCCTCCTCGTGATCGTCACCGACGCCGTCTATACCCCCGACGAAACCGCTCAAGCCGTCACCCGCGTCAAGCAGCTCACGACCGCCGGCTGCGCCGTACTCCAGCTCACCCTCACCGCAAAGTCCCGCCACTTGCCGGGGACCACCTTGCTGCACCTGACCCAGCCCTCCAGCGCTCCCGTCGCCATCGCCACGGCGGCCACAGACGCCATCCGCAGAACACGCTGAGACGTCGCAGAAGGCGGAAGCGTCCCCGAGACCACCGCCAAGCACTCTCCAGACCACCTCCGTCCGCCGCATGAATCGTGCATCTGATGCACGACCCTCCGCAACGGCGCGAGCCACCACCCCAACCGCCAACGAAAGGCACTCGATATGCCGCAGACCAGCAGCCCGACCTCGAACGTAACGCCCAAACGGAATTCCCCGGGGGTGGCCACCCACTGGACCATCGACCACGTCTGCGGCCACCAGGCCGACAAGGACCTCTCCCACAAAGCCGCCGACGAGCGCGCGGGATTCGCCCGGTGGCTGGCCACCCGCGACTGCACCGCCTGTTGGCAGGCCGCCCGCACCACCGACACCGACGACACCGCGACCTGGATCGCCGGGCGCCGCGCCGCCGAGCAGGAGGCCGCCGACACCTGGGCCCACCAGTTCGACATGCAGCCCCTGACCGGCACCGACAAGGCCGTCCAGTGGGCGACCCGCTGCCGCCACCAGCTCGTCACCGCCGCCCACACGAGCCTCGTCATCGAAGGCGACCTCGACGAACAAGCCTGGCAGGACATCGAGCAGGCCGCCCGCACCATCGGCCGGGCCGGCTGGTGGATCGACCAGCGCGACGCAGACCCCACGGACCTGCCCGAACTCGTCGCCGCGGCCACCACCGCCGACCGTCCTCACGAGAACCCGTTCTGATGCGATCCCCGACGTGGGAGGGCGCGGACGTCCTCGGGAGCGACACCTGGATCCCCGTCGAACCGTCCTCGGCGGACTCCGCGAGCCTGGTCGCCGACCGGTGGCCACACCTGACCCTCGTCGCCTCCGCGGTCGTGCGCGACCGGCGGGACCGGCCCGGGCACGTGCTGGTCGCCTACGACTCGCTCGCTACCCACGCGGACCGCCGGTTCCTGGCCGTCGCGATGTACAGCGACCGGCGCGAACGCCTCTTCGAGATGAGCCACCACCATGCCCCGACGCTGGCGTTGGCCAGCGCCTGGCTGCGGGAGCACCACGGCGACACCCGGCTGGAACTGTCCACGGCGATCCTGCGGAACGCCCGCGAAGCCGCCGCCCTCGGCCGCACCCTCACCCCGCAGGCGCTGCCGACGCCGGCGACCACGGAGGCACCCATCCCGCCGCGCGCTCTCGGCCGATAGCCCCGCTCCCAGGAAGAGACCTCATGACCGATCACCCCCTGTACGGCCGGCCCACGAGCGCCCACCTGCGCCAAACCAAGTGGCATCCCATCGACTACGAGAGCGCCTACGACCCGGCCGTCCTGATCAGCCGCCGCGCCCCGGACCGCGAACCCATCGCCGAAGGAGGCATCGGGATCTCCCGGGACGTCCTCCTCGCCGCCGGCTTCGGCGAAACCACGAACTCCGGTCCACTCGACCGCGAATACTCCCTGACCTCCGGCGACCCCCACGACGACCTCGCCCAATGCGCCCGCGCCGTCGCCGCAGTGGCCGCGGCCGACTACCCCGTCACCGTCGCTGGCCACCTGTTCGAGCCCGAGAACGACCTGCTTCCTCACCTGTCGACGGCAGCCCTGATCGCCACGGTCGAGGGCATCCAGTCCCTTCCCGGGCCCGCCGACGTGGCCAGCCTCACCCACTGCCTCCTCGACCCCGGCCACGGCCTGCTCACCCGCGTCAACGACACCCTCGACACCCTCAGGCAACGCCAATTCCCCCGGGGCCACCACAAGGAAGCCGAGCGCATCCGCCGTGCCGCCGGCATGACCACGGCCGCGACCGAGACCGCCCGCCTCCTCTACGCCCTGCGCGGGTTCCACGTGCCAGCGAAGACCACACCCGCCACGACGCGAAGCGCCCCCAACGCCGCACTTCCCGAAGTGGAACTTCGCGACGACAACGGACTGGTCGTGGCCCACGGGGCCGATCACACAGCGGCACGACTGCTGGAACGAGCCGGTTTCGCCGAGTCCGCGTTCGCCCCCGACCGACACCAACTCCCGCCCGACAGCGCGGAATGGCTCGTGCAGAAACGGTGCACACAGGCCACCCGCCTGCTCACCGCGATCGGCCACACCGTGCACGTCGACCCCGGGTTGCTGGCCGGTCGGAACTCGCACCTGGGGCCCTGGATGGCACCGGCCATCGCCGACGTCGTCGACCGCCTCCGCGACGACGTCCGAACCGACACCCCGACCCTTACCCACCTGCTCCTGGACCACGACGGCACGGTCCAGCGCGTTCGAGAGTGCCTCGACGAGCTGGCCTGGCACCTCGCCGATCAAGGCGCATACGAGCGTGGGTGGAACGTCCTCGACATCTCCCGCCAAGTCGGCGCCGCCCACGAAGGCCCTCACCTCCCCACGCCCACCGCAACCCGCCGCACCCGCACACAAGGCATGGCGCCCTCACCCACCTCACTCACCACCACCGCCGCCGCGACGTCGACACCCACGGGCACCGCCGCACCCCGACCGCGCAAGCGCTGAAACCGGTACCACCGACGGGAGGTTCGTCCTGCTGATCCCCGCCATGTCCACCATCGCCGACACCCGCGACGTCCTCGATCTCCTCACCGACCGGCGCGGCAATCCGGCCCCCATGCAAGTGATCCACGACGCCGCCACCGCGGACCGCTCCGGCACCGCCCCCTGGTGCGATCACACACGCGATCGCCTGGCACGAGCAATCGACCTACCCGGTTCCCTGTACCGCATCGACCGCGACGACCTCCAGAACACCGACACGACCTGGTATTGCGCACTTCGCCGGCACGGCCGCTCGCATTTGCTCACGGACCGCGAGTGGAGCGCCGTCGGTACACACGTCCTGCGGGCCGCCGGCCTCGCGGGCCGACCGGACAGCAGCGACTGCCCCTGGATCCTCGTTCGGGAAAACCTCGACACGGTGCACCTGATCGCCTCGCTCGTGGCCTTCCACGAGGAGCCACGCGAGGTCGACAACTCCCGAGTCCTCGCCGAGTGCCGCGAACTCGCCGACGTCCTGACCCGGCTCGCGGACGCCGACCCGCACATCCCCCGCGAAGCCGACGTCGTACTCGTCGCCGCCCACCCCGACCGATTCGTCACCCTCGCCGCCCACAACAAAGACATCGCCGCACACATCCGCGACCTCGCGTGGATCCCCGGCCCCCGGTACGAGGACACCTGGTACCACAGCCCGTTCGGCGCAGGCCCGAGCGAGATCACCGACCTCGCCCGCGCCACCCGCCACCGCCTCACCGCCGCTGGCTACATCGTGCGCGTCGACCCGGCCCTGGGCGTCACCCGATCCGCCCAAGCACACAGCCGCATTACCCACCCCACCCAAGGCTCCCGACGACACACCATCACCCCCGACGCACCCGGCGTCGCGCTCGCACCCGCCGTCGCGACCCCCCGGCGTCGGCGCTGACCACGCCACGACCGAACGCGCCATCCGACGACCTGCCACGAAAGGCCACCCGCCGTGTACGGCGAGATCGTTCGCACCTTCGTTCACGACCTCTTCGACCACGACACCACGCAAACGGTCTCGGGCCTACGCGTCATCCACAACCAGGCCACCTCGTCCCCCATCGCGGGACTGGGCACCGACCACTCCGAACTCGCCGACGCCATCGCCGGACCGGCGGCACGATACGCACGCCACACCGGCACGCCCGTGCAACCCGCGTGGCACTTCCTCCTCGGCGACACCACCGTCGGCAACGTACTCGGCGACAGGGCGTGGACCGACATCGCGCACCGCGTCGCGGACTCCGCCGGTCTGGAGTCCGGCTTCGGGCGGCTGGCAACCCCGTGGATCCTGCTCCGCGACCACGCCACCCACGCCGTGCACCTGGTGGCCGCAGCCGCGCGCTTGGACGCCACCCTCCTCGTCCCGTCCGTGCACGACTACCTCGACGAGTTCGACGCCCTCGACGGTGAGCTCTACATGCTCCGCCGACTCGGCCGCGTCCGACCTGCCCCTCACTCCATACGGACCCAGCCGATGACCGTCGACCTCCACGACCGGGTCCCCTTCGAGGTGACCGCCGAGGGCGCAGACCGACTCGCTGGCCTCCTGCTCGCGCACGCCGGGTTCGAGCACACGACCTCCCCGACCGGTCGGAGCGCCTGGCGCGTCCCCCACGCCGCCGACAGTGACGAACACACGCAGATCGCCGTCGTCGCCGACACCTTCCTGCGTGCCGCTGGCTACACCGTCACCGGGGCGTACACCCGCGTCCCCCTCGACTACCGGGCCTCCCTCGCCCAGGACCACACCCCAGCCGCGAAGCGCTTCGGTGGTTACGCGGCAACGACCGTCGGGCCCCGCCCGCCCGAGTCAGGCACCGACGGCAGCGGGTTCGTCGCTGCACCGATGGTGTGCTCTACCGCGCCCCCCGCGGCGACGCGCCCCCAACGCTGACCGCCACGAACCCGGCCCTTTCCTTGCCGAACGGACTTCGACGTGTACGCCACCACCCGGTTCCACACCGACGCGCAGGACGCGGTCGACCATCTCTACGGGCCCGCCTTCCGGCCGCTCTCGCCGCGACCGACCCTGGTCCACGCGAACACCGGCCGTCCTCGGACCGACACGGACGATCCGCTCACCTTCGCGAAAGACCTCGACGTGCAACTGTCGGCGCGCTCGTCCCTCATCGGTGCCCGCGTCGATGCCCCCGTATGGCACTGCGTCCTCGAACAGAATCCCGGGAGTCGCCGACTCGCCGACGCCGAGTGGACCTTCGTGGCGCGGCGCGTCCTGACCGCCGCCGGTTTCGACGAGCCCGCCACAAGCCCCGGCTGTCCGTGGATCGCCGTGCGCAACCGCAGCTCGGAGGACCTGCATTTGCTCGCCACCACGGCCCGCCGCAACGGCAGCAGGCCCCCTCTCCCCGCCACCAACCAGCGCGTGTTCGACGAAGTTCGGGCCATCACCGGCGAACTCAATGCCCAGGACGCGTTCGACCGCAGCCCGCTGGTCTCGTCCGCAGACACCATCGAGGGGGCGGCCACGGTGGTCCTGCGCTCCCACACGAGCCGTGTGGTCACGGCCGAAGGCGGTGACGTTCTCGCCCGCGCGATCCTGCTCGGCAACGGATTCGAACTCCAGCGCACCGCGTTCGACGACGGATGGATGCGCACCCGCTACGGCACCGACACGGACGGCCTGACCACATGCGCCCTCACGTCTGCGAAGGAACTCAACGCCCTCGGCTACGACGTGCGCCTAGACGCGGGGCTCTCGCGCGCCGCCAAGGCGGCCGGACGGCACCGTCCGGCCACCGCTTCGCAGCCGGCCGCACCTGCGCCCTCCCCGTTCCATCGCCCGCGACCGGCCGCGGCCACGTCCCTGCGGACCGGAACACCTTCGTCGGGCGCCATGCGCCGCAGCCGATAACCCACGACCTGACGCGGAGCCGCCATGTTCATCAACCACGTTCGACACCGCGAAAGCGCCCACGACATGCTCGACCTCGCCGCCGCCGACCTCGACTACGTCGACGTCCTCCACGACCACACCGGCTCGGACGGGGCGCGCCTGGTCGACCTGGTCCACCTCCTCCACGAGCCCGCCCTTCGACGGCAACACCAGAAAACGAGCCCCGCCGGCGGCCGGACCGCGTGGCACGTGACGGTGGCGCAACCATACGGTCCGCCCGAACTCGTGCACACGGAATGGCGGGAGGTCGCACGCCACCTCGCGACAGCCGCCGGTTTCGTCGGCGCCGACGGCGACACCATCGTGCGCTGGGCGGCCGTGCACGACTATGCCCGCCGCACCGTGCACCTGCTGGCCGCCACCGTCGGCGACGACGGACGCCCCTTCACCATGGACCGAGCCGGCCTGAACGACGCCTGCCGCGTCCTCGCCGAGGACATCACCGAGCAGGACCGCTTCCTCCCGCCCGGGCAGGACGAATTCGCCCGCCACCCGCGGGCGTCGACTGTGGTGATGCGCGACCGGGACAACGGGGCGGCACACGCATACGGCGGCGACGCACTCGCCGGGCAACTCCTGACCCGTGCCGGCTGGCAACACAGGTACGCAGACACCCCCGACGGGTTCCGGAACAACCCCGACGGGTTCTGGCGCACCCCCTACGGAGCCGATCAGGCCGAACGCACCCGCCTCGCCGACCGCGCGAGCGCCATGCTCACGGCCGTCGGATACACCGTCACCGTCGACCCGGCCTTGGCCGTCCACGCCGAAACCCCCGGGCCGATCCCTCGCCCGGGCGAGGCGATCGCGAACCTCGGCGACCTCCTCGACTCCTGCGCCACCGCCGAAGACGGGGCCGCGATCGCCGACCGGCTCTACGACCCCCAACGCGGCGCATTTGCCGAACTGTGGGTCACCACCGACCGACTGGCCTCCTGGTGTCGATACCAGCTCGGCGACCCCGCTCTGGCGAACCGCATCCACGCCAGTGCCGAGAACCTGTTCCGCGACGTGCAGCAACTGGGCACCGTCGCCCAGAGCATGCGCGCGGGCGGATCACACGCCGAAGACATCGGCAGAACCCGAGCCGCCACGGCAACCACGGCGACCAGGGCCCACACCGCTGTCGTGACGGCAACTCCCGCCTCACCCACAACGCCGCCGACCGTCGGCGACTCGCGCCGCAGCCGCTGACCCCACAGCCCGGCCGACGCCGCCTCCCGCGAAACCCCTTCGCCGTCGAGGCACCGGCCACCCCGATCACCCTCCACCCCTCGGCGAGTCCCCCTGCCCGCAAGGAGCCCTTCCCTTGTCGTCCCCACGCGCCTCCGCCCCGTCCTCCACCCCCGGCATCGACGCCCTCCTGTATCTCATGGGCGGTGCCACCGCTCTGGCGTTCACCGCCGGGAGCTCTGGCTGGCTGTTCGGGAACCTCGCCAACTCGGTTATCGTCGAGGGCCCTTGGGCCCCGTACGAGCCCGTGACGGCGATCACGGGACCAGCCGCCGTCTGGCCGCATCTGCCGCACGCCGTGCTGATCACCACCTGTTACGTGCTCCCCGCCGTGGTGCTCGCCGTCGCCGGCGTCCTGGGCCTGAAGATCCACTCCCGCTTTAGGAAGCCCACCGACGGCCTCGCCACCCGCCGTGAACTCTCCTCGCTCATGGACCCCGAGATCACCGTCAAGGCCCAGTCCCTGCGGCCGAGCCTGAAAGACGTCGTACCCAAGGACATTCCGGACGACGACCGCGGTGTCCTCCTCGGAACGCTCGCGCCGTCGCGCCGCGAAGTCCGCTCCAGTTGGGAGGACGTGATCCTTGCGATCATGGCTCCGCGCAGCGGCAAGACCTCCGGGTTGGCCATCCCCGCGATGCTCCGCGCTCCCGGCCCCGTACTGCTGACCTCCAACAAGGCCGCCGGCGACGCGTACACCGCCACCCTGGACGCCCGCGCGAACGTCGGCACCGTGTGGACGATGGACCCCCAGCAGATCGCGCACGCCGAACGCGAGATGTGGTGGGACATCCTCGCGGACGCCCGCGACCTGGCCGGCGCTCGGCGGCTCGCCGGCCACTTCGTCAGCGCCAGCGTCGACGAGTCCTCACAAGGCGACTTCTGGTCCACCGCCGCGCAGAACACCCTGTGCGCTCTGTTCCTGGCCGCCGCCCGCGACGGGCGGCCCATCACCGACGTCCTGGCATGGCTGGCCAGCCCCGCCGACCGCACTCCGGTCGACACCCTTCAGGACGCCGGACTCGACGCCGTCGCCGCCCAACTGCAGGGCACCGTCTCCGGCGCCGTCGAGACCCGGGACGGCATCTACGAGACCGCGCGCCAGTACGCCGCGTGCCTGCTGGACCCCGAGATCGCCGCGTGGGTGACCCCGCACGAGGACCTGCCGGAGTTCAAGCCCGCCGACTTCGCGAACAGCCGCGACACCTTGTTCCTGCTGTCCAAGGACGGTGGCGGCAGCGCATCCGCGTTGATCGCCGCCGCGGCCGACGCCGTCATGCGCTCATCCGTCATCCAGGCCGAACGCTCCGGCGGGCGCCTGGACGCCCCGTGCCTGGCGATCCTCGACGAGGCGGCCAACGTCTGCAAGATCAGCGACCTCCCCGATCTGTACAGCCACCTGGGCAGTCGCGGGGTCATCCCCATCTGCATTCTCCAGTCCTACCGCCAGGGCGTTCGCGTGTGGGGCGAGGCCGGGATGGACGCGCTGTGGAGCGCCGCCACCATCAAGGTCATCGGTAGCGGAATCGACGACGCCGACTTCGCCGACAAACTCTCCAGGTTGATCGGCGACCACGACGTCAAGACCGTGTCGTATTCGTCCTCCGAGTCGGGGAAATCCACATCGACGTCGATGCGCCAGGAGCGCATTCTGGCCGCCGACGCGGTCAGGGCGCTCCCCAAGGGCCAGGCCCTGATGTTCGCGACCGGCATCCGCCCCGCCCTGCTGGACCTCAAGCCCTGGTACAAGGAACCCGCCGCGAAGGAACTCGGCGCCGCCTCCGCCCGCGCGACGGCCGCGATCACCGAACGCGCCCTGGCCAAGCTCTCCACCGTCCGCGACGACTTCGGGCAGACCGCATGAGCACCCCCGCCCTGCGCATTCTCAGCCTCGGCGCCGGAGTCCAGAGCACCACGTGCCTCCTGTTGGCGGCCGAAGGCCATCTGCCCCGCCTCGACTATGCGATCTTCAGTGATACCGGCTGGGAGCCGAAAACCGTGTATTCCCATCTGGATCGCATCGAACGAGAGATCGCGAAACCGGCGGGAATTCCCATCCTGCGTGTCTCCTCCGGAAACATCAGAACCGATGCGCTCGATCCCCACCACCGGTTCGCCTCGATGCCACTGCACATTCGCAACCCCGACGGAAATGCCGGGCTGACGAGGCGTCAATGCACGTCGGAATACAAGCTGAAGCCTATCAAACGCCAGGTCAGGGAGCTTCTGGGGTTTCCGCATCCGATGCCGGTTCCCCGCAGTGTATTCGTGGAGCAGTGGATCGGAATTTCGGTCGACGAGATCCACCGTGCCAAGGCCAGCGGTATCAACTACATGCGCAGTGTTCACCCTCTGCTCGACCTGGGATACACGCGCGCCGATTGCCAGCGTCTCCTGCGAGCCAGGGGATTCGGCGATACACCGAAATCCAGTTGCCTGGGTTGTCCGTACCACGGAAACCATCAGTGGAGGGCTCTCCGGGACGATTCGCCGGACGAGTGGCTCGACGTCGTCGAATTCGATGCCGCGATCCGCGCGGGCAATGCCAGAGCCAACGCCGAAGGCAAGCCGCTGCTCGGTGAAGCGTATCTGCATCGCAGCCTGCTGCCGTTGTCCATCGCCCCGATCGACCGCGTGACCAGCCACGAATGGCGGGCGCGCCAAGGCGATGTGTTCGACGCAGTCGCCGACGCCGAACTCGAGTCCGGCGACGCGGACGGCTGCTCGCCGTGGGCCTGCCGCTCCGGCTCCCCTATCCGCGAGGATTTCGGGGAGGCCGCGTGATCCTCGACCTGTTCGCTGGCCCCGGAGGATGGGCGCAGGGACTGCGCGAACTCGGCGCGTTCGACGTGGGCATCGAGTGGGACGAGGCCGCGTGCGCGACCCGACTCGCCGCCGGTCACGCCACGCTGCGCGCGGACATCGCGGCCCACCCCGTCGGCCCGTTCCTCGACCACGTGAGCGGATTGATCGCCAGCCCCCCGTGCCAGGCGTGGAGTACGGCGGGCAAACGGCTGGGCTTGCTCGATCAAGGTCTCGTGCACCAGGCGGTCGACGACCTCTCACGCGGGATCGACAGCAGGCAGCGCCTGCTGACGGCATGTCAGGACGAGCGGTCCCTGCTCGCCGCCGAGCCGATGCGCTACCTCCATGCCCTGCACACCCACGCCGGTAGACCCGGATGGGTCGTCATGGAAGAGGTCCCGGACGTGCTCGCCCTGTGGAAGCAGTACGCGCAGATCCTGCGCGGGTGGGGATTCTCGGTGTGGGTCGGGCTCGTCAACGCGGCCGACTACGGCATCCCGCAGACGCGACGGAGGGCGATCCTGATCGCCTCCCGGACCCGGTCCGCCATACCTCCGGAGCCCACCCACGCCGCCGCAGCACAGCCCCCGTCCCTGTTCGGCCCGGGCAGGGATCGCTGGGTGTCCATGGCCCAGGCCCTGGGCTGGGACACCGACGCCACCGTCAACACCCGCGGACGACGGCGCGGCAACGGCGGCAACGAGTTCGGCGTCGAACGCCCGTCGTGGGCGCTGACCGGGACCTCGCGAAGCTGGGTGTTGCGCAGCAACTCTCAGGCACACGCGGCCATTCGACGCCTTGACGAACCCGCGCCCACTCTCTTCTTCGGACATCGAGCCAACGAATCCCGGTGGGAGGCCGCCGACCACGGCGGCCTCCATCGGGTGGCCTCGATCGCGCCGCGCAGCCCCGACCTGCGACTCACCATCGCGCAGGCCGGTGTGCTGCAGACGTTCCCCGCCGACTACCCCTGGCAGGGCGGACGCTCCCGCGTGTTCGAGCAGATCGGCAACGCCGTACCCCCCGCTCTGGCACGACACCTTCTCGCCCCGCACGTGCCCACGGTGCGCGAGGATCTCGACCTCGCCGCGTGATGCCCGCCTCCATCCACAGCCTGTGGACGAACGGAATACCGCCATGCGGCGTCGCGCGCCGGCACTGCCGTGACCGTGCTTTGGACACGTAGCCGGAGCGCGACTCGACGATGCCACCGGCGTCCAAACCTCCGCCCGGTTCCGCGCAGCCCGGCGACATCGGCTGCGCCCACGGCCACAACTACCACCACGCCAAACCCCCGGTCCCGCGCGCACGCCGACCGTGCGCCGAGGCCATCGCAACCATCGAAGAGGAGTTTCGTGTTCGCCGACATCACAACCGGAAGCGCCGGTGAAGCGCTGGACGCCAATCCGTGGGCGCCGCTGACCCTCGTCCACGTCCACGCGTCCGACAGCCCCGACATCGGCTGGGTCATCAACCACCTCGACGAGCCCGCGCTGCCGCACGCCGACTTCTCGGAGAGGACGGCAAGCCGTTCCTGGTGAACCCGGACCGGGTCCACCAGGCTTGCCAGGACATCAGCGCGCGCATGTACGCGCAGAACAGGATGTCCTTCCACGTCACGGACGACTTCCACCACTTGTCCGTCGTCATGCGCGACGACCCGCTTCTGGGCGTGGCCCACGCCGTGGGCGCAGACGATCTCGTCGAACTGGTCCTGCGCCGGTCCGGGTTCCGACCCGCCGCCCTCGGCAGCTACTCCCAGGTATGGCGCACCCCCTACGGAGCCGACGGTCATCAGCGGGCTCGCATCGCCAGCACTGCCCTCGGCGTCCTGAGCGTCGCCGGCTGCGACGTCGACATCCATTCCTCCCTGCTCACTCGCCCCTGGACTGACCACGACATCGGTCAGGCGGAGCGTCGCATCACCGACCTCACCGAGCAACTCGGCTTCTCCTTCAACGCCGACGAGACGGCGGACATCACCGCGGAGATCAACGCCGCCCTCCAGCAAGCCGCACTCTTCACCAACGCCCTCGGCCGATGGGCCGCGCAGGTCCTCGGAGACGGCACGTACAGCGACCGCCTGGGTTACGCCGCGGAACTCTTCAACCTAGCCGCCGACATCATCAACCGCGACCCGGGCGAAGCGCCTGCGCCCCGCCCGCACCACATGGTGACCCGAGGGGCAACGACACGCACGACCAGCTGGGTCGACCTCAAAGCGCCGACCGCGCCGACACCGCCGCCCAGCAGCCCACCGCCACCGCCAGCCCGCCCCGTGCGCTGAAGAACAAACGCAGCCCAGGCAGTACACCGCACACCCCGCCCGGACCCTCCCGCCCGCACCACGAGGAACGCGACCTCGGCCAGATTCCTGATCAAAGGGGATCACTGCCCGCGCCCCACGCATGCTCACCATCACCGGCTGCCGAGGCCGTCGTGACCCACGACGCAGGAACGCCAGTCACGCCGGACCCGCCGCACCCACCCTGCTCGCACAATCACCGGAGATCCCCATGGAATTCGACCCGCCCTGGGCTTACGGAGCACCGCTCAGGTTCCGGCGCGACCCGAACCCCTCAAGCACGCGGCAAGACCTGCCGCCCACGGTCCGAGTCTCAAACTGCGGGCTCGACCTCTTTGCCCGTGACCTCCTGGAACGAGCCGGCTTCGTGCGCGACGAGCACACCACTCACGTCGAGTTCGTGCTGGGAAACCGCGTCCCGGAGCGCCACGGCGTCGCCGAGGCGGTCCGGATGCTCACCGCGAGCAGGTTCCGCGTGGACGTCGCGGACGACCTCGTCGTCGCCGAGGACCACCCGGCCCGGGATGCCACGCACCTCCTGCTCGACCAGGCGTTGCGCGTGAAGTCGTCCCCGCGCGAAGGCGCCCTGATCGTCGCGGAGATCGTCCTCGGTCGCGGCGAGATGCTCGGGGCGCTACGCGACATCACCGACGTTCTCCATCACTGGGCCGAACGCATGCACAAGCACGACGGGACCGATTTCCTCTCCGGTCTCGCCCTCCTGACGGACCAGTTGGCTGCTGCCACCCGGACGGCGTCGAGCCTCACCGAGACTATGCGCTCCGCCTCCACCGGCCCGGCGACACCCCCGGCAACCCGGCACCCGATCACGGGCGCGGCGACCACCGTGAGCCCGGCCGGCGCGCAGGCGCCACCCACGCCCGCAGCCACAACCCGGCCGACGCCGCAGGCCGGCGACACGGGCCCGCGACGGGGAAGGTGACCGGAACGCAGCCCTTCGTCCTCGCGGAACAGGCCCTGCTGGGCGCGCTCCTGCTCGAACCCTCCCGCATCGACTCCGTCCGCCCGCACCTGCGACCCCACCACATGTATCGGCCCGCGCACGCCGCCCTCTACCGCGCCCTGCTCGATCGCCCGCCGGACCCGGGACTGACGATGGCGGACCGCACCATGGCGCTCGTGCGCGACGCGGGCGCCCACGCGGCCGGCATCACCCCGGTGTACGCCCACACCCTCATGGCCGCCTGCCCCCGCCCCCGCCACGCGCTCGTATACGCGCGGATGATCGTCGAGGCCGCCGACCACCGCCTCGTCCGCGAACACGCCGTGCGACTCGGCCAGGTCGCCGCCGCCGACCACGCCCGCGACGGCCTCGCCGACACCCTCACCCACCACCGTCACCTCCACCGCGTCCTGGACGACCTCCACCGCCGCCGACCCGACCACGACACCGCGACGTCGACGCCCGCCGTGCCGACGCCCGAGTTGAACCCCGAACCACCGCTGCCGGGCAACCTGGACGACGAACAGGCCCTGATCGGAGCGCTGATCCTCGACCCCGCACCGATGAGCGCCCTCAGCCGCTGGTTGACCCCCGCGGACTTCGCCGACACGGCACACGCCACCCTCTACCGCTGCGTGCACGCATTGGTTCTCCGAGGCGAACCCGTGGACTCGCTGACGCTGGCCTGGGAGGCCCAACACCAAGGAGCCTTCGCCGCCGGCGACGGCGGCCTCACCCCCGAACTCGTCGCACACATCGCAACCTCGGGAATGCCCGCCGACGTCGACTACCGGGCCCGACGCGTCCTGCGCGCGTACGTCCTGCGCACGGCCGCCTCCGCAGCCGCCGCCGTCGGCACCCACGCCGGCGACCCCACGCTTTCGACATCCCGACTCGTCACCGCCGCACGCACCGCCCTGACCCCGCTCGACGACGCCCTCGCCCGCCGACACAACGCCATCACAGCGACCAAGGCGCCCTTCACGCACACGCCGCCCACCACCACCGCCACACCCTGGTGCACCGGCGTCGCCACATGGCCCACGACCGGCCCCGACCCCACCAACCCAACTGCCGCTCACGGACCCCGCAGCGGAAGGCGACCTTGACCGACATCCCACCCCTGGGCCCCACCACCGCCGAAGACAGCCTTCCCACGCGAGAACCGGAGCCCTCGACCACACAGGGAAAGCGCCCCAAATGGCCCCGGGACACCCGGATGGACCGCTACGACTGGACACGGTCTCGCGGCGACATCCTCGCGTTCGGGGAGAGCAAGACGCTGGCCGAATGGGCCACCGACACCCGCTGCTCGGTCAAACGCGACGCCCTTCGAACCCGCCTCGCCCTGGGATGGGAGCCCGAGACCGCGATCACCCGCGCCAAGCACGAGAAACCGGCATTGGAGTTCACACACAACGACCGGACGTTGACTCTGCACGGCTGGGCGGAGCAGAGCGGCATCAAGTACCACACGCTCTACAACCGCATCACCCAATCCGGCCTATCGTTCACCGAAGCCCTCGAAAAGGGGCCGGACGGACCCCATTTCGCCCTCCCGCTCACCGCATTCGGCGAGACAAAGGCGTTGTACCGGTGGGGAGTCGACGCGCGCGCGGGCTGCACCACGACCACCTTGCGCAAGCGGCTCGCCGCAGGCTGGGACCCCGAGCAGGCCATCACCGAGGAACCCGAGAACCGCGCGAGACTGGGCGACGGCACGCCCCACTCCGCCTTCGGCCGCCGCATGGGCCTGGAGGACTGGGGACGCCTGACACACATCCCCGCAGACATCATCCGCCGCAGCATGCGCGACCACGCCACCTTGGACAGCACGTTGCGCACCCTCGGCTGGACACCTGATTGTGGCGAACCCGCTCCGGCCGAGGATCCGCGATCCGGCGACCACGCGCGCGCCCGCCCCCCGAAGCCGGGCGATGCTCCCATTGTCGCCCCCAAGACCAGCGCGCCGACCCGGCCCTCCACCGCAGACACGGCCCGCTCGCGCACGACCGCCCCGGCCGCCACTCCAACGGCGCCGACCCCATCCACCACACCAAGGGCCGCCGGTCACAACGCCTTTCGGAGGAACATGTGACCCCCCCGCGGAGTACCCCCACTCCTACCTGCGCGACCACCTGCACCTGGCCGCAGCCCTCGACCAGGTGCGCCACCACCTAACCGTGACCAGGCTCACCCACGGCGGCGACTCCACATTCGCGCCCGTCGCCAGGCTCGCTTCCGCACACAGCGTGCTGGCCTCACTCGCCTCCGAGTTCGGCGACGAGATCGTCGCGAGCGCCGACACCGCCGACGCCTCGCCCCTCTCCCGCCGCACCACCGCCGTCCTCACCGCCGCAGCCGCGGACACCAGCCGCGCCCTGGCCCAACTCGCGTCGGCCATCCACGACACCGCCGACGTCGACGAACGCCCCGACCTCCCCAGGTCCGCCGGCAACCAACAACGCGCCGAGTGGCACACCCACATCGACTACCGCCTCCACCAGGTCGCCACGATCCTGAGCGACACCGCCCATGCCCTGCGCCGCGGCACCGAGGAATACAGCCACCCCTACCCGTCCGTACGCGTGGAGAGCATCAAGCCGGTACCCGACACGATCCTCACCCCCACCGGAGCCACGTACGGTGCCGCTGCCTGCCAGCGATCCACCGCCGCTACATCTGTGCCCTTGCCCACCCCTTAGCCCACCCCTTGCCCGAGGCGCCACCGGCACCAGGGCCAGCGTGGCCGCCCGGCGGCGTACCGCGTGAACGTGATCGACCACAACAGAGCGGACCCCTCGCAAGGCGTGTACAACGGCGCGAGGCCCAGCGCCCTCCGTGTGAACTGCCTGCGACACCGACCGTCGCACGTGTTTCGACACATCGTCCGCCGCGCGGAAGTGGTGCGGTGTGGGTCGCCCGGGCGGGTGATCGCCGTTTCCAGCGCTTCGGGTTGACCGACGAGGAGTAACGCGCACCCCGGACGCCCCGACCGGAAACCCGGGGTGCCCATTCGCACGGGTGACCGCCCCACACCTCGACCGGCTCTCCAAGCGCCGACCCGGCGCAGACGAACTGCCGGCGGTCAGACGCCCTTGGCAATCATGACGAGTGCCGTCGCGCCTAACAAGAAGGGCCCGAACGGCACGACGCTTTCGCGCGAGGCGCGTCTGCTCACCACCAGCACGACCGCGTACGCGCCGGCACAGAGGTACGCGACAGCCTCCCCCTGTGCCAGCGCGGTCCACGACGACCAGCCCAGCGCCAGCCCGATCAAGCCCGCCGCTTTGGCGTCGCCGAGGCCGATTCCCCCAGCGAGCAGAGCGATCAGGACGTGGCCCGTGAACATCGCGGCCATCGCCGTCAACGCACGCGCGGTCGCGGACCAGTCGAGCGGAACCGCGAACGGCGCCACGAGCAACGGATAGGCCGGGAGAGTCAGCGCATCCGGTAGCCGCAGGAGCCGTAGATCGCACACCACAAGCACAACAGCAAGCAGCGTGAACGCGAGGAAGGCCGGCAACACCGCGTGCAGGCCGACCCGCCACGCCACGGCCGCACCGGTGATGGCGGACGCAACCGCGATCGCCTGCCAATCACGGCGTAGCACGCCGACGGTGTCCCCATCGAGAGGTATCGGGGATATGCGCACGGCACGGCATCCTTCCAGAAGGCACGCCTCGCCCATGCCGGAGGGCATCCGACGGAGTCATGGATCGGAGGCCATGAGCCTCCGAGGAGTTCCAACTTCTCCGGTGAAGCTGATTTGCGAACACGGACAGTCATGAAATTGCCGCCACTGCGGACACGGCGATGCGGTCCATGTGAGCGCGTAGGTGAGCGCGGACACCCACGGATGAGTTCGACTCACGCGGATTTTGGACCCCTGACGCGGATTTCCGCGCTCCGGCCACAACGACCGCGAGCCCAGAAGGGCACCTCGCGATGTCTGGTATGCGTATTTCAGATGCTCGTGACTACGTGCCGACCTCACATGCCCGCATCCACGTTCCCGCAGGTCACGGCGTGTCCGGGGATACTCGCAGCAGGTTCGATCGGTTACCGGTACGCTGCCGGTGGGCAAAACGCGGTTCGCCGCCGGCGCCCAACCGGGCCGTTAGCTCAATTGGCAGAGCAGCGGACTTTTAATCCGCGGGTTCAGGGTTCGATCCCCTGACGGCCCACTCGCGTCAGGGCCCACTTTAGGCTTCTGACCAGCATGAATACCGCGAACAGCGGTCTTCTTCACGGCCCTGGACCTCTGGTCCGGGGCCGCTTGCGTGAGCGGAGGTGCTCGCGCTTCGCATTGCGGGCGGTGTCAGCGGGACGCGGTCGGACGGAACTGCGCACCGCTACCCGCCCCAGCCCCCGGTACTACCAACGGTGTCCAGCTTGTTGATCCGCGGGTTCAGGGTTCGGTCCGCTGACGGTCCACTTGCGTCAGGGTCGGATTTGGGCTTCTGGCCGGCACGAACACTGCGGGCTGCGGTTTTCTTCACAGTTTTGGACCTCTGTCCGGGGCTGCCTGCGTGAGTCGGGGCATCACCTCGGGGTCGGCGACCTGGTTTGTGGGGGACTCGGTCGGCAGTGACTTGGTTGGTGGGCCGGAGGGGTTGGTGGGTTGGTGTTCGGGATCGGGGGTGGGGGTGGCTGCTGTTGGGGTTCTGTGGTGTCGGCTAGGGCTTGGGGAGGTACTACGTTCCGGTGTGGGTTTGGATGAGGCCGTACTTGCCGCTGGTGCGCCAGGGTTCGTCTGTGGTGTTCAGTGCGGTGACCACGGGTGCGTCGAGGCCGACGATGACGTCCGACTTCAACGTGCGCAGGGCGGCGACCGGGGATGGGAAGTGGGCGGCGCGGTCGGCGAATGGGGTTGTGGGGTCCCAGAGTTGGTCCCCGACGAGGCGGCGGTAGTTGAGGTCGCCCTTGCTGATCGTCAGCGTGGCACGGGAGAGCTCTGCCGTGAGGTCGGCGGGCATGTCGTGGAACGGCAGCGGTGCGCAGAGGAACGGGTGGGTGCGGACCGCCAGGGTGCCGCCGTTCATCGCCTGCCAGAGGCGTCGGCCGATCAGTCCGGCCTCCTGCCCTGGGGCCGAGCGGAGGCGGTCAACGGTGGCGAGTACGTCGGCGGTGGTCGCGTCCGATACGTAATAGGGGGAGGGCTTGACGTACAGGACGACCTCGGCGGCCGATCCGCTCGTGAGGAGATGGTCGACCAGGACGAGGTCGGGCAGCAGTTCCCGGCCGGCGTTGTCCGCGATGACGCAGACCCTCGCGGTGGTCGCTGCGGCGAGCGTGGACCACAGGAGTGGGCTGTCGTCCGCGAGCAGGGCGGGGGTTTGGGTGTGTCCGGCCGAGGCGGTGATGCGGAAACCGAGGTCTGCCCGATTGCCCCACAGGGCTGAGGAGAGCAGCGCCTCGGCTCGTTTGTCGGCGGACAGGGAAGGCAGGTCGTCGAGAGCCGTCAGTTCGTCGTCGACGGCGGGGCCGGCCAACTCGGCGTTCTTGAACGGGGCGAACGGGTCGATGCCTTGCCAGGGCCCGGGCCGGAAGTAGCCGGTGGCTTCGAGCAGCCTGCGGTAGAAGTAGCTCTCGGCCCACAGGAACGGCGCCTCGCCCCATGGCCGTCCGAACAAGCCCTCGCCCCACACCAGCCACTGTTCGTGATCGTGGGCGCTCTCGCTGAGCGGCTCCAGCACGCCGCCGATGCTCTCGGACAGGAGTTCGTCGACCGCTGCCCGCTCGGTCGGTCCGTACGGCAGGGCGTCGAGCACCTGTCGGATGAGCTTCGGGTGCCGCTCGTGAAAGACGCCCCAGGCGAAGGAGCCGGGGGTATCACTGAGGACCGTGGGTGCAGTGGACACGTTCAGGCTCGTCCTTCTCCTTGTTTCGGTGGCCACCAGGACTCGGCGGTGGACCGGCGTCAGCTTGGTCGACGGCGAGCCTGCCGTGGCTCGGCCGCAGTGCGTCGGGCCGGCTGCGCTGCCGGCAAGCGCCCGACCCGCCCCGACCCACCCCACCCGGCC